>JAJZNF010000121.1 GCA_021847985.1 Actinomycetes bacterium | reverse complement strand
CCTCCTCTCCGGGCTCGATCTGCTCGGCAAAGCCGTTCATGGGCCTCGACGTGCCGGCGGTCTCCAAGGCCCAGTACACCAACACCGGTTTCACTCGCGCCTACCTGGGTGACACCCGACTTCACGAGTTCCGCACCCTTTCGACGATGGTCTCCAAGGTGGCCGCTTTGCTCCAGGCCGGGCGCCCTTTCGTCTACACTTACTACGAGGGACTCGACACCGTGGCGCACGAATACGGCTTCGGCGACCCCTACTTGCGCGAGCTGCGCTTCCTGGACTTTCTTGTCAACGAGCTCATTGCCGTTCTCCCACATGGAGCGGCCCTGGTGGTGACGGCCGACCACGGCCAGGTGGTCGTGCCCGATCCGCCACTGTCCATCGACCCGCGCCTGGAGGCTCTCACCATCATGAAGAGCGGGGAGGGGCGTTTCCGTTGGCTGCACCTGCGCCGCGGGGAGCTGGTCAGCGCGGAGAAGATCGCCAAAGAGGTCTACTCGGAGATAGCGGTGGTCATGAGCAGGGAAGAGGCGCTCGACTGCGGCCTGTTCGGCCCCGATCACAACGAGGGCAGGGCGCATCAACGCCTGGGCGACCTGGCGCTGATAGCCACCGCGCCTATCGCCTTCCTCGATCCGGCCGATGTCGGACCCTTCAATCTGGTCTCGCGCCACGGCGCGCTTACCTCGGCTGAGCTGGATGTCCCCCTGGTGGGGCATTTGGCCGTATGACCTTTGGCGCGCCGCCCCGGGGAAGCGCCACGCGGGAGCTAAGGTAATTATCCATGTCGCAGAATGAGACCGAACCGGCCGAAAAGGTGCTCCTGGTGCCTGACTCCGTTGGCGAAGCGCCCCGGAGCGAGGAGGAGGAGGTGGAGACCGAGGTGGTTTCCGCTCCCTCCAAGGTGCTGCGCATCGGGACCATGATCAAGACCCTCCTGGACGAGGTGCGCCAGACCACGTTGGACGAGTCGTCGCGGGCGCGGATGAAGGAGATATACCAGACCTCGGTGGCCGAGCTAAAGAGCGGGCTCTCGCCCGACCTCTCCGCCGAGCTCGACCGCCTCTCGCTCACCTTTCTCAAGAGCGAGCTGCCCAGCGATTCCGAACTCCGCCTCGCCCAGGCCCAGCTGGTCGGCTGGCTGGAGGGGCTCTTCCACGGCATCCAGGCGACACTGTTCGCTCAGCAGATGCAGGCGCGCTCGCAGCTCGACGAGCTGCACCGCCGCGGGCTTCCGGCTCCCCAGGACGAGCCGCACGTGCCGGGCACCTACCTCTAGGCCGGGCAAAGGGATTCTGTATCACGCTGCCGGACGTCTCTGCGCCGGCGGCCGGGAAAATTCTGTGGAGTGGCGAAGTTGTACGAGGGTCTTGCGATCGCGGTCGGTGCCGACCATGCGGGATACGAGCTCAAGGAGCACCTGAAGGGCTTTTTGGTCGAGCGGGGGGCCCGGATCATCGATTTCGGCACCGACTCGACGGAGAGGGTTGACTATCCGTGGTTCTGCGCCCGGGCTGCCCGGGCGGTCCGTGACGGCCAGGCCGACTTCGCCCTGGTGGTCGGAGGAAGCGGCCAGGGTGAGCAGATTTCGGCGAACAAGGTCCACGGTGTTCGCGCGGCGCTCTGCCCCGACGAGTACACCGCCAGGCTGGCCAGGGCGCACAACGATGCCAACGTCATTGCTCTTGGGGCCAGGGTGGTTCCTCCCGCCTACGCCGAGGCGATCCTGGCGGTATTTCTTGCAACCCCCTTCGAGGGCGAGCGCCACGTGGCCCGGCTGCACCAGATCTCCGACATCGAGCGGGAAGAGGCCGAGCTGAGCCTGGGCAAGTGACGGAATGAGCGCGGCACGGCGCCCGGCCCGTAAGTTGGTCAGATCGCGGCGCTATCGTCTGGCCCGCAGCGCTGTGGTTTTCGTGGCGCTGGTCGCGGTGATCTCATTGCTGGTGGCCGAGGGGTTCTCCGGGAACCGTGGAAGCTCCGCCACCGGCTCGTCCACTCAGCCGTCGACCACCACGACCGCGCCCCCGCCCACCTTTGTCGTGCCTGGCAGTGCCAAGGGCGCTTCGCTCTACCAGGCGGCCAGCTACAGCACCACTTACAGCGAGCCCGGTACCAGCATGTGCGTGCCCTCCGGCAGCGGGCAGAGCTGTGGCCCTCGCGTCCTGCGCATCGGTGCCTTCTATCCTGCTATGACCTCGGGATCCAGTCCGGTTCCCTACCGGGGCTACTACCGGATGCCCCTGGTGATGTTCGCGCCGGGCTACGATCTCGACTACTCGAACTACATGCCCGTCATCCAGGCCTTGACGAAGGCGGGATACGTGGTGGTGGGCGTGGACTTCCCGCGCACCAGCCCCCCGCCGTTCGGGGGACTCGACGAGGCCGACATACTCAACCAGCCGGCCGACGTTTCGGCCGCCATTACCTGGGCTCTGACCGCCAACACGGACCCGTCGTCGCCCCTCTACGAGCTGATCGACCCCTCCGAGATCGCTATCACCGGGCAGAGCGACGGTGGGGACACCGTGCTCGCAACGGCCTACAACACCTGCTGCCGAGACTCGCGCCCCAAGGCGGTGGTGGTCTTTTCCGGCGCCGAGCTTGCGACCTATCGCGGGAGCTACTTCCCGGCCGGCCTTTCGGTGCCGATGCTGGTGGTCCAAGGCAGTGCCGACACCATCAACCCGCCGGCGGCTTCGCAGCAGATCTACACCCAGGCACCGTCCCCCAAGTACCTGCTCTGGCTGCAAGGCGCCGGCCATCTGGATGCCTACACCGAGCCGAGTAGCTACGAGGCGGTGGTGGCCGCGGTGACGGTGGATTTCCTGAACGGCTACCTGAAGGGGGACTCCCAGGCATTGGCGTCCATCGCCCAGGCGGGCAACGTCACCGGGGTCTCCACCTTCCAGTCCGGGTAGTGTGCTGCGGATTTGAGAAGTGCTGCGCGGTGTGCTGATCTAGCATGCAGCGGGCGGGCGCACGGCCGGTGCCGGTAGCCCTGAGGGAGGTCAGATGGCAAGCGGATCTAACTGGGCGATCGAGGAGTTTCCGACCTCGGGCGACGCCCCTCGGGTGGCGGTGAAGGACCTGATCGACATGGAGGGCACCAGGACCTCCGCCGGTAGCCGCCTGGTACTTTCGACGGCCGAGCCCGCCAGGGAAGACGCGCGCTGCCTGCAGCGGATACGTGAGCGGGGAGCCAGGATCGTCGGGAAGGCCAACTTGCACGAGCTGGCCTTCGGCTCCACCGGCATCAACCATTGGTGGGGGACGCCGGTCAACCCCATCGATCCTTCGCTGGTTCCGGGAGGTTCCTCCTCCGGTTCGGCGGTGGCCGTGGCAATCGGCGCCGCGGACTTCGCACTGGGCACCGACACCGGCGGCTCGGTGCGCATTCCGGCCGCCGCCTGCGGAATCCTGGGGCTCAAGACCACCTGGGGAAGGATATCCAACGTCGGCGTGTACCCGCTTGCCCCCTCCCTAGACACGGTTGGCCCGTTGGCGGGCTCCGCCGCCGCTCTGGAGGAGGCGCTCGAGATCATGGACTCCGGTTACTCGCCCATGCGCCTCGCGGCCCCCTTGAGGGTGGCTCTCCTGGTCAACGCCCAGGCCGAGACCTTCAACGAGGTGATACGGCTCGCCCTTTCCCGCATGGGGGCGGTGGTCACCGAGTTCAGCGACATCGACCTGGCCAAGGTCCACCGGAGCGCGAACCAGGTGATTTCCGCGGAGGCCTACCGGAGCGATTCCCGCCTGCTGCGGGAGGCGCACCGGCTGGATCCCATCGTCGTGCAAAGGCTGCTATCCGGCGCCCAGGTCGCCGACCACTCCTACCGCCAGGCGCTCGAGGACCGGCACGCCTTCCAGAACCTCCTGGAGGAGCGCTTCGAGGACTTCGACGTGCTGGCGCTGGCCACGGTGCCGAGCGCCATACCTTCGATGGCCAAGGCCATCGGTGCCTCCCTGAACCGCAACACCCTTCCCTTCAACTTTGCCGGGACCCCCGGCCTGTCGCTTCCGCTTGCCCGCTTGCTCTCGGACGAGGCGCTGGGAGGCATGGACAGCCCGCAGGGGGGCGGTGGCGCTTCCAGCGTCCCGGTCTCACTGCAGCTGGTGGCTCCCTGGGATGGCGAGGCCCTCCTGGTCGCGGCGGCCAAGGAGATGGAAGGTAGGGACCTCCTCTTCGCGCACCGCTAGGGGCCGCGTTCAGTAGAAGCGGCTGCGGGTCTTGTGGGACCGCCTTGCGCGGTAGTGCGCCTCGCGGGCCGGGTCGTGCTTCCGGTTCCAGAGCAGGGCGTCGATCCGGGCCGGCGCCGGCGTACTCCCCGTTGCGGCGAGCGCCGCGGAGCAGAGCCGTTCCACGGCGGTGATGGTGCATGCCCGGATCTCGATCTCGGCCTGGGAGCCGTACTCGAGCTCGACCCCTGAGGCGATGAGGTCGGCCAGGTCGTGACGGTAGTGCAGGATTCCGTCGGCTTCGAGCACCTGGGGGACCGAGTTGTCGGCGAAGGCGGTCAGCAGCGCGAGGCCGCCCTCCGGCACTGCTTTGACGCCGTCGAGGCGCGCGAAGTGTCTGCGGGCCAGGGAGAGGTCGGAGACCGTGATCTGGGCCTTCTTCGCCGGCTGGAAGCGGATGCCGCTCCAGAGATAGCCGTCCCTGTAGCCGTCCAATTGATAGAGCGCCTCGACGAGGCGGGATGTGTTGGCCCTGTAACGCGTGAGGAAGGCTTCGAAAGAGTCGTCGAAGGCGGTG
>JAJZNF010000042.1 GCA_021847985.1 Actinomycetes bacterium | reverse complement strand
AGGACGAGCACCCCCGCCCTGACGCCAATCTGGAAAGCCTCGCAAAGCTCAGACCGATCCTCGGCAAGTCCGACCCCGGGGCAACCGTGACAGCCGGGAACGCCAGCGGGCAGAACGACGCCGCAGCCATGGCGCTTGTCACCACCGCCGAAAGGGCCGAGGCACTCGGGCTGACCCCGATGGTCCGCCTGGTCAGCTGGGGGCACGCCGGAGTCGCCCCGGAGAGGATGGGGATCGGCCCGGTACCCGCCACCCAAGGCGCCCTGGCACGCGCCGGCCTTGGCCTCAATGACATGGACGTGATCGAGCTGAACGAGGCCTTCGCCGCCCAGGCCCTGGCGGTGATGCGCGAGTGGCGGGTCGACCCGGGCGACGACCGCATCAACCCCAACGGTTCAGGAATCTCCCTGGGGCATCCGGTAGGCGCTACGGGGGCCAGGATGCTCGCCACTCTCGCCCGCGAACTGCAGCGCCGCCAAGGCAGATACGGCCTGGCGACCATGTGCATCGGAGGCGGGCAAGGACTCGCCGCGGTCTTCGAGGCGCTGCGTTGAGCGCGGAGCGCTTCGGCCACTTCCAGCCGTGGCAAAACAAGCATCGGACAAGGAGGACAAGATGACCGAGGCGCGCCCCGGAGTCGGGAACGAGCCCGGCATCCAGCAGGTGAGCGACGACGATTTCGCCGACATTCTCCAAGCCACCCGCGACTTCGTGCGCAATCGGGTGGTGCCTCGCGAGAACGAGATCATGGCCAAGGACGAGGTGCCAGCGGACCTGCGGGCCGCCGCGGCCGATCTGGGCCTCTTCGGCTATGCCATCCCCCAGGAGTGGGGAGGCCTCGGCCTTAACCTCGTGCAGGACGTGGAGCTGGCCATGGAGCTCGGATACACCTCGCTGGCTCTGCGCTCGATGTTCGGCTCCAACAACGGCATCGCGGGTCAGGTCCTGGTGGGCTACGGCACCGACGAGCAACGCGAGAGATGGCTGCGCGGCATCGCCTCCGGCGAGGTGGTCGCCGCCTTCGCGCTCACCGAGCCGGGAGCGGGCTCCAACCCCGCGGGGCTGCGCACCACCGCCAAACCGGACGGGGACGGCTGGGTGATCGACGGCAACAAGCGCTTCATCACCAACGCCCCCACCGCGGGGCTCTTCATCACGTTCGCCCGCACCCGGGAAGCCAATGGCAAGGACCCCGGAATCGCGGTCTTCCTCGTCCCCGCGGACAGCCCCGGCGTGACGGTGGGGCCGCACGACCGAAAGATGGGCCAGGAGGGCGCCTGGACGGCCGACGTCACTTTCGACGGCGTCCGGGTCACACGCGCGGCTCTGGTCGGCGGCTCGGAGCAGCACGGCTATCAGGCGGCCATGTCCTCGTTGGCGAGAGGTCGCGTACATATCGCCGCCTTGGCCGTCGGGTCGGCCCGCAGGGCGCTGGACGAGTCCGTGGCCTATGCGGCGGTGGCGACCCAGGGCGGCGTGCCTATCGGCGAGTTCCAGCTCGTCCAAGCTCACCTGGCCGACATGCAGACCGACGTGATGGCCGGTGAGGCGCTGGTGCGCGAGTGCGGTCGCAAGTACCACACCGGCGAGGACCGCCGCATCGCCCCCAGCGTCGCCAAGCTCTTCTGCACCGAGATGGCCGGCCGGGTGGCCGACAAGGCCGTGCAGGTGCACGGAGGCACGGGATACATGCGCGAGGTGCCGGTGGAGCGGATTTATCGGGAAGTGCGCCTGCTTCGGCTTTACGAGGGCACCTCGGAGATCCAGCGTCTCATCATCGGAGGCGGCCTGGTGCGTGCGGAGCAGCGGCGCCTTCGGGGCTGAGCGCCGGTTCGGCGAAGGCCCCCGGCGGCAGGCCGCCAAGGCGGAAAGGGCTGCCACGGCCCGAGCCGCCTCTTCTTCGGTTTCGCTGGGTACGATTGCAGCCGTTCACCCGTGACGCAAGTAAGTATTCGGCCTGGACAATCCGAGCAAGAACAAATCGGCTGAGGCGAGGCCGGGCCGGGCCCGCAGCCGGGAACCGAGAGGAGTGGCGTTGGGAGAGGCATCTACCGGCCTTCTGGCCGGACTGAGGATAATCGAGTGCGCCACCTTCGTAGCCGGCCCCTCCGGCTGCATGGCGCTCGGGCAGATGGGCGCGGACGTCATCCGCGTCGACCCCATCGGCGGGGCGGCGGACTTCAACCGCTGGCCGCTCTCTCCCCACACCGGGGCCAGCCTCTACTGGGCATCGCTCAACAAGGGCAAGCGCTCGGTGGCAGTCGATCTCCGCTCGCCCGAAGGGCGCGAGCTGGTCATCGGGCTGGCCACCGCCCCCGGACCCGACGCCGGCGTGGTGGTTGACAACAACGTGGGCCGCCCCTGGCTCTCCTACGAGGTTCTTGCCTCGCGGCGTTCCGACGTCATCCACGTGCACATCCAAGGTCATGCCGACGGCCGCCCGGCGGTGGACTACACCGTCAATCCGGAGGTCGGAGTGCCCTGGCTGACCGGGCCGGTGGAGGCCGCCGGGCCGGTCAATCACGTCCTTCCCGCCTGGGATCTTCTCACCGGCATGACCATGACCACCGGCCTGTTGGCCGCGCTGCGCCGCCGCGATCGCACCGGAGAGGGGGCCTACCTCGAGCTGGCGCTGGCCGACGTGGCTCAGGCCGGGGTGGCCAATCTGGGATGGTTCGCCGAAGCCGCCGAGAAGGGCGAAGACCGGCCCCGCATCGGCAACCACCTCTATGGCAGCTTCGGAGTCGACTTCGCCACCCGCGACGGGCACCGGGTGATGGTGGTGGCCCTCACGGATCGGCAGTGGTACGCGCTGCGCACGGTGACAAAGACCGAGGCGGTCTTCGGGGCGCTCGAGAGCGCGCTCGGCATCGATCTCACCTTGGAGGCCGACCGCTACATCTATCGCGAGACCATCACCGCAATCCTGCGCCCCTGGTTCGCCACCCGCACTTTCGAGGAGGTGCGGCGCGAACTGGAGGCTGCGCATGTGCTGTGGGGCAAGTTCAGGTCCATGACCGAGGCGGTGGAGGACTTCCGCCAGGACACAAGGGCGAGCATCCTGACCGAAGTCGCCCAGCCCGGGGTGGGCACCATGGTCTCCGCCAAGTCTCCGCTGCGGCTGGACGCGGACTACCTAGCCACTGGCCAGGCCCCGGCGCTGGGCGAGCACACCGACCAGGTGCTGGCCGAAGTGCTCGGACTGAGCCAGCCAGAGCTGGGACGGCTACACGACGCCGGAATCATCGTTTGACCTTTCGCCACCCCAAACCTGACCGCGAATCTTCCCATGCGCCGGCCCTGGGCGTACCTGGTGGATCATCAACCCCCTAAGAATTTCACCATCGGTCGAGTGCGGCTGGCCCACCCGGCTGTAGAACCTGCGTTCTATGAACCGACCCTGTACGCCGGTTGGGTACGCCACCATCCAGTTGCCACCTGCTCCCCTAATTCGTTTCCACGCATTCCGGCAACTTGTTTCCAGCGATTCTGGCAATTCGTTCCCACTGCCCCGGCCAGTAGTTGAGCCAGACGTGCCCGGAGCAAGGAGGACGCCTCTCAGGAGCGCAGGGACGGCTTTTTACAAGAAGAGAAGATCGTTGTCGATGGAACCACAGATATTGAGGGGCGATGGCCAAGGCCAAGCTGGCCTAGCTGGAGGCGTCCAATCGGGCGCTCGTCGCCGTTCATGGTCGCCGGCTTACCTTAGCGTCGCGCCACCTTCGGCGAGCTATCTGGTCACGTACTCGGGGATCTAGGGAAGAGGGCTTTGCTACGTCTTGCCCTCTCTTTGGCGTCCAAGGGACCAACCCCGTTCAGACTGGGCCAATACTGCCCGCGCCCGTCGCTCCGAAGCTGGTGCTGGCTGACACCAAACGCGCCTGTCGCCGTCTCCCACGTTTTGAGGGTCACTGCCCGGACAAGTCATCATCAATGTGTCGCGCCCAGAGGTACTTACCGTCACTACCTTTCATCGGTTTTCCCGTTTCCGGGTCGTAGACGGGAACCTCATCGCGATACCGGCGATCCACAGGCTGCCCGTCACGCATGGCAGAGTTGCCTATGACATCCATCATCGCAAACGGTCCACGCCCCTCGGTCCTAGACACGGCCTCATTGCCTCGCTGCTCATCCTCGACATCGAATACTTTCCAGCTGGGGTCAAAGGCTGTGCCCTCGAAATGCAGCTCTATCCCACCTCCAACTGTTTGCTCGATGTCACCATCTGCCGTCTCGGCGTCGATTGGTTTCGACACGCCAATCTCACACTCAAACGCTGTGCCCTGGGGGATATTGGCGTAGACAATCCTGGTTCGAAACCCCCACGCTTCCGGTAGGCCGTGCTCGCTCAGCACTTGCTCCCAGGTCTTGGTACCCTTCTCCGGGTTCGCGGGATCCAGGAAGAGGTCGGTCTTAGGCATCCAAAACGAATACGTTCTAGTTGCATTTGGATCCGCACCGACGTCTGATTCTCCTACGTCACCCTCGACTTGCAACGCAACGAGCTCCAAACCGCCCGGCTGACTGACGACATACGAACGCTTCTTCCTTTCCTCCTCTTCACCAAAGTCGCGCGAGAGGAAAAAGTCATCATCCAGGTTGACCGGTGCGTCTCGTTCGATTCGCTCGGATTCATAAGGCGCCACAATTGAATACCCGTCCCAGCCGTCGTCCTCTCCACCGGTCTTGCCCACTTCTGAGCCGGAGGACTCGGGATTCTGCTCGGTCGAGGACTCGGTTCTGGACTCGTCCTGAACA
>JAJZNF010000213.1 GCA_021847985.1 Actinomycetes bacterium | reverse complement strand
GGGCACGAAGGCGACTGAGCCCGCTCAAGGCCCGATTTCAGCAACAATTCCCAGCGTGTGGCAAAATCCGATGAAGAAAGTCGGAATTCACATATAGGTTGGAGTGTTGAACCGGCCGAGGGAGGCAAGATGAAGATTGCAGACGATGTAACCCAGCTGATCGGCGGTACTCCTCTGGTGAGGCTGAACAAGGTGACCGAGGGTGCCGGAGCCACGGTGGCCGCCAAGCTCGAGTTCTTCAATCCGGCTCACAGCGTCAAGGACCGCATCGGCCTGGCCATGGTCGAGGCCGCCGAGAAGGCGGGGCTGATCGGGCCGGAGACGATCATTGTGGAGCCGACCAGCGGCAACACCGGGATCGCACTGGCGATGGTCTGTGCGGCGCGAGGCTACCGCTGCGTGCTCACGATGCCCGAGACGATGAGCAACGAGCGGCGAATGCTGCTGCGCGCCTACGGCGCTGAGCTCATTCTCACGCCGGGTGCCCAGGGCATGGCTGGCGCAATAGCAAAAGCCGAGGAGCTGGTGGCTGCGGACAAGCGCTACTTCATGCCCCAGCAGTTCGAGAACCCGGCCAACCCGGATGTTCACCGCCGCACCACGGCCGAGGAGATCTGGGCCGATACCGACGGACAGGTCGACATCGTGGTGGCGGGCGTGGGCACCGGAGGTACCGTTTCCGGGGTCGGGGCGGTGCTCAAGGAGCGCAAGCCGTCGGTGCAGATCATCGCGGTCGAGCCGGCCGCCTCAGCCGTCCTGTCCGGCGGGGTGAAGGGCCCTCATCCCATCCAGGGGCTCGGAGCAGGCTTCATCCCCAAGAACTATTCGTCAGAGGTCGTCGACGAGGTGATCGCGGTCGAGAACGAGGACGCGTTCACCAACGCGCGCCGCTCAGCCCGGGAAGAGGGGCTCCTGGTGGGCATCTCCTCGGGAGCGGCCATCAGCGCCGCGGTCCGGGTCGCAAAGCGGCCGGAGAACAAGGGCAAGCTCATCGTCGTCATAATCCCGTCCTTCGGAGAGCGCTATCTCAGCACCGCTCTCTTTGCCGATCTGGGGGAATAGCATGCTCGAAGTCTTGCGCCGGGATATCCGGGCCGCAATGGCCCGGGATCCGGCGGCACGGAACCCGCTGGAAATACTGCTTTTCTACCCCGGCATGCACGCCATTTGGGGCTACAGGGTGGCTCATTGGCTCTGGGTTCGTGACCAGAAGTTCGCCGCGCGGGCCCTCAGCTTCGCAATGCGATGGTTCACCGGCGTTGAGATCCACCCGGGAGCAACAATTGGAGCCGGGCTTTTCATCGATCACGCCATGGGCGTGGTCGTGGGAGAGACTGCGACTGTCGGTGACGACGTCACCATCTACCACGGCGTCACATTGGGCGGCAGGGGCATCGAACCCGGCAAGCGCCACCCCGACATCGGTGACCGGGTGGTCATCGGTGCCGGAGCCAAGATCCTCGGGCCCATCATGGTGGGGAATGACTCCCGGGTAGGCGCCAATGCCGTGGTGGTCAAACATGTGCCGCCCAATTCGGTCGTGGTCGGAATACCCGGTCAAGTGGTTAGCCGGTCTCAGGCCCCGGCTCCGAGAAACGGAAAGCGCGGCGGCGACGACGCCACCGACCCGATTCTTCCCGACCTTCTTGGGCGCAGCCTGGCGACGCTGGTCAACCGGGTGGACGACCTGGAAGCCACTTTGGTCGGCCACACGTCGGCCGCGCAAATTCGGCCCGACCGCAACGGGGTATGGTCCGGGGAGGATTTCGCGATCTAACCCGCCGCCGGGCTGTCGCCGACGGCGGCCAGAACCCGGCAATATCTGCCGGCGATCGAGCAGAGCATGAAGGCCTGGGAGCGCTCGAGCGCCCTATAGGCGAGTTCCCGTCGGGAGGCCACGAAGCTCCATCCCTGGAAGTCGAGGCCGAAGACGACCATCTCCTCGTCGTGGCCGGCCACGGCCGAATTCCCGTTCAGAAGAGCCCCTCCACGGGCAAATGCCGCAAGCCATGAGACCTCGGGTGCTTGGCCCGCCTCCGCGACGATGGAAGCAGCGGCTGTATCGACCACCGCGGCGAAGTTGAACTCAAACATTTCGCGCATCTGCTCGGTGAGCACGCCCGCCACCTGTTCTGGCGTCTCGCGGGCGAGCAGCCTGAGGGTGATCTCCAACGGATCCAGGCGCACGTCGTGCGGGGTGTCGAGTTCACGCACGCTTTCCACCTCCACCCCGTCGACCTCGTGCACCTCGCGCACAAGCAGGTGTAGCAGCTCGGGATCGGGAATCTCCACGACAATCTCGTCGACAGCCCGGCCGCCGCCTCTCTCGAGGATTTCGATGCCGACCAGATCGCCTCGTACTGAGCCGATTCTGGACGCCACCGCCCCCAGAGCCCCAGGGCGATCCTCCAACCAGATCCTCAAAAGGTAACGAGCCACGCCTTCACGTTAACCGGCCAACGTTACGGCTGTATTTCCTATCCAGACCGGCGTGTAGCGGAGCCTTTGTCCTACGTATCATGCGCGGGCGCGGGCATCCGGGACACCATCTCCGGGACCAAGGCGTCAATGGGGATCAAGCGCCGCCTTCCCGGGACGGACCTACCGCGACCTGGTCCCAGAAGGTCTGCAAAAGGAGGGCCGATCAGGAGGACTGGTAGGCCGGCCAAGGGCTTACGGTCTCGCAACCGAACTCCTCCGGCGCCACGTCCCCCACCACCTCGGCCAGCTGCCATCGATAGCCGGCCAAGTCCTCCAGCGTGCAGTCCCGTTCTCCGTACTCGCGGTCGACCGGCGCCCCGATGACCTTGGCGCCGTGGCCACGGGCGCGGGCGAAAGCCGCCTCGACGTCATCGACCCGAACCCGTACCAATTGAGTCGACCCTCCGGGTTGGGGCGGACGTCGGTCGGCCCCGACATCGGCCACGATTACCGCGCCATCCACTCCGACCGCCATCTGGGCACGGTGACTCTCCCCGATCCGCGTCCGCTCCACAAAGCCGAACGCGCCGGTCAAGAAGGCCACCGCGGCTCGAACATCCGGGTAGACAAGGACAGGAACCACTGTTGGGGGTGGTACCGAACGGTTCTTCTTCATAGGCGCTCCCCCTGCTGGGCGTTCCCTGCACGCCTCTCGGCGCCAATTGAGCCTGGCAGCCGGTTACGGGCACCCACACGGCCCGTCCACTCCGGATGCAGGAGGCACCCAGCCAGAGATACGCCGTTATCCACGACGGGCGCGGGCCCGAATGGCGAAACTGCTCCCTGCACTGCCTCTACGCGCGCCGGCCCAATCCGATCCCGCTCGCAACCCCATGGCCTAGAGCTTGGTCAGCACTCGGCGAAGATTGCGAACCCCTTGGGCTATGCGCTGCTCATTCTCTATGAGGGCGAAACGCACATAACCCTCGCCACCGGGACCGAAGCCGACCCCGGGACTGGTGGCGACGTAAGCCTCCGTGGCCAGCATCTTGGAGAATTCGAGGGAGCCCATCTCCTGATAAGGTTCCGGTATCGGCGCCCAAACGAACATGGTTCCCTTGGGTTTTTCGATCTCCCAGCCGATGCGCGCCAGGCCATCGCAAAGCGCGTCCCTCCTGCGATGGTACTGGTCGTTTACGATTCGCGGATACTCCTCGGCCTCGTTGAGCGTGACCGTGGCAGCGATCTGGATCGGCTGGAAAGTGCCGTAGTCGAGGTAGCTCTTCAGTTTGGTCAGAGCCGCGACCACCTCGGGGTTGCCGACCATGAAGGCGATCCTCCAACCGGCCATTGAGTAGGACTTGGTCATGGTGTAGAACTCGACCGCCACGTCCTTGGCTCCGGGCACCTGGAGGATGCTGGGGGGCCGATAGCCGTCAAAGGCCGTGTCCGAGTAGGCGAAGTCGTGCACGAGCACCACGTGATGCTCGCGGGCGAAGCCGACCAGCCTCTCCATCCAAGGAAGGTCCACACACATGGTGGTCGGATTGTGCGGGAAGGAAACCACGATGACGCGCGGCTTGGGCCAGGTCGATTCGTAGGCCTCGGTCAGGTTGGCGAAGAACGTCTCAGGCGACGAGCCGGGCCCACCCAGGCCGACTTGACGTACATCGGCTCCGGCGAAGAGGGGGGCCCAGATGTGAATGGGATAGGAGGGAGAGGGAACCAGTGCGGTGTCGCCAGGGCCGAGGAGTACCCACATGAGGTGGCTCAGGCCCTCTTTTGCGCCGATGGTGGTGACCACTTCGGTGTCGGGGTTCAGCTCCACGCCGTAGCGGCGCATGTAGAGCGCTGCCACCGCCTTGCGCAGGTTGGGGATCCCCTTGGAGGAGGAGTAACGGTGGTTGCGGCCGTTGTGCACCGCCTCGGACAGCTTTTCCACGGCCAGGTCTGGCGATGGGATGTCGGGGTTGCCGAATCCCAGGTCGATTACGTCGGCACCCTGTCTGCGGAGATCAAGCTTGATCGAGTCGATGATGCCAAAAACGTAGGGTGGTAGCCCGGTGATGCGTCGAAACTCCATCTTGCCAGTCTAAAGACGGCGATAAGCTCACGCCTTACGATGCGCATCAAGAAAAGCCGCGCCAATTGCTCCCGCCATGGGACCATATGGCACGAGCTCGATCGGAATGTCACGGCGCAGGCGCGCAGGCGTCATGACCTGCTGGTACTGCTCCAACAACAGCTCGGTGAAGTGATCGAACGAGGCCGACACTCCCCCGCCGATGAGCACCTTGGCATGGTCTCCGACCTCAATGAGGTTGGCTATGCCCAGAGCGAGGAA
>JAJZNF010000263.1 GCA_021847985.1 Actinomycetes bacterium | reverse complement strand
TGCTCCTGATCACCCGCGACCGGCTCCTTTTGATACCACTCTGCTACGGCTTCATGGCCAGGGTGCTGTCGGGCCCCAAGATCTCCCCCCTCGGCTTGATCGCCACCAGGATCGTCGCGCCCCGGTTGAAGGCGCTCTCGAAGCCGGTGCCCGGCAAGCCGAAGCGCTTCGCCCAAGGCATCGGCGCGATCATGTCGTTGACAGCGGCAATTCTCTCGCTGACGGTATCTTCCTTCGTTCCGGCGGCGATAGTTCTCATCTTCCTTGGCGCCGCAGCCACCCTCGAGGCCGCCGCCGGCTTCTGCCTGGGATGCAAGCTCTTCGCATTGCTATTCCGAATTGGGCTGGTCGGCTATGACGACTGCCCCAACTGCGTCCTTCGATAGCAACGGCCCGAAGCCGGACTGGGATTTCAGCCCGGCGTAGGATGGGCACATGTCTCGATCGCCCGTGCCCCCCGACGCCCTGGCCTCAGCCCGCGGCGACATTCCCTGCGACCTTCTGCTCACCGGAGGGAAGATATTTTCCACCGCCACTCGGGAATGGGTTGAGGCGGATCTGGCCATCACGGACGGGAGAGTGGTCGGATGGGGTCCGCGTGAGGCACGCGAGATCGTGGACGTCACGGACATGTACCTGGTGCCCGGGTTCATCGACGCACACATGCACCTTGAGTCGACCAAGCTGTGGGTGGACGAGTTCGTTCGTGCGGTACTTCCGTTAGGCACGACGGCCGTGGTCGCCGACCCCCATGAGATCGCCAACGTTTTCGGCCTCCCGGGAATTCGTGCCCTTGTCGAAGCCGCCACCGGCCTTCCATTTACCTTCTCCATTGTTGCTTCATCCTGCGTTCCGGCCTCACCTTTCGAATCTCCGGGGGCGGAGCTCGGCCCGAGCGCGGTTCAAGCCGTGATCGAGGACCTGGGAGCCATAGGAGTGGCGGAGGTCATGAACTACCCAGGCGTGATCGGCGGAGACCCCGATGTCGCAGCCAAGATCGCCACGGCAGGCTGGCGCAGAGTGGACGGGCATGCTCCCGGCGTGACCGGTCGGCAACTCGATGCCTACCTGAGCGCTGGTGTCGAGTCGGACCATGAGTGCACCACCTTCGAGGAGGCCCACGAGAAACGCCGGAAGGGCATGTGGATCTTCATTCGCGAAGGCTCCGCCAGCAGGAACCTGCAGGATCTGATCAAGACGGTGCTCATCGGCGGGGTCGATCGCGTCGCGCTCTGCACCGACGACCGGGAGCCGTCCACCCTGCTCGGCAAAGGGCACATAAACGACTGCGTGCGCATGGCGGTGGCTGCAGGCGTGAGCGCCGAGGACGCCATCGTACTTGCCACCTCGAATCCCGCTCAATACCACAACCTCTTTGACCTCGGATCACTCGGACCCGGGTACCAGGCTGACGTCCAGGTGCTGGGCAACCTGGTCGACTTCCGGCCCGAGCTGGTCTTCCAGCGCGGGAAGCTCGTCGCGCGAGACGGGCACCTGGTGGCGGACTCCGTGGCCGCGCATCCCGCTCCTGACTGGATGCGAACCAGCGTCCATCTCGGCTCGGAGATACTCCCGGCCGAGCTTGAACTCGAACTGGATCCCGAGAGCACCTACCGCGTGATCGAGGTGATCGAACGTTCGCTCTCGACGCGCGATCTGAAGTTGAAGGGGTCTGATCTGGCCGGCTGCGCCAGGATCGCCGTCGCCGAGAGACACCGCCGTACCGGCCGCATCGGGATCGGCCTGGTACGCGGCTTCGGGCTGACACGCGGAGCCATCGCCTCGACCGTCGCGCATGACGCGCACAATCTCATGCTTGTCGGGTCGATGGACGAGGGGGGCTCGCGTGACATGGCAGTTGCCGCAGACGCCCTCGCAAAGGCAGGAGGGGGTCAGGTCGCCGTCCTGGACGGCCGGATTCTTGCGCTGGTTCCTTTGCCCGTGGGCGGGCTCATGTCGGCGGCACCCGCCCTACAGGTTGCCCGAGAGCTGGAGGAGCTCGAACGCGCAGCCCGGGAGCAGTTGGGCATTGCCCACTCGGCTCCTTTCATGACGCTCTCGTTTCTCGGGCTCTCGGTGATACCCGAGCTTCGCATCACAGACCTCGGCCTTATCGACGTCGTCCGCTTCGAGGTTGCCCCACTCGCCACGTGAACTTCTCGCACCTAGTCACGTGATGGGCGCCAATGCTAAAGTCGATTCCGTAAAGTTTGGAAGCAAACCGATTTGTAGTCGGTAACCGGATTCAAGGAGAGTCGATGACCAACGCGGTAATCGTGGATGTGGTGCGCACCCCGGGCGGGAAGCGCAATGGGAAGCTCTCGGGTTGGCACCCGGTCGACTTGGCCTCCGAAGTGCTCGCCGCGCTGGTAGCCAGGAATGACCTGGATCCGGCGCTGGTCGAGGACGTGATCATGGGCTGCGTGATGCAGGTTGGCGCCCAATCGGTCAACGTGGCGCGGAACGCCGTATTGGCTGCCGGGTTCCCGGAGTCGGTCTGTGCGACGACGGTCGATCGGCAGTGCGGCTCTTCCCAGCAGGCGGCCGCCTTCGCCGCACAAGGCATCATGGCCGGCATGTACGACGTGGTCATAGCCGCCGGCGTCGAAGCAATGACGCAGGTTCCAATGGGATCGTCCGCCGCCAACGGGCCCGGCGTGCCCTTCGGGCCTCGCGTCGCCAAGCGCTACCACGATGCGGGCGGATTGGTCAATCAGGGCATCTCCGCTGAGATGATCTCCGACCAATGGAACCTCTCTCGCGAAGACCTGGACCGCTATGGGCTTCGCAGCCAGCAGCTCGCGGCAAAGGCGCGTGACGAGGGACGCTTCGAGAGGGAGATCCTCCCCATCGCGATCAAGGGCCCGGACGGCGAGGAGACAGGGGAGTTGTTGACCGCAGACGAGGGAATCCGTGAAACCTCCATGGAGGCTCTCGGCAACCTGCGCGCGGCGTTCAAAGAGGGTGGCAAGGTCACCGCTGGCAACTCTTCCCAGATCACCGATGGAGCTTCGGCGGCCCTCATCATGAGCGAGGAGATGGCCAAGCGGCTTGGGCTCACGCCACGGGCGCGCTTCGTCAACTTCGCCCTTGCCGGCGTAGACCCCGTCACTATGCTCACCGGACCCATTCCGGCAACCAAAAAGGTGCTCGAGCGCGCCAAGATGTCGATTGACGACATTGACCTGGTCGAGATCAACGAGGCTTTCGCATCGGTGGTGCTCGCCTGGGAAAAGGAGCTCCACCCGGACATGGGCCGCGTGAACGCGAACGGCGGCGCCATCGCCTTGGGACATCCATTGGGCGCCTCGGGAACCAAGCTCCTCTCCACCTTGGTCTGCGAGCTTGAGCGCACTGGCGGCCGTTATGGTCTGCAGACGATGTGCGAAGGTGGCGGAATGGCCAACGCGACCATCATCGAGCGGCTCGGGTAGGTCACCGTCGCGCGGCGGCCAACCGGTAGCCGCCATTTCCAATGTTGATAAAGCGTGCTTCCAGGGTTCTCCTTGAGCAGGCAAGGACGTGGTTTGCTGCGCCTGATTGACCCGCGACATCAGCATTTCCGGAAGGACTCGCCTCGGTACGGCGGGCCCGAAAGGCGCTCAGGGGGCGATCGGGGTTTTTACCTGCTCGTCCCCGGCAATGGCGGCTTTTTGTTACGGTCGCGCGCAAATCCGGGGTATGGAGTACTCCGCGACCACCTTCTCGTTCGACGAGGTGGACAAGAAGTAGTGGCCGCCGCCTACAGCCGTCAAGAATCCGCTGCTGCCGATCGCGGCCGCGAAGGCGGCGTACGGATGCCCTGTCGCGGGGTCGCCACAGTAATTGCGCGTCGGCCCTCCGGCCCCCTGGGTCACCCATAGGACTCCGTCGGCGATGCTCGCGCTAATGGCGTTCGAACCTTCCATCTTGGTCGAGAGCTGCAGTCGCAGCGAAGGAGTCTGCATGCGCTCGATGTAGCCCTGCATGCCCGTGGCAACCGAGATCCAAAAGCCACCGTCGGTTATGGCGGAAACACGTGGCGAAGCCACCGGGAACAGGAGGCCGGCATCGGACTTGGCAATGAGGTTTCCGGTGTCCGCGCTGACGAGTTCGAAGTAGACGGAGCCAAGTCCGGCCTGGTAGTCCACTATCAGAGTGGACGCCTGCCCTCCCCCTAGGGAGTAGTCGTGCACACCAGGCGGAAGGGACAGGCTTCTCACCAGGGAGCCTTGGGGCAAGGAGAGCTGGAGTGGCTGAGGTCCGCCCGCCACCCACAGGTAGCTTCCCACCGGAACCAGCGAGCCTGCCGGACCTGCGACACCGGTACCGAGACGGCGGGAGCCAATTAGCGAAAGGTTGGCCGGATCCCGGCGCTCGAGCAAATCCCCTGTGGTGGTCTGGTCCAACACCCACAGCGATCCACCCGCTTCGACGGCCTGAACAAAGTTCCCGGCCAGCCGGACCGTGTCCACCAGCCGGCCGGTGGCCGGATCGATGCGTGAAAGCATTGTTTCGGGGTATTTGAACTGCCAGGCAACATAGGTGCCGATCGCGGTGGGAATCACCTCTCCTGGCCAGGTGTGCAGCGGCGCTGTCAGCGGCATGGGCGGGATCGAATTGTTTCTCGCCGATGTCGTCGAGCTCACCGCGCCGGTGCCCGACGGCGCAGATACGCCGGTACTTCCCGTTGTTCCGGCAGTGCCTCCCAGTCCACACCCGGCGCACATCAGCGACGCTACGAGGAGTCCGGGAAGCCGGCGCGTCCCGAGGCGCGCAAATAAGGCC
>JAJZNF010000132.1 GCA_021847985.1 Actinomycetes bacterium | reverse complement strand
TTGGCGCCGGTGACTTCGAGGGCAAACACGCCTCCCGTCAGCAGGGCGCGTGCTGCCGCGCCGAAGGTGGCACCCATGGCGACCAGCGCGAAGGCCGCGGGTTGGACGTGCAGGGCGGGGAAGAGGGGCGAAAAGCCGATGCCGGTGGCCTCGCCGAGCGTTGAGGCGATCAGGAAGATTGGCGCGAGCGTCCCCCCGGATGTGTTCGATGCCAGAGCGATCCACCACGACAAGAGCTTCGCAGCCGCCAGGGCCAGGGCCGCTCCGGCCAGGAAGCGTCCGTTGACGGCGTCGGAAATGGCCCAGTAGCCCACGGAGAGCGACCCCGGCACGGCCAAACCCACCAATGCAAAGCCGAGCGCTCCGGCGACCGGATGCCAGAGCTCCGGTATGCGCGACCGGCGGAAGAGTGCTTCCCAGGCAAAGAGGCCCTTGTTTATGACCACCGCCAATAGCCCTGCGGCGGCTCCGAGCACCGCGAACAAGGGAAGCTGCAAGCCCCCGGGGGTGTGGATGGCCGCTGCGTGGAAGAGAGGCTCGGTGCCCAAGGTGAGAAAGTGGATTTCGGTGGCCAGGGCGCAGGCGAGGGACAGCGGCAGCAGCGCTCGCAGGGAACGCTCGAAAAGGAGCAGCTCGAACGCCATGACCACTGCGGCGATCGGAGTTGCGAAAACGCCGGCCATCCCGGCTGCGGCACCGGTGGCCAGCAGTATGCGCCGCTCGGCGGCTGTCACGGGAACGATCTGGCCGAGCAACGACCCGATGCCTCCACCCGTCACGATTATCGGTCCTTCTGCGCCGAAAGGGCCGCCCGTGCCCATGGCTATCGCCGCGGACAACGGCTTCGCCACGACGACCCGAGGACGTATGCGGCTCCCCCGCAGCACGATCGTCTCCAGCGACTCGGGGATGCCGTGGCCCCTGATGATCGGGGTCCAAAGCGAGAGGCCAACCACCGCGAGCCCGCCGACGACCGCGACGGGAATCAGCGCTGGCCCGGGATGGTAATCGGACAGGTTCGGCAAAGAGAAGCCCACGCGGTGAAGAAGAGCGAGGTTGCTGACGAGGGCGACCAGTTTCACAAACAGGTAGGCAGCCAGCCCACCCACGATCCCCAGTGAGAGGCCCAGTGCGGACAAAAGAGCCAGGCGAGCCGGGGTGGCGCCGAGGCTGACCTCATGGTGAGGAGCCGGTCGGGAAATCGTCATGAGTGCAAAGTATATCGTGCTACGATAATGTTTTGCGGCCAGTGACTTTGTGTCGGCCCGGCGCTCCATGGTCCGGGCTTGCGGCGCCCGGGTTCCCGCTCGCCGATGCCCGCAAGGATTACGGCCGTCTCGCTTTTGGCGGTCCTTGTACGGCCGGGTTACGTGTGTCAAAATTATTTCGAGCCGATATTCGGCAGTCCGCCTCAAACGGCGGAGCGGCGCGCGATTGTCGGACGGACAAGGGGGCTTGGCAGGAATGTTGCTCGGTTTATTGCTAGGCGGAGCCTCCTTCTTGCTGTCGGGCTTTGGTCTTATCGGACTCGTGCTTTACTTCGTGCCGACCGTCGTCGCCTTTGTGCGTAAGGTCCCCAACTCGATGTCGGTGTTCGTGGTCAACCTCTTCCTGGGCTGGTCGCTGATCGGCTGGGTCGTGGCGCTTGCCTTGGCGGTACGAACCAAGCCCAGTTCCTAAGCGCGCTCAGGCGGCTGCATCTTCGCCACCTGCGTGTCCTCGAGCGGCATAGTTCAGTCTCCTGACCGGCCTCAACCCCTTTGCCGCGGGGCGCGGTACGGCCGGGCCAATCGGAATAGAGTCCGCCTAGCTGGCGTTAAGACGGTTCCAAAACTGCAGACGTATGATGAAGGTTCTATGGCGGATAAAGAGAGGTTTGCCGAGGACGCGATGGGTTATCTCGATGCCCTGTTCTCGGCGGCCATGCGTATGACGAGGAATGCTGCAGAGGCTGAAGACCTTGTGCAGGAAACCTACCTGAAGGCCTATCGCGGCTACGGGTCTTTCCAGGAGGGGACGAATCTGAAGGCCTGGCTCTATCGAATTCTCACTAACACTTTCATCAACGCCTACAGGGCCAAGAAGCGCCGACCGGATGAGAGTGACTTGGACGACGTGGAGGACCTTTACCTCTATAGGCGCCTTGGCGCGCTGGAAGCCGCCCAGGCCGGACGCTCAGCGGAGGAGGAGGTGCTCGAGTCCTTCACCGACGACGAGGTCAAGGCCGCGATCGAATCGCTTCCGGAGCAGTTCCGTCTTGCGGTGATACTGAGTGACGTAGAGGGGTTTTCCTACAAGGAGATTGCGGAGATCATGGACGTTCCAATCGGCACCGTGATGTCGCGGCTGCATCGCGGAAGAAAAGCGTTGCAGAAGGCGTTATTCGAGTTCGGAGCCGAACGTGGACTTGTAGCAGGTCGCAGTGGAAAGTAACCATTCTCACGATACA
Source organism: Actinomycetes bacterium (assembly GCA_021847985.1). Taxonomy (GTDB): domain Bacteria; phylum Actinomycetota; class Acidimicrobiia; order Acidimicrobiales; family Acidimicrobiaceae; genus Acidithrix. Next base: position 24,996 of record JAJZNF010000132.1, on the reverse strand, counting down.
GCGAGCGAATGCCAGGAGGTTCTGGCACGCCTTTATACCTTCCTGGACGGGGAACTGACCGAAACCAGGCGCCTGAAGATTCAGCACCATCTCGACAAATGCTCCCCTTGCCTCGAGGCTTACGAGTTCGAAGCCGAGTTGCGGCAGATGGTCGCGAACCGGCTCCGGGATCACGTGCCGGATCTATTGCGCGTGAAAATTGCTGCGTTGATCGACGTTGAAAAGACTTCCAGAGCCCAAAGCCAGGAATAATTTCAGCCTCAGTTTGAGTTGGTCAAGCCATGGCAAACAGAACCGAAGCAGTAGGCGGCATTCCGGTGACCGGTGTATCGCGGGCCTCGCGGGCGTACCCCAAGGATCGGGTGTGCAAGGAGCCCAACTGCGGAACTCGGCTCTCCATCTACAACAGCGGCAAGTACTGCTTCACCCACCAGCCACTAACCGTGCCGCGAACCCGAGGGCGTAAGATCTCCTAGCGGAGGGTCTGCTCTCCCCGGGGAGGTGTGCCAGGTGATTGCGTGGACGACAGCCGCGAAGGTGGCAAAGGGCCTGATCGCAACTTTCCCCTCGGAGGACAAGGCTGCGCTCGAGCGGACCGAACAGGAGCTTGGCGCCTTCAGCGCGCAGGCACTTTCCCTGGTATCGGCGGCCTCGGGGCTTCATCTCGATGCCGAGACCCTGCCCGTGAGCGTCGTCACCCGCAGCGAGTGGGTCGACGCCAACGTGCACTCCATGTCCGCACTTCTCGACCCTTTGGCCGAGAAGTTGTCGGGAAACATGCCGGGCCCTTTGGGCGTGGTGGGGGCGCAGGCCAGCGCCGTGCAGTTCGGGCTGCTGTTCGGCTGGATGTCGCGCAGGGTGCTCGGCCAGTACGACGCGGCTCTGTTTGCAAACGGCGATGGCGACTATGAGAGCTCACCCACCCCGATCTACATCGTCGGCTCGAACATCATCTCCCTGGAGGCCCGGTTCGGCTTCCCGCGCGAGCAGTTCGAGCGCTGGGTGCTTCTACACGAGCTCACCCACAAGCTTCAGTTCGAAGCCGTCCCGTGGATGGTTGGCTATTATCGCGGACTGGTCAGCAGTCTCATCGAGAATGTGAACCTGGGGCCGGGCGACTTGCTCGACGGCCTGACCCGGGTGGTGGAGGAACTCCGCGAGGGGCGGAACCCCCTGCGCGATTCTGGTGTTGCGGGGCTCTTCATCAACGACCAACAAAGGGCGATCCTCGCCCGCCTGGGCGGGCTGATGAGCGTTCTCGAAGGGCACGGCGATCTGATCATGGGTCGCGCCGCCGCCGGGGTGATCCCGGAAGCCGAGCGTTTCGAGGAGGCCCTTCATCAGCGTCGGGAATCACCGAATCTGGTGGCCAAGATCATCGGGCAGCTTTATGGCCTCGATGCCAAGCTGCGCCAGTACGCGGCCGGCAAGGCATTCCTGGAGGCCATCGAGGAAGCGGGGGGCCAGCAGGCCATCGCCCGGCTTTTCGAGAAGAGCGAGTTCATGCCGGACCTGGACGAGATCAATGATCCGCACAAATGGCTCGGCCGAGTGGGGGTCACGGTCTGAGGCGCCTGCGAGTGCGCGGACCGCTCTAGCCTTTCTTCCGTGCCGGCGATCCTCACGGAGCACTCCATCCTGCATAGCCCGGCGGCCATGCGCCTTGCGGTATCGCGCGCGCTACGCCCGGCCGAAGAGCTCCTTGCCGCCTGCGCATTCCCGCCCGCGGGCCAGTGTCTGGACTTGGCGGTCTCAGGAGGTCCTGATTCGGTGGCACTGTCGGTGCTGACTGCCATGGCCGGAGTTCGAGGGTCGATCTGGCACGTGGACCACGGTCTGCGATCCACCTCAGGGGAGGAGGCGGCAGCTGTGGAGGAATTCGCAGCCGCCTTGGGAATGCCATTCCACCTGGTTCGCGACGAGGTGCCAACCGGACCCAACCTGGAAGCACGTGCGCGGGAGCTGCGCCGCGACCGGATTCCCGGGGGAGCGGCAACCGGGCATACCATGGATGACCAGGCGGAAACGGTCCTCATTAATCTTGCCCGAGGCGCGGGACCTCGCGGACTCGCCGCAATGCGGCCCGGGCCAAGCAAGCCGTTGCTTGGCATCCGGCGTGCCGACACCGAGGCCGTCTGCGCCGCCTTGGGACTGACGCCCATTCGTGACCCCAGCAACCAGAGCTCGGACTTTGTGAGAAACCGGGTCCGCCACGAGCTTCTCCCTTTGCTGGGCGAGATAACGAGGCGGGATCCGGTTCCCATCCTGGCGCGCAGTGCACAGGTCTTCCGCGAGGAGGACGACCACCTCGACCTGGAGGCATCGAGAATCGACGCTGGGGACGCCTCCGCTCTCGGTGGCGCGCCACGGCCGCTCAGGATGCGGGCGCTGCGCCAGGCGGTCTCGGCCATCTCCGGTTACCCGCCGGATCGGACTTCGCTGGAACGGCTGGACGCCCTGATCCTGGGAGGCGGCCGCTTTCGGCTGCAGTTGGCAGGCGGGGTCGAGGTGTGCGCGGTGAGGGGAAGGATCGAATACCGGCGCATCGAGCCGCCGCTGTGACGCCGGGCGGATTCAGCAAAGGCCTTTCCCGGGGCGTATTATCCTCTTTGCGGTTTGATGAGCGTGGATGGGAAGAAGATGACACTAGGCGCACGCGCGTGGAGCGATGAGGATCCGCACCTGGCGGGAGAGCTGATCTCCGCCGAGACCCTCTCCGGCAGGGTCTCGGAGCTGGGAGCGGAGATCTCTCGCGACTACATGGGGAGATCCATCCTGCTTGTGGGGGTGCTCAAAGGGGCGTTCCTGTTCATGTCCGACCTTGCCCGGGCAATCGAAGTGCCCGTCGAATTCGACTTTATGGCGGTCTCCTCGTATGGAGCCGCCACACAGACCTCCGGTGTTGTGCGCATCTTAAAGGACCTGGATTCCGATCTCGCAGGCAAGCACGTCGTCATCGTCGAAGACATCATCGACTCGGGCCTCACCCTCTCGTACCTGATCCGCAATCTTCGGTTCCGGAATCCCGCCAGCCTGGCGGTATGTGCCCTGCTGGTCAAGGACGGGGCCGCCGCCGCGGAGATGGACATCAACTACGTGGGCTTCAACATTCCACCCGAGTTCGTAGTCGGATACGGCCTCGATGTGGCGGAGCGTTACCGGAACCTCCCCTATATCGCCACCTACCGCGAGAAGATCCCCTAACCTGCGCAAATCCCCCGCCTCGCCGGCTGACCGGGGGCACGCTCTTACCGTAGACCTTGAAGCTCGGGCTGTAGAAGTGCTCGCCAGGCAGCGGCTCGGTGGATAGCCTCTCTCATCAGAGAGGGGACTTCCAGTCACAGTAGGCTGGGGGCGTTGGACCGGGGTTTGACGATCGCAAGTGGGGCCGATGGATCTGGAGCAGGTGAGGCTCGCGGTAGCAGGATTGCTCGATGCGCTCGGCCTCGACATGCCTCCGGAGGAGCGTGATCTCACCTCCAAGCGCGTGGCGGACCTCTGGGTTGAACTTCTATCCGGCGTGGGAGCGGAACCCGCCGCCTTGCTTCGGGGCGGCTTCTCAGAAGGTCATCGCGATATGGTGGCGCTGCGGGACATCCCCTTCTTCTCCATGTGCGAGCACCATCTGCTCCCCTTCTTCGGCAAGGCTTCGATCGTTTATCTGCCCGGCCCCACTGGGCAGATTGCCGGGGCGTCGAACCTGGCGCGGGTGGTTTCGCTGGTGTCCAAGCGGCTGCAGGTTCAGGAGCGGTTGACCGCCGAGATCGCCGAGGCGGTCATGGTGGGGGTGTCGGCCGCCGGAGTGCTTGTGGTGGCCGAGGGGGAGCACCTTTGCATGACCATGAAGGACCACACGGACGTGGGCTCCAAGCTTCTGACTACCTCAGCCGTAGGAGTTCTCCGGGACGATCCGGACCTGCGGCGCGAGGCCATGGCGCTGCTGCAGCGGCGCGAGACCGAGCCCGGGGCATGACCGCGCTCGTGATGGGGGTGGTGAACGTCACCCCCGACTCGTTTTCCGATGGCGGCGAATACTTCGATCACGCAAAGGCGATCGAGCACGGGCTCGAGCTGGTTGCGCTGGGCTGCGACATTGTGGACATTGGGGGTGAATCGACCCGACCCGGCTCCCTCTCCATCGACGAGCACGAGGAGAAGCGCAGGGTGCTGCCGGTTGTCGCCGAGCTCTCCAAGCACGTGCGGATCTCCATCGACACGGTCAAGCCATCGGTGGCGAGGGCCGCGATCGAAGCGGGGGCGACACTCGTCAACGACATCTCCTCGTCGCTTGCCGAGGTGGCCGCCGCGGCCGGGGTCGGCTGGGTGGCGATGCACATGCAGGGCGAGCCGAGAACCATGCAGGAGAACCCTCACTACGAGGACGTGGTCACCGAGGTCGTTGACTACCTGCGCGAGAAGGTCGCCTGGGCCACCCGGCTCGGCATCGGCGAGGTATGGGTGGATCCCGGCATCGGTTTCGGCAAGACGGTGGAGCACAATCTCGAACTGCTGGCCAATATCGACCGTCTGGTGGAGCTTGGGTCTCCGGTCCTCGTCGGCACGTCCAGAAAGACTTTCCTGGGACGGATCGCCGCACGCTTCGAGGGCGAGATGCCTCCACCCCGCAACCGGCTGGAGGGTTCACTGGCCACCGCCGCCTGGTGTTATTCCCACGGGGTGCAGGCGATGCGAGTGCACGACGTGCGAGAGGTTCTTCAGCTGCGATCCCTTGCGGGATACAGGTAGGGGATCATGATCGGTGTCGTCGAATTGGACCGGATCCGCGTAGAGGGCCGGCACGGAGTCGGTGACGAGGAGCGGAGCCGGGTGCAGCCGTTCGAGGTGAGCGTTAGGGCCACTTTGGACATCGCTCGGGCAGCCGTGAGCGACGACATCGCGGAGTCTCTCGACTACTCCCGGCTGGCCGCTCTTGTGGTCGAGATCGTAGAGGGGGAGAGCTTTCATCTTCTGGAGGCACTCTGCTGGAGGATCGCCACCGCGGCCCAGGAGCGCTTCGACGTGCCGCGCATCTGGGTCAAGGTGGCCAAGCTTCACCCGCCGATGCCGGTCCGGCTGGCGCACGCGGCGGTTGAGGTCGAGATCGAGGGGCGCAGCACCCGGTGAAGTACTTCGTCGCACTGGGCTCGAATCAGGGGGATCCGCTTGCGAACTTGGTTGCCGCCTTGCGCCGGCTTCCGGGCCTGGCCGGAACTTCCTCCATCTACTTGACCTCCCCGGTGGAGATGGAGCCGGATGCGGCGCCCGTGCTAAATGCGGTGGCCGAACTGGTGTTCCAGGAGGGACCGCACGAGCTGTGGTCCCGGCTCTCCAGCATCGAGGACTCCATGGGTCGCCTGCGGCCCTACCGGAACGCCCCGCGCACCATTGATCTTGACATCGTGGCCGGCTGCGGAGTCCAGCTGGACGACGAGGTGCTGACGGTGCCTCACCCACGCGCCCGCGAACGCCTTTTCGTACTCGTACCATTGGCGGAGCTGGATCCCGCCGTGGCAACGGAGGTGGCGGGGTTCGACTTCGACGCCGCACGGGTCGGCCGCGACGAATACCGGGCCCGATTCGGCGACCAGGCAGTGGAAGTGTTCATGTCCGCCCAAGAGTTGGCCGAGCGACTGACGGCGGGCGGATCAGGGGAAGGGAGTTCACTTGCGCAGAGTGAGTGATCCGCTCGAGTTTTTCGCTTGTACGGAGGAGTTCCGGTCGTCCGGAGGCACTGTGGGGCTGGTTCCGACCATGGGGGCTCTGCATGATGGGCACTTCGGACTGGTGGAGGAGGCCAAGCGTCTCTGCGACCGTGTCTGTGTGTCGATCTTCGTCAACCCGCTCCAGTTCAACAATGCCGCCGACTTCGACCGCTACCCCCGTGACATCGACGCGGATGCGGCTGCGCTCGAGGCGATGGGGGTGGCCGCGGTCTTCGTTCCCGGAGTGGAGGACATCCATCCGGCACCGATATACATGCACATCGCCACCAGCGGGATCGTTGACAGGCAGGAGGGTGCGTATCGCCCCGGCCATTTTGACGGCGTTGCCACCGTCGTCTCGAAGCTTTTCATCGCGGCGGGGAGGTCAAAGGTCTTCTTCGGCGAGAAGGATTACCAGCAGACCAGGGTTATCGCCGATCTCATCAGGGAGTTCCACTTTCCGGTGGAGATGGTGGTGGTTCCCACCGTGCGCGAGGAGGACGGGCTTGCAATGTCGTCCCGAAACCGCTTGCTGACCGCTGCGGCCAGGAGCGCCGCCCCGGCCCTCTACGCGGCTTTTCAGGCCGGGCGTTCGCGCGCGGTGCAGGGGAGCGCCACCGCTCCGGTACTCGCCTCCATGCGGGAGGTGATCGAGGGCCGTGCCGCCGAGGCGGGTGCGGCGGTCACGATCGACTACTTGGAGGCCGCTAGCGGAGAGGACCTGCGCCCCTCTGATCGCTTCGAGGCGGACACGAGATTCTTTGTGGCAGCTAGCTACGATGGAGTCCGCCTTATCGACAACGTCGCAGTTTTCGAGAAGTAGGAAGGCCCGGGGGAATGCTTCTGGTTATCGACGTCGGCAACACCAACACCGTCATCGGCGTCTACGAGGCATCCAGCTTGAACGGCCCTGAGGAGGTCCGGCAACGGCTGGCCGACACCGGCCTGACCCACCATTTCCGCATTGCCACGGTCGAAGAGCGCACCGCCGACGAGCAGGCACTCCTCATGGTTCAGCTGTTGGGGATGAAGGGGCTCGACCACCTCAACTCCATCTCGGGAGTGGTCATCTCGTCCACCGTGCCTTCGGCCACCCAGTCCTTGAGGGAGATGGCCGAGCGCTGGTTCGCCACCACCCCCCTGGTGATAGGGCCCGGCGTCCGCTCCGGCATGCCCATCCTTTACGACAACCCCAAAGAGGTCGGCGCCGACAGGATTGCAGACGCCGTCGCGGGGCGGGATCTTTACGGCCTCCCGCTGGTGGTGGTGGACTTCGGCACCGCCACGACCTTCGACGCGGTTAGCGCCAAAGGAGAATACCTTGGTGGGGCGATCTGCCCGGGCGTGGAGATTTCGATGAACGCCCTGGTGGCACTGCGCAAGGTGGAGCTTGCCCCTCCGCGCGGCGTGATCGGCCGCTCCACTGTGGAGTCGATGCAGTCGGGAGCCCTTTACGGTTTCGGGGCTCAGACCGACGGCATGGTGAAAGCCTTCCGCGCTGAGCTGGGTGCCGAGGTGAAGGTGATAGCCACCGGCGGACTTGCCAATGTAATCGCGCCCTTTTGCGAGCAGCTCGATGCCGTCGAGCCTTGGCTGACCTTGCACGGCCTGCGCCTCCTGTACGAGCGCAACATCCTGGCTCGCTGAGGCGGGGCGACGATTTGCCGCTAACCGGGTCCGGGAAAATTTTTCGTCTTTTCAGTGCCGCACTCTGATATATCTGTAATATATCACCCAGTGCCCGACCTAAGGGTGTTGGTGCGGGCGCAGTGAGACAAGGGGGAAACCAATGACTGATGCGACGGTGGAGAGCCATCCGCATCGACTTCAGAAGGGGGTGCTGAGCGTCCCGAACGGCATTGCGCTGGCGGCGGCGGCAATGGCCCCGGTGTTGGCGGTGGTGCTGAACGCTCCGGCGGCTGCGCCCGAGGCAGGGCTGGCGTTGCCGCTTTCGTTCCTGATCTCGTTCATCGCCTGTCTTTTCATCGGCAACAACGTCGTGCAGTTCTCGCGGCGGTTGCCCTCGGCGGGCTCGTTCTACACCTTCAATTCGCAGGGCCTTGGCCGCGGAGCCGGTTTCTTCACGGGCTGGCTCTTCTCGATCGGCTACGGAATACTGGCACCTGGGCTCTTTGACGCTTTTGGCTCCTTCTTCCACGATTACGCGGTCTCGACCTTCAATCTCAACCTGCCGTGGTGGATTTACAGTCTGGCTGCGCTGGCCATCGTGGTCGGGCTTTCCATCAGGAGCATTCGCGCGTCGGTCAGGATCGATCTCACGCTGCTGAGCGCGGAGGTGATCATCTTTCTCATCCTTGCCGTCACCGCCATACTCCATGCCGGGCACGGCAACACCATCCAGGCTTTCGTACCGAGTTCGGCTCCCAAGGGCGTGTCGGGAGTCGGGATCGGCGTCGTGTTCGGAATCCTCTCCTTCATCGGTTTCGATGCCGCGGCGACGCTGGGCGAGGAGACCAAGAACCCCAGGCGCAACGTGCCGCTCTCGGTGGCCGGCGCCCTTGGCGCGGTTGGCATCTTCTACGTATTCGTCATGTACTCGCTGGTGGCGGGTTATCGCCTCAATGACCCCAAGCAACTCAAGGCCTTCATCAACGACGCCAACCCCTTCGTGACAATGGCGCACCAGTACACACCTTGGCTCCTGCAGCCGGTCGAGCTGGCGGCGGTGTTCGGTCTTTTCAGCTGCTTCCTGGCCATCCACAACACCACGGTGCGCATCATGTTCTCGATGGGCCGCGACCGGATCCTTCCCGCCGCCGTGGGCAAGGTCCACCCGAGGTGGTATTCGCCCTACGTCGCCATTTTCGTTCTCACCGGGTTCACCTTGGTGGTCGGCCTTTCCACCGGGGTTTGGCTGACGCCAGGCGCCTCAGGAGCCTACGGTTTCACGGGCTCCATCGGGACCGTGGCGATCGTCCTGGTCTACATGGGCTCCAGCTTCGCTCTCATCCGCTACTTCTGGAAGCTGCCGGAACGGAGCATGTTCAAGCACGTCATCCTGCCTGCCCTGGGTGTGGTGGCGCTGGCGTATCCGCTCTATGCGGTGGCCAAGCCGGGGCAGTCCTGGCCGTACAACCTGGTCTTTTGGATCGTCGTAGTCTGGATCGTGCTGGGCTTTGCGCTTTACCGGTACTTCTTGGCCAAGTCCCCGGAGAAGATCGCCGCGCTCGGAACCTTCGTCGCCGAAGACGACCTGCCCTTGGAGGAGCAGCCGGAGGCGCTTCTCACTGCCCGCGCGACTTCCATTCAGGAACCCACAGTGGCGGATGAGCATCGCGGCGACTTCGAGGAGACTCCGGGGGGTGCCGGAAATTGATCCGAGTCGACGGCAAGGAGGTCTACATGGAGCTCTCGGAGCTCGTGGACCCCTCTCACTCGGCACTCGTCCTGATCGACATGCAGAACGATTTCGCCGAGAAGGGGGGCGCTTACGACCAACTCGGCGTCGACCTGAGCGCATATCCGCAGCTGCGCCGCAACCTGGGCGGGCTATTGGAGTGCGCACGGCGTGCCGGGTTGATGGTGGTGCACGTGCAGATGACCACGCTTCCTGGTCGCCGGAGCGACTCCGCTGCTCAAATACGTTTCAATCTGCGGATGCACGAGGGCTTCCGTCGCGGTGGACCACCCTTGACCTACACGGTCGAGGGCACCTGGGGGCACGAGTTCCTGGCCGGGTTCGAGCCTGGGGAGGGGGAGTTCGTCGTGACCAAGTGGCGCAGCTCCGCTTTCTGGGGGACGAACCTGGCTCAGCTGCTTCGCTCCAACCGCATCGAGACGGTTGTCGTCACCGGGCTCACCACCGAGGGATGCGTGGAGTCGACCGCCAGGGACGCCATGTTCAACGACCTCTACGTGGTAATACCCGAGGAGTGTGTTGCCAGTGATGATCTCGCACAGCACGAGGCGTCCATGCTGCTGATGCGGCATCGTTTCGACGTGGTGCCCGCGGCCGACGTCGCCAAGATATGGGAGTCGTCCCTCGGCGCGAAAGAGGCGAGGGAATTCGGCGGGGAGGAAGGAGAGGGCGGATGAGTTCCAGCCCATGGTCCCTTGAGGGCAAGGTTTCGGTGGTAACCGGCGCTGCGTCGGGCATCGGCGCAGGGATAGCGACCGCGTTCGCCGAGGCGGGCTCGGACATCGTCGTGGTCGACCGCGCGCCGCGCCAGGCCGCCGAGCCGGTACTGGACGCCATCCGGGCCGCAGGCCGCGAGGCCCTTTTCGTGCAGGCGGATGTCTCTTCCGATGAGCAGGTCGCATCCATGGCCGCCGCCGCCCTGGGCCACTTCGGGCGGGTCGACATACTGGTCAACAATGCGGGGATCTTCACCGAGCACAAAGTGGAGGAGATGCCAGTCGAGGACTGGGACCTCGTGCTCGGGGTGAATTTGCGGGGCACGTTCCTATGTATCCGCCACTTGCTCCCGCACATGCTGGAGCGTGGATCGGGCAGGATCATAAACATGGCTTCCCAGCTGGGCCAGATCGGGGGCGCGGACGTCGCCCATTACGCGGCTTCCAAGGCCGGCGTGATCGGGCTGACCAAATCCCTGGCACGCGAAGTGTCCACGCGCGGGGTGCTGGTCAACGCGATTGCTCCCGGGCCGATCGTTACGCCGCTCCTGGAGAGCGAGACCGAGGAGTGGCGCAGCCGCAAGCTCGGTGAGCTCCCGATCGGACGCTTTGGCGAGGTTTCGGAGGTGACGCCGACCGCACTCCTGCTCGCCTCGGATGCGGGATCGTACTATGTGGGCCAGACTCTGGGGCCGAACGGTGGCGATGTGATGCTCTAGGCGGCGGCAAACCGTATCGCCAGGAGAAAGAGGGAGGGGGTCCAAATGGACCGACAGGAGGTAGTCGAGGCTGCCAAGCGCGCCGGTGTCGAGCTGGTTCGCTTCGAGTACTGCGACGCAAGCGGGGTGGCGCGCACAAAATCCGTGCACATCTCCCAGCTCGAGCACAAGATGGTTGAAGGCGTGGGGTTGACCCGCGCGCAGATGTCGATGAATCTGTTGGAGCAGGTGATCCACATCGAGGGGATGGAGCCGGTGGGTGAGATCCGGCTGGTGCCCGACCCGGATACCTTCACCATCCTCCCCTGGGCCACCAAGAGCGCCTCGGTGCTTTGCGACCAGTGGGGGCATGACCGCAAGGACTGGGGAGCCTGCCCGCGCTCGTATCTGAAGGCGATGATCGCCAGGGCGGCGGGAATGGGAATCCATGTGAAGGCGTCGTTCGAGAACGAGTACTACATGGCCACGCATCGAGACGGCGGGTATCAACCCTTCGATCTGCCCGACCATGCTCCGGTCTACAGCTCGATCGGGCACGATCTTTACGCCGATCTCATGGTTGAGACTGTAGAGGCGCTCAGCGCGCAGGGCATGGAAGTCGAGCAGGCCATCAACGAGTACGGTCCGGGACAGCAGGAGATCGCAATCCGTTACGCGGACGCTCTCAAGGCGGCCGACAACCAGATGAAGTTCAGGGACACGGTGCGTGGTGTCGCGCTCAAGCACGGCTACCTGGCCAGCTTTGCGCCCAAACCGTATCCGGATCAGATCGGCAGTGGAGCGCATATCCACTTCAGCCTCTGGGATGTTGCCGGGTCGGAGAACCTCCTTTTCGATCAGGAGGCGGACCACAATCTCTCCGAGCTCGGCCGCCGCTTCATCGCCGGTGTTGCCGAGCACCTTCCGGCTCTGGTCGCTATCACAGCGCCGAGCTACAACTCTTATCGGCGACTGCAGCCAAGCGCATGGGCATCCTCCACCACGGCGTGGGGGTTCGACAACAAGGAGGCCGCGCTAAGGGTCACCTCGCCCTTCTATCGCAGGGAAAGTGAGAGCCTCAACATCGAGTTCAAACCCTCCGATGCGAGTGCAAACCCCTACTTGGCGCTCGGGGCACTCATCGCTTGCGGGTTGGATGGAATCGAGCGCGGTCTCAACCCCGGGGAGCCGGCCGACCACGACCCGGCCCGCATGGATGCGGCCGCGCGCGAGCGTGCCGGGGTCCGCGACCTTCCCACCAGCATGTCATCGGCTTTGGACGCCCTGGAGAAGGACGACCTGCTCGGTGATAGCTTTGGAGACCTGCTCTTCCGCTGCTACTTGAGCGTGCGGCGCTCGGAGGACGAGGTGTTTTCGGCCGCCGACGAAGAGTTCGAGCTGCGTAACCACTTCTATAGGTTCTGAGCGTGGGTGGGACCCGCGTGGTGGACCTGAGCGGAATCCAGGTCGTCGACAATCATTGCCATCCCCTCGAGCGCTTCGACGCTCCGCTCGACCGGCGAAGGTGGCATTCGCTGTTCACCGAGTCGGACTACGAGGTGCGCGGCGAGCACGTGACGAGGGACATGGTCTACCTGCGCCGCCTGACGCGCCGGCTGGCCGGACATCTGGGGTGTGCGGCCGACGAGGAACAGTTGCTGACGGAGCGCGCCGCCCGCGGGCACGCGGCCATGACATCGGATCTGTTCGCCGATGCCGGAATCGGGGGACTTGTCGTCGACCTCGGGTTTCCCGACCCGTCCGTCGGCTTGCCGATGGAGACGCTTGTCCCCGATGGCCGCTACTGCGCACTGCTGCGTCTCGAACCTCTTTTCCAGCGATTGGTGGCCGAGCACGCAATGCTGGAGGAGCTTCTTGCGATAGTGGACGCCGAGCTGGCCGATCTGCGTGGCGCGGGATTTGGAGGCGTCAAGTCGGTCGCCGGGTACCGCACAGGGCTGGAGATACGCCCCTGGGGGCGCGAGGAGGTGGAGTTGTCGTTTGCCCAGGCCCGTGCGGAGGTTGCCCGGACCGGCGCGGTGCGGCTAGGGCACAAGCCGCTACTCGACACCCTCCTGCTGCGCGCGCTGGCGAAGGCCTCGGAGCAGGAGCTGCCGGTCCAGTTTCACGTCGGATATGGCGACAGGGACGTCGATCTGCGCTTGGCCAATCCCCTGCACCTTCGTCACGTGTTGGAGGCGCCCGAGTTGGCGGGGGCGAAGATCGTGTTGCTGCACGGCTGCTGGCCGTACTGGCGGGAGGGCGCCTTTCTGGCCTCGGTCTATCCCAACACTTATCTCGACATCTCCTTCGGCATACCCTTTCTTGGCCGCGCGGAGCTGGCGGCCACTACGGCCGGCGCGCTCGCGGTCGCACCTTTTTCCAAGGTCATGTACAGCTCGGACGGAGCGCGGGTGCCGGAGATATTCTGGCTCTCGGCTCACGATGGCCGGGAGCTGATCGGCAGTGCCCTCGACGCCATGGTCTCCTCGGGCGAGCTTGGCCTGGACGAGGCGGAGAAGGTCGGATATCGGGTGTTGGCGGGCAACGCCGCAGAGGTCTACGGGCTAAAGGGGTGAGATGGGTTCACTGCAGGGAAAGCGCGCGCTTATCACCGGAGCAGGTGGGGCGATCGGAAGGGCCGCGGCTCTTCTCTTTGCGCGCGAGGGTGCCAAGGTTGCGGCCGTAGACATCGCCCTCGACGCGGCGGAGGCCGCAGTCGCCGAGATCAACGCGATGGAGGGGAGGGCCTGGGCGATTCCCGCGGACGTCGCCGACGAGGCGTCGGCCGAGCGCGCGGTCGCAAGGGCGGCGGAGCTGATGGGTGGCGTGGACATCCTCTTCAACAACGCCGGCATCATGCCTCACGAGGACCGATCCTTCGAGGATGCCGAGGCTGCGCAATGGGACCGGATCCTAGGCGTGAACCTGCGTGGGACCGTGCATTTCAGCAAGTACGCAACGCCCCATATCCTCGCGGCCGGCGGTGGCGCCATCGTCAACATGAGCTCCTTCCTGGCCGTGCTCGGTTGCAGCTATCCCCAGGACGCGTACACGGCCTCCAAGGGCGCCATCGCCGCCCTCACGCGCTCCATGGCCGTACAGCTTGGCCCTCACGGGGTACGCGTGAATGCGCTGGCACCGGGGCCGATTCTCACCGCCCATGTGGAGAAGTTCTTTCCCGACGAGGAGGCCCGCCGGATCAGGCTGGCTCGCTATCCCCTGGGCAGGTTCGGAAGTACAACCGACGTAGCCGAGCTGGCGTGCTTCCTCGCCTCGGAACGCTCGGCGTGGATCACGGGACAGGTGATCGTCCTGGACGGAGGGGCCTCGTGCAACTACCTTTAGTCCCCGTCCGGGGCGGCCCTCACGGCGTGCCGGAACGCACGGAGGCGCTTCAGATACGCTGTATTGCCACGGGCGTCGAAAGAGAGCCCGTTGGCGTGCGAGGTCGCAGTGGCCGCGGCCTTGGAGCATCACCCGGGCCGAGGGTGCCTGGCGTGCAACCGTATGACGGAGACGGCGCGATGAGTACGAGTGAGAGCGGACGCCCGGTGCCCCTTCGGGCCAGCGACCTTGCCTATGAGCAGATCCGCGCCATGATCCTCGACCTGCGCCTTCCACCGGGGGAGATCCTCAACGAGCAGTCGCTGGCGTCGAGCCTCGGCTTGGGGCGCATGCCTGTGCGGGAGGCTCTGGCGCGTCTTTCCGGGGATCGCTTCGTGGTGGTCCTGCCCAGGCGCGGCACCGCTGTGGCGCCGATCGGTGTCTCGGAGGTCGCCGAGCTATTCGAGGCCCGCGAGGCGCTCGAGTGTGGAATCGCCCACGTCATCGCGAGAAAGGTGAGCGACGCTCAGGTTGACCACCTGGAGCGGCTCATAACGGAGGCGGAGACGGCCAGGGGTGAGTTCGACATCGAGCGATTCCTCTTGGACGACCTGGAGATACATCAGTTTCTCCTGAACCAGATGGACCATCCGCTGGTCAGGGACGCGGCCGAACGCCTTCTGCTGCACAACTTGCGCCTGTGGAGATCGTTCTTCACCAACCGTGTCCCGCGTTCTGACACCATGGTCAGCCACGTGAACCTGCTGGTGGCTCTGCGCGCCAGGGATGCCGAGGCCGCCGAGGCCGCAATGCGCGAGCACATCGCGAGCTCCAGGCACCTTCTACAGGAACTCTTCTGATGTTGGGCGCCGCCGGGTCGGCGCCGCAGTCGCTGCCAACTGCAGTGCCAAAGTAGCCGGAGGTAAGACAATGAAAATCGACTCGGTCGTCTGTGCCCCGGTCCGGGCGGGGTTCTTCTTCGACGACCAGGCCGCCATTCGTGCGGGCGCAGGACACGACGGCTTTGCCTACGTCGGGGAGCCTGTCACGCCTGGCTTCAGGGCCATCCGTGAGCCCGGAGAGGCCCTTTCCGTCATGCTGGTCCTGGAGGACGGCTCCATCGCCTTCGGCGACTGCGCGGCGGTGCAGTACTCCGGCGCAGGTGGCCGGGATCCGCTCTTTCGGGCCGCTCGCGCCGCCGCGGTGGTCCAAGAGGTGGTGGCTCCGGCTCTCCTGGGGAGGGAGGCAGAGTCCTTCCGTGGATTGGCCGGACAGATTGAGTCGATCTCGGTGGACGGTTCGGCTCTCCACACCGCCATCCGCTATGGCGTTAGCCAGGCGTTGCTCGGTGCGGCGGCAATGTCGAGGCGAGTGACCATGGCCGAGGTCGTCGCCGAGGAATACCGGACCGGGATACCCATAGCCCGGATTCCGATCTTCGCCCAGAGCGGGGACGACCGCTACCTCAACGTCGAGAAGATGATTGCCAAAGAGGTGGACGTCCTTCCCCATGGCCTCATCAACGAGCCGCGATCGAAGGTCGGCGCGCAGGGGGAGATTCTTCTCGACTATGTGCGCTGGGTGCGTGACCGAGTGCTTCAGCTGCGCCGGTCGGATTCCTACGCCCCGGTCCTCCATTTCGACACCTACGGCACAATCGGCCTGGTATTCGGCATAAATCCGGCGCGAATCGCGGATTATCTGGCGCGCCTCGCCGAGGCGGCGGCCCCTTTCCGGCTGCAGATCGAGCACCCGTTGGATGCGGGCTCAAAGGAGCGCCAGATCGAAGAGATGTCCCGACTCAGGGCGGAGCTCGCGAACAAAGGGGTGCCCGTCGCGCTGGTTGTGGACGAGTGGTGCAACACCAAGGAAGACATCCAGGACTTCGTAGCCGCCAGGGCCGCCGACGTGATCCACGTCAAGATGCCCGACCTAGGGGGTGTGGGCAACACGGTGGAGGCGCTCCTGCATGTGCGCTCCGAGGGCCTGTCCGCCTATTGCGGCGGGACCTGCAACGAGACGGATCGCTCGGCTCAGGTGAGCGCCCATATCGCGATGGCCACCGGTGCGCACCAGGTGCTTGCCAAGCCGGGGATGGGCGTGGATGAAGGGCTGATGGTGGTGGGCAACGAAATGGCCAGGGTCGAGGCTCTGATCGCCGCCCGAGAGCTGATAGGAGGTCGGTCATGAGCCTGCCCCTATCCGACGTCCGCATCATCGCCATCGAGCAGTACGGGGCGGGCCCCTTCGGGAGTGTGCACTTGGCCGACCTCGGCGCTGAGGTGATCAAGATCGAGGACCCTGGCACCGGAGGCGACATTGGTCGCTACGTCCCGCCGTTCCAGGAGGGTACGGACTCCCTCTTTTTCGAGACCTTCAATCGCAACAAGCGCAGCATTGCGCTCGACCTGTCCACCCCTTCGGGGCGCGGGATCTTCGAGGACCTGGTGCGCGTCAGTGACGTGGTGTATTCGAACCTTCGCGGTGACGTGCCCGAGAAGATCGGGATCAGATATGCGGACCTCGCCCATCTGAACCCCCGCATCGTCTGCTGCTCGCTCTCGGGTTTCGGGATGACCGGACCGAGCCGCAAGGAGCCTGGATACGACTACATCCTGCAGGGGGTGGCCGGCTGGATGGATCTTACCGGCGAGCCCGACGGCCCTCCCACCAAGTCCGGGCTTTCGGTCGTCGACTATTCGGGCGGCCTGGTTGCGGCGATATCGATCCTGGCCGGTGTGCACGCCGCACGTCGAGACGGAGTTGGCTGCGATTGCGACGTAAGCCTCTTCGACACCGCCATTTCGATGCTCACTTATCCCGCCACCTGGTACATGAACGGAGGCTTCGAGCCTCGCCGTACCCGTCACTCTGCGCACCCTTCCCTCGTCCCGTTTCAGGCTTTCGAGTGCCGGGACGGTTGGATAGTCGTTGCATGCCCCAAGGAGAAGTTCTTTGTCCGCCTGGCCGAGGCAATAGGAAGACCTGAGCTGGCCGCCGACGAGCGGTTTTCGACGTTCGCCGCGCGCAATGCCAATGCGGAGGCCTTGCTGGCAATTCTGGAGGAGGCTTTTTCCGCCCGCCCATCAAAGGCATGGCTCGAGGATCTCCGTGCCGCAGGCGTCCCGTGCGGACCCGTCAACAGCGTGGCTCAGGCGCTGGCCGATCCGCAGACCGAAGCCCGCGGGATGGTGGTGACGACCGAGCACCCGCGGTTCGGCGAAGTGAGACAAGTGGCAAGCCCGGTTCGCGTGGGCGATGGGCGCCCGGTTTACAGGCGGGCGCCCCAATACGACGAGGACTTCCATCACGTGCTTCGTGAAGTGCTTGGCTACGACGATGCACGCGTGGCTGAGGCGGAGGCCGGCCGCGGCTGAACTTTCCGCTGGTGAGCAGGTCACACGAATAGACTCGGTGTGAAGGACATATCTAGCATCGAGGGCAAATGGCGGACGAGTTGAGCATTCCTTACCGGTACGAAGTGAACGGTCACGCCGGTGCGTTGGTGGCCGAGTACTCCGGCCTGGCGGAGGGGGAAAGCTCCGGCGTCAAGGTTTCGGTGGCCGGAAGGGTGATGCTGCTCAGGGTGCAGGGAAAAGTCGCCTTTGCCGAGCTTCGCGACGAGACCGGCTCCATCCAGCTCTTCGCCCGTGCCAACGATCTCGATTCCTTCGACGCCTTCTGCTCGCTTTCACTCGGAGATTGGATAGGCGCGAGTGGAGAGGTGGCCAAGACTCGCCGTGGGGAGCTCTCCGTTTTCGTCGAGTCGTTCGTTCTGCTGGCCAAGGCGCGCCGCGGTTTCGGAGACAAGTGGCACGGCATCAACGACGTGGACACCCGCCATCGCCAGCGCTACGCAGACCTTTGGGCCAATCCGGAGGTGCGCACCGCCCTAACGACCCGCTTTCGCATGCTCTCGATCATGCGCAGATCCCTGGAGGCGCGCGGGTTCGTCGAAGTCGAGACGCCGATGCTCCACCCGATTTCGGGCGGCGCTCTCGCCCGCCCGTTCGTCACGCACCACAATGCACTGGACATGGATCTCTTCCTGCGCATTGCGCCGGAACTCTATCTCAAGCGCCTGGTGGTAGGCGGCTTCGAAAAGGTCTTCGAGATAGGCCGCGTCTTCCGGAACGAGGGCATCTCGCCGAGGCACAATCCCGAGTTCACCATGCTCGAGCTCTACCAGGCCTACGCGGACTACGGCGAAATCATGGAACTCACCGAATCGCTGGTAAACGAGATCGTGACCACGCTCTTCGGAACCTCCAAGGTCGTCTATCAGGGCCGCGAGCTCGACTTTGCCCCGCCTTGGCGCCGTGCCACCCTCGAGGAGCTCACCAGCCAGGCAACGGGCATCGAGGTGAACATGGACCTTGGCCGTGAGCGCCTTGCCGAGATCGCCAAGCAGGTCGGCATCGAGGACGACCCGAGCTGGGGGTCCGGCAAGCTGGTGCTCGAGATCTATGAGAAGACTACGGAGCCAACCCTTTGGGACCCGGTCTTCGTCATGGACTTTCCGACCGAGGTATCCCCCTTGTCCAGGGCTCACCGTTCGAAGCCGGACCACGTCGAGCGCTTCGAGGCCGTGGTCGCCGGGAGGGAGCTTGCGAACGCGTTCTCCGAGTTGAACGACCCGGACGTGCAGCGCGAGCGGTTCGCTCATCAGGTCGAGGTGGGCCGGGCGGGAGACGAGGAGGCGATGTCCATGGACGAGGACTATCTCCGCGCACTCGAGTACGGACTGCCACCGACGGGCGGGCTTGGAATCGGCATCGACCGGCTCGCGATGCTGCTCACGGACAACTCCCAGATTCGAGAAATCATCGCCTTTCCAACGATGAGACCGGAACAGGAGCGCGACTAGCCGTTTTCCCTACCCGCGCGTCGAGTGGTCGGCCCGTCGTACGGGTTAACGGTCACCCTGCGCACCGAGGACCTTCCGGGGGTCCGGCCCGGCTGAAATGGCCGGCACAGGCTCTGGGCCCGGGGTCTTCACCGTTGGAGCGGCCCGGCTGAGCCGGCCGGGCCCGGCCATCATCGGTTGCGTTAGCCTGGAGTGCACCATGTCGCATGACCCCCGACCCGGCAGCGAGTTTTTCGAGGCGAACCTTGCGTACTGGGAAGCCGCGGTGCCTGCGCACCGTAGCTCCGCGTTTTACGGCATCGATGAATGGATAGCTGCGGGCGCACCTCCTCGTCCGCGGGAGCATGCGTTGCTCGGCGACGTCGCCGGCCTCGATCTCGTACATCTGCAGTGCCACTTCGGCAAGGATTCGCTCGCCTGGGCCAACGTAGGTGCGCGTGTGACCGGCGTTGATTTCTCCCCCGCCGCCATTGATCAGGCACGAACACTTGCAGAACGGCTCGGCCTCACGTCCCAAGCCAGTTTCGTTCTCGGCGACGCCTATGACGTCCCGGAGCTGCTTCCGCCGTCTTCCGCAGATGTGGTCTACGTCAGCCTGGGAGCCCTGATGTGGCTTCCTTCCATCGATCGCTGGGCATCCTTGGTGGCCCATCTGCTGCGGCCCGGTGGACGCCTGTTTCTCCACGAGGTGCACCCCATTGGGCTCATCCTCGACCGTGTTCAGGACGGCTGGATGCTCAGAGGGAGCTACTTCGAAAGCGACGACCCGATGATTGACACCTCGGAGGGTTCCTACACCGACGGCGCGGAGAGCGTGGGCATTCACACCACCTACTCCTGGAATCACAGTCTTTCCGAGGTGATCTCGGCACTCCTGCGTCATGGCCTCGTCGTGACCCACTTAGAGGAGCATTCGTGGACCTCCTTTCCCCAATTCCCCGAGATGCGCGGTGAAAACGAGCACTTCGACACGCCGCCTGATTGGGTGCCCATGCCTTTGAGCTACACGCTCATGGCTAACCGGTCCACCTAGGGGAGATCGGCTTTGGCGAGGCGTCGGGCATTTCGCCGCGCAGTCTGATGCATGTCCCGCCGGTTCCCGGCAATGGCTCCCGGCCGGGTCCGGCCACTCGGCTTCGGCGCCTAGCGCATGCGGCGATAGGCAAAAATTGCGAGCGTGGCGAAACCACCGGCCAACCCTCCCAACAATGCGGAGGACACACCGAGCTCGAGCGCGGCGAACACCGCGGTTGGCGGGTAAACCACGAGGCCCACGACAAGCCCGATCACGGCACCCACGCCTCCGGTTATGACGGCCCAGCGGGCGGGCCTCGGTGCGTCCGAAAAGCGAACGGAGCGCCGCCCCACAGACCGGCCGGCGGTCGCCGGAAGCCGAGGCACGGAATTCAACGGTGATCTCCGGCTATGCCGGGATCCGTTGCAACCTGCCTGTGCCACGGTGCGCCTATCATTCTCAGCCGGCGATTATCTGCAGCTGCTTTCGGTTCTTGATCCGGTAGTTGCGGTCGTTGACCTCGATGTAGCCGGCCCTGACGAAGGTGGCAAGAGTCTTGTTGACGCGCTCCCGCGAAGCGCCTA
The DNA here is from genome assembly GCA_021847985.1 of Actinomycetes bacterium. GTDB lineage: Bacteria > Actinomycetota > Acidimicrobiia > Acidimicrobiales > Acidimicrobiaceae > Acidithrix. Next base: position 4,708 of record JAJZNF010000132.1, on the reverse strand, counting down.
TCAGGCCCGCCAGCTCCTCCTGGGTAAGCGGGAGCGTGAATTCGTCACTCTCGCCGGCCAGCTCGATGATGCGCTTTGCGGTCCTTCCGGTGACGTCCAGGAACATGGCATCGGTAAGAGCGTCATCCGTCTGGCGCAGTCGTCCTGCCAGCAACCCGAGCAGGGACCAGAGCAGTTTGGGGCGCGACTCGATCGCCTGGCGGATAGGGGCGTAGGGTACCTCGATGACCTCGCAGCGCTCGATCGCCCTGGCAGTGGCGGAGCGCCCCTCTTGATCAAAGAGGCCCATTTCCCCGAAGAGGTCGCCGGTTTCCATGATCGCGACGATCGACTCTTTGCGATCGAGGAAGGACTTCACGATGCCGACTCTGCCTGACAGCACCACGAAGAGCGAGTTGGCGGGCTGGTCCTCGTGGAAGATCTCCTCGTTGCGACGGTAGGTCGTGATCTTGTGGTAGGTGAGCACGGCGCCAAGGGTCTCCTCCTCCAGGGCTTGGAAGAGCGGAGTGTGCGACAACAGCTCGATGACATCCACGTTGAGATTCTTATTCATCGCCCCACCCATTTGGACCTCGCACTTGAACTTAGGCCCTATTCCATCTAAAATACCGACCTTCGCCCCGGGCCCTTGGTTGTCCTTCGGCTCTAGAATTGATAAAGATACGCCGAGCCCTGGGAGAATCATGAATTACGAGGTTGGAGACAAAGTTGTCTACCCGCACCACGGCGCGGCCGTGATCGAAAAGCGGGAAGCAATGAACCTCCTCGGCGAGACCCGCGAATACCTCGTACTCAAGCTCGCATACGGTGATCTTACCTTGAAGGTACCGGTGGAGAAGGCCGAGGAGGTCGGAATCCGCGAGGTCATCAACGACGAGGAAGTCGAGGAGGTTTTTGCCGTCCTGCGCAAGAAGGACGCGCGAATGCCGACGAACTGGTCTCGCCGATATAAGAACCACGTGGAGAAGCTCAAGTCCGGCGACATTTACCAAGTCGCCGAGGTCGTGCGAAACCTATCCATCCGTGACAAGGACAAGGGTCTTTCCGCCGGCGAGAAGCGGATGCTCTCCAAGGCCCGCCAGATCCTGGTGTCCGAGCTCACCTTCGCTCTCAGCGTCTCCGAGGAGGAGGCTGAGGCCAAGCTCGACGCGGCACTGGCCTAGGTCGACCCGCCGTTGTCGTCGGCTCGCAGCGGCCTGCGCGTTTGGACCGTGATAGTGGCTGCAGGTACCGGCGTTCGCTTTGGTGGCCCAAAGCAGCTGGTCGAGATTGGGTCGAGCACCGCCCTGGACATGTCGATCGCCGCGGCTCGTGGCGTGAGCGAGGGCATAGTCGTAGCCGCCCCCGAACAAATGAGGCAGGAGCTCCAGCGAGCTGGCACGGTGACCGTTGCCGGCGGAGCCACGAGGGCCGAGTCGGTCCGCCGGGGTCTCCGAGCCGTTCCGGCGGACGCCCAGGCAATCCTGGTGCACGACGCCGCCCGCCCGCTGGCGACACCGGCCCTCTTCGGGCGTGTCGTCGAAGCCCTGGAGGCCGGCGAGGACGCGGTGGTGCCGGTGGTGCCGGTGGTGGATTCACTGAAGAGGCTCGCCGAAGACGGCTCCTTGCACTCGGTTCCCAGGGAGAACATGTTCGGCGCGCAGACTCCACAGGGTTTTCGGGCCGATGTCCTGAGGGCCGTGCATGCAAGCGGATTGGACACCACCGATGACGGAGGCGCGGCCGAGGCGATGGGAGTTCGCGTAGCCTGTGTTGACGGCGAGCGAACCAACCTGAAGATCACGACGCAGGCGGACCTTGTGGTCGCCCGGGCGCTCGCCAGAGCATATCTGGAGGGGTCGGGCAGATGACGACCGAAGGGGACCTCAGGCGCCTGCGAGTCGGGAGCGGCTTCGACCTTCATCCGCTGAGTTCCGATTCTCGGCGCAGGTTCTTGCTGGCAGGGGTGGAAGTCGCGGGATCCAATGGGCCCGTGGGCCATTCCGATGCCGACGTCGTATGCCACGCAATCGCCGATGCCATCCTCGGTGCGGCTGGATTGGGTGGCATCGGCGACCACTTTCCCGCCACCGATCCAACGCTCGCCGGTGCCGACTCGGTCGCGCTGCTGGCCAAATGCGTGCGTGTCGCCGAGGGCGCGGGATTCGAGATCATAAACGTCGACTCGACCGTCATACTCCAAGCTCCTCGCCTGGCGCCGTTCCGGACGGCGATGGAGTCGCTCATGTCCGAAGTGGTGGGCGCGCCGGTTTGCGTGAAGGCGAAGAGCCCCGAGGGCGTGGGGCCGCTCGGGGAGGCGCAGGCCGTGGTTTGCACCGCCACGGCGCTACTACTCGCCCCTCGGCCATGATGCACCTGCAGCGCGGTTAGTATTGTCGACTTTGCCGGTTGCGCGCCTGCGCCGCCGCTGCTTGGGACGGCCCGAGGCTGTTTTGCCTGCGCCGGCCGGAAGGATTTGACATATGGCCAAGGAGCCAAGAAACAAGAGCCAGGGCCAGCGGCAGAGCACCGAGCGGCACAACGTGGTGAGGCGCCGGTCCCTGGGCGGCGAGCAGATAGAAGGCCGGCAGGCGGTGCGAGAGCTGTTGGCAGCCGGTCGTCGGCGCGTCGAGCAGGTCTGGATCGAGGAGTCCGTCCAGCGAAAGGGAGTTGTCGAGGAGATCGCCAACCTTTGCGTTTCCCGGCGTGTCCCACTCATCACGGCCTCCCGCCGAAAGTTCGAGATGGCCACCCGCTCTGAGGGGCACCAGGGCGTGCTCGCCCGCGCTGCGGCGCTGCGCGAGGTTGACCTCGATGAGTTGGTCGAGTCGTCCGGCCAGCCGTTCCTCGTCGTGGTTGACGGCATAACCGATCCCCACAACCTCGGCGCCGTGCTGCGCTCGGCGGAACTTGCCGGAGCCACCGGAGTGGTGCTTCCTCAGAATCGGACTTCCCTGATAACGCCGACGGTGGCGAAGGCGGCGGCAGGGGCGGTCGAGTACCTGCAGTTCGCTTTGGTTCCCGGCATCCCTAACGCGCTTCTGCAGTTGGAAAAGATGGACATCACCCGTATTGGACTGGACGTGCGCGGCAAGAGCAGCGTTTATGCGCTCACTGCCGGCGAAGCCTCCCGGGTGGCGCTGGTACTGGGTGCCGAGGATCGCGGACTGGCACGACTCACGGCTCAACGTTGCGACCGCCTGGTTCGGATTCCGCAGGTGGGCAAGCTCGACTCGCTGAACGTTTCGAACGCGGCGGCCATCACACTTTTCGAGCTGGCTCGCCTGCGTTTAGCGCAATAGGATCCCTGATCAGACGTAAAAAATCCGAGCCGGTGGTGGGACTCGAACCCACGACCTGACGATTACAAGTCGCCTGCGCTACCAACTGCGCCACACCGGCGTTCCCCCGCGGGCTACCATGCCCAGGGCATATAAATCATAAGAGAAGATCTCGCAGGCGGAGGCGTCCGGAAGGTCAAGGGATCAGGGGCGGGGTTCGAGTGCATGGACCCTTTGACCAAAACGATCCGGCGGCGGCCGTGGCATAATTTACTGGAGTGCGTGTTCGCTTGGAATTGACCGACTCCGAGTGGCAATAAGACATGTTTCGCCGAGATGTTGCAAGCCTGTGTGCACTCGGTGCGGCAAACTACAATAATGTTATTTACGGGCGTTGTCGTTTTGTGACCGCAGCGATCGTGGGGCCGAACCCGATGGCCACGGGGAGGAAAGCTCATGGTTGAGGGCAGGTATCCATCTGACGACATCTTCCGCGGCGACTTCGATCCAGAGATACGCAAGAAGAAGTCCGCCGCCGCCAAGGCCATCGAGCGCAAGGCGGCAACATCAAAGCAAACCTCCAAGTCGCAGTTGAGGCGTGGCCTATCGCTCCTAGCCGGAAAAACGGAAGAACTGCCACATCGATTGTTGGGCGGCACCAAGAGTGAAGTCTCCCAGACATCCGTCGACCCCGAAGCTGAAGCGAACTTCCGCGTAGCGGAGGATTCCTCGGATGAGGCGACATCCTCGCCTACCCGAGCGATCAAGGCGTCCCAGCGCACGCCACGCATCTTCGGGCGAGCAGGAGATGACAGCTCCCCAGTGGCTCAGGACGCCGGTGAAGAGGCGAGTGAGCCATCTTCGAGCCCCATCAGCGCTCCCTTTGCGCGATCCCTCTTTTCGGAGCCGTCGGTCCGTGAGCCTGAGGCGGACGAGACCGCTTACCCTGAGGGCGCTTTTTTCGAGGATGAGGAGCCAGCATACGTCGATCGGAAGCACCGCTTCTTTTCTCGTTCACGTATCGAGCCTGCGCCAGACGAGCCATGGGGTGAAGAGTCATCACCGCCGGACATCGACGTTCCGACCGCCCAGCCCTGGGCCGAAAGCCTGTCAGGAGGCGTCAAGCGCTTCTTCTCCCGGGTCACGCACCCGGAGTCTCCGTCAGACGCGGATGACTACTCCCCCGAGCCGGAGGCTGCCTCCACCGCCACCGACCCGGAGTCTTCTCCTGATACCGACGCGGTCTGGTTCACCGAGTCTCCGTCAGACGCGGATGACTACTCCCCCGAGCCGGAGGCTGCCTCCACCGCCACCGACCCGGAGTCTTCTCCTGATACCGACTCGGTCTGGTTCACCGAGTCTCCGTCAGACGCGGATGACTACTCCCCCGAGCCGGAGGCTGCCTCCACCGCCACCGACCCGGAGTCTTCTCCTGATACCGACGCGGT
>JAJZNF010000315.1 GCA_021847985.1 Actinomycetes bacterium | reverse complement strand
GGTGCATCTGACAGTCCAGCGGTCCGGAAGATCTTGACCTTTGGAGAGACGGTCGGCAGTCTCGTTAAACACGGGGTCCTTGACTGGGATCTTCTGAGCGATCTTTTCTGGATCGATGGTATGTGGAATCGAGTAGCAGCACATGCAGAGTTTGCTCGAAACCGGCTTGGCGAACCTCGTATCTATGAACACTTTGAAGCGTTAGCGGCACGGAACTCCGACTAGCTCTTCAAGAGCAGCAGTCGATTACGTGCGCGCAGCGGTGAGATCAACGTTGTTCGATCTGGGCGGATCAGCCAAGCTGGCGTGTGCAGTAGCTGCCGCGGTGGAGCCTCACACTGCGGAGCCGTCGAGTGAAGGATTGCCCTTCATGGTTCAAAGGAAGCGGGCCCTGTGGCTTTGCAGCAGCTTCCGTTCTGAACTTTCTCTCTGCCGGCACGCCCCAGTCTGAAAGTGGAGCCGTGCAGTTGGGTGCCATTCGAAAGGAACTAGATTCGTCGAGGCTGGCGATGAAGAACGTCTTCGCGAATCGCTCGATGCGTCGGCTCTTCATCGCGTTCTCCGGGTCACTGATCGGCGATGGCGTCTTTGCACTAAGCGCGGTCGTATTTGCGTACAGAAGCGGCGGAGCTTCCGCGGTGGGAGTTCTCGCTGTTGTGCGCTACGTAGTGATTTCTTTGGTGTCTCCTTTCACGTCGACGTTCGCAGACCAGTACAACCGCAAGAATGTTATGCTCGTCTCCGACCTGGTGCGCTTGACACTCGTGGCGGCGGCGGCCGCCACCGTAGCGCTGCAAGGGTCGAGGTGGATCGTCTATCTCATTGTCGTGCTTGTCGGAGTAGCCGGCAGCGCCTTTCGGCCGGCGCAGGGGTCGATAATCCCCCTCCTGGCTCGTCGCACAGACGAGATTGCCGGAGCTAACGTCGTCTCGAGCACGGTGGAGAGTGTTGGCTTCTTCGCAGGACCAGCGCTTGCAGGTTTTCTGTTGGCATTCGCAAACATCCCAGTTGCGTTCGCCTTCGATGCTCTCACCTTCGTCTGGTCGATGGGCTTCGTGGCATCGATTCAAAGTCCCCGCCCCGAGGAGCGGTCATCGGAGCTTGCGGCAACCTTTGACAATGGCTCCGAAGCGGCTGCGATGAGGTCACAGAGCTTTCTCGCCCGAGCTGTACAGGGGTTTCGCTTGATCGGGGGGGATGCCAGCGTGCGCACGCTGGTGATCTTGTACATATTGCAGTGTCTCGTGGCTGGAGCGTCAGCGGTCTTCACTGTTGCAATTGCTCTGCGGCTGCTCCATATCGGTAGCTCCGGGCTTGGCCTAATGGAGTCACTCTTGGGAATCGGTGGATTGCTCGGTGGTTTCCTTGCTCTCATGCTCGTTGAACGAGCCCACCTGGCGATGGACTTCGCGCTCGGTGTAATGGTCTGGGCTGCGCCTTTGGTGTTGATTGCCGCATTTCCATACCTTGGCACCGTGCTCTTGTCGATGTGGTTGATCGGACTCGCTAATTCGATCGTTGATGTCAACGCAATAACGATTCTTCAGAACATCGTGCCGAACGAGCGGTTGGGGCGTGTGTTGGGTGCACTCGAAGCGGGACAGATAGGCGGTATGGCCATCGGCGCTCTCCTCATGACGGTTCTCCTCCACTGGGTTGGACTCCGTTTTGGACTCGCTCTGATCGGGGGGATCGTAACTGTCTCCGTCGTACCGGGCCTGCCGTCGATGCGAAAAATCGACAGGACGGCCTTCGAAAATGGTGTCACAAAGCGCTCAAGCGCAGCAGAAGGACCTCGCCACCTCCATCACTTGCGATGGCGCCATACTCACTGACCTGGTAGGGGTGGTGCTCAGAATTCCGGATGTTTCCCTGGGTCACCTCAGATGTCACGTCCGGAGCAATGGGAAGGAAGCTCGACCTGGCCACGTTCTGAGTGGCCGTAGCTCCCCTTTTACGTAGATAGAGTTTCGAAATGCGATCCCTTATTGTCGTTGCGTTAAACGCACATCCACCGGGAATGATGTGTTATCGTCGCGAGCGATGCTGACATAGATCTCTTGGAGGGACGCTTCCACTCGGTCGGAGACCGAAAGAGGGAGGGACGTGCACTCTGCGATCCAAGTCATCGGCAACCTGGGCAGCAGTAGGGCGCTCGGTGCTGCCATTCTTTTCTTGGCCGTCGCGGTTCCCATCTTGTCTGGTCGTGCTGGGATCGCGGCCCGCCCATGGCGCCGCATGACGCTGATCGCCTGGGCGCTGGTGGGGGCCGTGATCGCGATACTGGCGAATCTCGGATTGATCTCGTCGCTGCTGCTGGGAGGCTCGATCGCGAGGGTGGCCGGCGACCTCGTGTCGGTTATCCTCGTCACCTTGATAGCGGTTGTCATTCCTTTTGCCGTTGCCCGATTGGTGCTAGGACGCCGCGGTTGGGTCGTCTATGGCGGCTTAGCCCTGCTCTTTCTGGACTTGCTCGTAAATGCCTCGCTCTTGGGATGGTCAATCTCCGTGCTATCGGTGCAGAATGCGGTTGCCAGCATTGATGTTGTCGCGGCGGTGGCGCTCCCGGTGGTGTTCGTTCTTCGTCGGAGCCTGCAGCTGGATCGGCTGGTGATCTGGCTAGTGGCGAGCCTGCCGGTAGCCGTCTACTTGATGATTGGCGTTTCCGAGGCGGAGGGCGGGGGACGCATTTGATCTGTGGTGAGCCCCGGCGAATGCCGGCGTAAGGTTGAACCATCTGAGTACGAAGGTTGGATGTCACCTCGAAATGGATCTGCGCACGCGAGGTGGGTACACGCAACAGCACACTTCGCCTCATTGTCGGAGTGCTACCGCATTTGAACGTTGTTCCATGCAGCCCCCAGGGCCAGCGAACTCGAGGTCGACTTGGCAACGTTCTGAGGAGCCAAGGCGAACCAGTGCGGGCGATTCCGCGCCCAATGAGAAAATCTACAAACGCTCCCTGCAGCTTACATATAGCTTCGATTTGCTATGTGATCTCAGCATTTTATCTTCCATTAGTGCGCGGCCTGGTGTGCTACCATCGCCAACGATTCGGCAGGACAGTCAAGTACCGATAAGGTGCACACAAGCCGAATATCAGAAATAGTACGGGTCGTTAAAATGTGGAAGAGGGACCTAGGAGTCTGCTGAACATATGGGTCCTCCATCTGGCCCCTCCAACCAAGAGTCCCATGGGATCCGGAGGCCGAAACGAAGCAGAATTCCGAACTTGTCCCTGGGTTCTTAAAGCAAGGTTTTCCCAGCTCAAGTAGAATATTGTCATGTTGGGAACAGAGAATGACCAGGCCGAGCTGCTCGACACCAGGGCGCTGTGCGCCAAGCTGTTGAAGCCCGGATCGGTCTATGAGTTCCTGGCCGAGCACCGCCGGGAGCTCTTCCCGGATGAGGACTTCGCCGGGCTCTTTCCGAGCGAGCGAGGCAGGCCCTCCATACCGGCCTCCCGTATCGCCTCGGTGATGGTGCTCCAGGCTCTCGAGGGGCTCTCGGATCGCGAGGCCGCCGAAGAGGTGCGGCTCAACCTGGCCTGGAAGATGGCCCTCGGCCTCGCCTTGGACGACGAGGGCTTTCACCCGAGCGTGCTCACCTGGTGGAGGAGGCGCTTTCGGGAGAGCTCCCGTCCCAAGATCATCTTTGAGATCACCGCCAAGGTGATCGAGGCCACCGGAATAAAGGGCGCCTCCAAGAAGCGGGCTCTGGATTCCACGGTGCTCACAGACGCGGTGGCCACCCAGGACACCTTCACCCAGCTGACCGCCCAGACCAAGCGGGTGCTGCGCCTGGTTCCCTCGCTCTCTCACCTCGCCTCGCCTCCGGCCGGGAAGCGTCCCGAGATCGACTACCGGGATCCCGAGGCGGTGGAGGAGGCGCTCAGCACCCTGGTGAACGAAGCCACCGCCTTGGTGAAGGCGGCCGGTGAGATGGAGCTTGCCGATGAGGCCGAAGATGCCCTCGGGCTGCTCGGGCTGCTCTCGGGCCAGGACGTGGAGCCGGTGGATGAGCAAGCCGGGCGCTTCAGAATCGCCCGCAAGGTGGCCAGGGACCGGGTGGTCTCGGTGGTGGATCCCGAGGCGCGCCACGTGCACAAGTCCCGTGCCAACCACACCGAGGGCTACAAGGGCCACATCGCCGTGGATCCAGAGAGCGAGGTGGTCACCGGCATCTCCCTCACCAAGGGGGGAACCCCCGATGCCGAGGTGGCGGGAGAACTCATCCAAGACGAGGAGGAACTCGAGATCTACGCAGACGCCGGCTACTCCTCGGCCAAGCTCCGCACCGAGCTCGCCCAAGCCGGCCACCAGACGGTCATCAAGCCCCAGCCCTTGCCGATGGCGGTTCCGGGAGGCTTCACCCTGGATGACTTCAGACTCGAGGGCAACCAGCTCACCTGCCCGGCCGGAAAGGTGGCCACCATCGGTGCCAAAGGCCGGGCCAGCTTCGCACGCCACTGCACTGCCTGCCCGCTCAAAGAGCGCTGCACCCGCTCCAAGCGGGGCAGGGTGGTAAAGCTCGACCAGGCCGCCCTCATCAACCGGGAGGCCCGGGCCAACTTTGCCGAACTGAGAGAGCGATACAACACCCACCGTCCGCCGGTGGAGAGGGTGCACGCCCAGATGAAGAGAAAGCTCTCCGGATCCAAGCTTCGCTACCGGGGATTGGATGCCAATTCCATGCACTACTCGCTGCTGGCGGCGGTGTGGAACCTGAAGGTGCTCATCCGCAACGGACTGAGCCGCGAAGCCGGGGCCTGGGCGCTCTCGGGCTGAGGCCGGAGATGGGGCCCGG
>JAJZNF010000099.1 GCA_021847985.1 Actinomycetes bacterium | reverse complement strand
CAGCCGCCGAATCGTGGCGGGCGCCGCCCCGGTCATACAGATCGACGATGACAGAGTGAACGTCATCGCCGGACCGGCCGCGGGGGACGTCTTTCGCGAGGTGGAGTTCGAGCTCCTGGACCGGGGTTACAGCCAGCTCCGATCCCGATTGGTGGAAGCATTCATCGCTGTGGGCGCGAAGTATTCGTCAGCGGGATCGAAGCTCGAGCGTGCGCTCGGCCTCGGGAGCTAGGGCCGCCTCAAGAGGGCCGGGATAGCTCGTGCCCATCCTGGATGAGGTGCACCGAGCGGCCGAAGACCTCCTCGAACAACTGCCTCTTGCGTCTCAGCCCGTATTCCTCGAGTTCCACGTTGTCGTGGGCGTCCACGAAGATGAGCACCTGTGTTCGCTGGATCCGGACCTCGATGCTGTCGACGAGGCGTGTGTGCGATCGATCCAGGGCATCGGCGAGCCTGAGGATTGCGGCGAGCTTGGTCGCCTTTGCCGCGCCCTCCTTGGAAAGCGCCGCGTAGGGCGCGTACTCCCCCTTGGGGGTACCCCGGCGGTGATAGCGGACTATGGAGACGAGCTGGTTGCGCTCCTCGGGGTCGAATCCGGGCAGGCGGGAGTTTTCCAGCAGGTATGCCCCGTGGCGGTCGTGCCCCTCGACGGAGATGTACTCACCGATGTCATGAACCAGGGACGCCAGATAGAGCATCTCGCGGTCTGCCGCCCCCATCCGGTGCAGCGGACGCGTCTGGTCGAAGACCGAAAGTGCTAGCGAAGAAACCTGGCGAGCATGCCCCTCGTTCCAGCCGTAGCGGGAGGCGAGGCCGATGATGGAGGCCTCCTTCACGGATCGCTCGTCTCCGCTGAACTCCACCGGCGAGCGCTGGGCCAACTCGCGCAAGATGATGCCTTCGCGAAGTGCCCACTCGCTGGCCAGAACCTGTGAGGGCTGCACCTGGCCGATGAGAAGGTCGAGCACCGCAGCCGCTGCGGGCAGGAGGTCGAGCCGCTTCTCGTCGATTCCCGGCAGCTTGGCACGCGCGCGGGAGTCGAGCCGCTGCAGGTCGGCTGTCACGGATGCCAGGGTGTCAAGGGGGATGCTCACCTGGTTGAGGGATGCATCCCACCAGGCGGAGCCCTCGGCGCGGATCATGGCCATTCGGGCGATGTTCAAGAAGCTTCCAGAGGAGAGCACCATGATCTGCGGGCTGAATTCGTGGCACAGACGCTTGAGCCGTTCGTTCAGCTCGGAGCCGAGGAAGGCGCGGAGCGCCTTCAGGTCGAGGCCGGAAGGGTCCTTCAGACTCGGAAAGCCGGTCTTCAACCTGCCGACGCCAATCGGATGGCTCTCCGCATCCAGCAGGTTCTCCTGGTTGCCGACGCACACCTCCATGCTTCCGCCGCCCAGGTCGGCCGAGAGGGCGAAGTGCCCGCCGAAGTCGACGGCCCGGGACACCGCGCCCCAGATCAGCTCGGCCTCTCGCCTTCCGGAGATGACCGACACCTTTATGCCATGGATCTCCTCGATCGCGTCGACGATCTCGCCGGCATTTCTGGCATCACGGAACGCGGCTGTGGCCAGGGCGACCATCTCGGTGGCGCCGACGCCCCGGGCGAGCGCCGCCATCGTCCCGACGACCTCGAGGATGCGCTCCCCACTCGCCGTTGAAAGACGTTTCGTCGCGGCCACCTCGTCCCCGAGGCGCATCATTACCTTCTCCTTGAGCAGGACGTCGAAATGGGAGGATCCGAATCCGCGGGCCACGACGAGATGAAAGGAGTTCGAGCCCATGTCCAGGGCTGCGACGGTGACACCTCCGTGGGAGGCGGCGGAGATGGGGTTTAGCTTTGCGAAGCTGTCCAGCGAATCCGGCACCTCCGATTAACCTAAAGCGTTCGGTGCCGGGACGAGGCGACGTCGCATGCCTTCAGCCGCCATCCGACCGGTTCGTATCCAGCGCCACCCGCTGCAGGCCGAGCACGTTGGCGATTCGCAGGCGCAGTCCTACGAGCCTTTGGCCCCCGGAGTGCCCCTCCTCGTCGTCGGGCTCCTCCCCCGGGATGAGATGGCGAAGTATCTCGCGCCCGCGCTTGCCGCCGTGGCGGCGGTCCAGGCTCAGATAGCAGAGGCCGCCGGTGGGGATGGGTAGCCAGAAGTTGATCAGGCGGTAGGCAATAACGCCGAGGATCGCAACCGCCCGAGGCGAGCCGAAGCCGACCAGGGTGGAGGTGAGGACGCCTTCCACCACCCCGAGGCCGCCCGGGGTTATCGGGATGGCGGCCATGACGTTGGCCAGCCCGTAGGAGACGAGCAGGGCGTCCGGGTTGACGTAATAACCGAAGGCCGCCATGAAGACCCAGAGAGAGGCCGCGTCCAGCAGCCAGTTTGCGGAGGCGTAGAGGATCGCCTTCTTCAGCAGTTCAGGATGGCTTTCGAGATCTGCGATTCGGTGGGCGATGCGGCTCAGGATGTCCATGACCCGGTCGCGGGGGATGAAACGCAGCTTCGCGCTCACCTTGTCGAGCAAAGAGGCGACCCGCTGCTCGCCTCGGGTGAAGAGGATCAGTAGGGCGAAGAAGGCGGCGAAAACGAAGACGCCCAGACCGGCCGCCACTGCGTAGAGGGGATCGAATCCTCGTAGCGGAATGGAGATGATCAGCGCGAGCCAGAGGATGATGTTGAGGACCACGGCGGAGCCAATGCCCTGTAGGGCTATGGCGAAGCCCGCGTCGGTGGCGCGTACACCGGAATTGGTGAAGAGCCGCATGGATACTCCGGTCCCACCGGCGGTTCCGGCAGGAATGACGTGGGAGAAGGCGAGCGAGGCGAGATCGATACGGAAGATCTTCCAGAGAGAGGCGTTCCCTCCCGGCAGGAGAACCTCCGTGAGGCGCGCGTAGGCGGCGAGGGCAACGACCTCGAGAACGATCCCGGCTCCGATCCAGGCGACGTTCACGTCGGCAAGGACGCTCAGGGACTTCCTGGCACCCGCCAGCTGGGGGAGCACGAGGTACTCGAGGACCAGGAGGAAGGCCGCACCCTTCGCGCCTCTGATCGCGAAGCGGCCAAGCGGGAGCCGAAAGCGGAAACCCTCCTTGCGAGGTGGCGAATTCCCCTGGGAGTCGGCCTCTTGGCCTTGGTTGTCCGCGATCAGAGACCTCCGGATAGCCCTATAGTTGTTGCAACGGCAGGCAGTGGTGGATACCGCCCGACTTGCGCTAACTTAGCATAACCATTCAACCGTGCACCCAGGGTGCGAGGGAGACCGCATGGCCGACAGCCCCGAGGCGAGGAGGATCTTCCTCCGCAGGGTGCTTGTCGTCGAAGGGACCGCCGTGGCGGCCGTGCTGTTGATGTGGCTCATGCTCTCGCTGCACGCCTTCCTCCTCGACTTTCTCATCTCGGCGATTCTCGCCATCGTGCTCAACCCGTTGGTCAGGCTTCTCGGCCGGCTGCACATAGTACGGTCCGCGGCGGTCGTGGTGGTGGTCCTGCTCGGCGTGTCGGTGATCTCGCTGCTGCTCTACCTCTTCACCAAGCCGCTCTACCGGGCGGGTGTCACCTTCGCGCACGAGCTGCCCTCCCTGGTGGCCCAGGCCCAGAACGGGACCGGCAGGATCGGGTTGTTGATAAAGACCCTTCACATCGAGAACCTTGTGGATCAGTCCGCGGCGAAGATCACCTCCGCCCTTACCAACTTCACCGGGCCGGTCCTCTCGGCCACGCGGACCGTGCTGTCCGGCATCGGTGGCTTCGTCACCATCGCTCTCCTGGCCGTCTTCATCCTCCTGGAAGGGCCCGGAATCGTCGAAGGCATCAGCTCCCTCTTTCCTCAGGCAACGGCCGAGGCCATACGCCGGACGGTCCAGCACTCCCAGCGGGCAGTGGCCGGATTCGTGCTCGGCAACCTGGCCACCTCCGTGATAGCCGGCGTGGTGGTCGGAGTGACGCTGGCCCTGCTGGGCGTGCCCTTCGTGATGCTGCTGAGCCTTTGGGTGGCACTGGTGGATCTGCTACCGCTGGTGGGTGGGCTTCTGGCCGGTGTGCCGACCGTCGCCGTCGCCCTGCTGCATTCCCCCCTTGACGGGTTGATCACGGCGGGGGTCTTCATCGCCTACCAGCAGGTCGAGAACCACCTCCTGAACCCGCTGATCATGGCACGCACGGTCAGGCTGAAGACGCTGTGGATTCTCGTCTCGGTGATAGTAGGCGCGGACTTGGCCGGCTTCCTGGGCGCCCTGATAGGCATACCGGTTGCCGCCATCGTCCAGGTGGTGGCCATGGAGGTCTGGGGCTACTATCGGCCCCGTGTCACGGCCCCGCCGAGCGAGGCGGTCCCGGAGCTCCCGGAGGCTCCGGCGTAAACCGGCGTGGTCAGCCGGCCGCCATGGTTCTGAGGCCACGCTCCCGGATAAGGTCCAGCAGTTCCTCCAGGGCCTCGAGCATCGCATGCGTCGAGCCGGGCGCGGAGGTGCAATCCGAATCGTGGAGCAGTATGGTTCCGCCGTCGATGCCGTGGCGAACGAGGTCCGAGACGATGCTCTCCCTGGTGGCGGCCGCCCTCCAGTCGCGCCCCCAGGAGGTCCACAACAGGGGCCTGAGCCCGAGACGGCGCGCGTGTATCAGCATCGCGGTCGAGAGGACGCCATAGGGGGGCCGCATGAGTTTGATCTCCTGCCCACTGGCTTCTTCGACCAGCGCCTTCCCTCGCTCCAGGTCATATCCGATCGTGGGGTACGAACGGAAGAGCGCGTTGCGGTGGTACAAGCCGTGCAGGCCGACTTGATGGCCCTCCTCGGCAACCTGGCGCGCAACGTCCCGATGGCG
>JAJZNF010000174.1 GCA_021847985.1 Actinomycetes bacterium | reverse complement strand
CACCCGCCGCCCGTGCAGGATCAGGCGCAGACTGAGGCCTCCGCTTTCGGCGGGCGGCACCCAGGACATCAGCTCGGCCTCTATCTTCACCGGGTCTCCGGATGCCGTAAGTCCCAGCCGCTTGGCGAGCCGGGCGACGTGGGTGTCAACCGGGAGGCCGGGCTCCCCGAAGGCCACCGATATGACCACGTTCGCCGTCTTGCGCCCCACCCCAGGGAGCCGGGTCAGCTCCTCCATGGCAGAGGGCACCTCCCCTCCGCGCTCGGCGACCGCCGCTGAAACCTTCAGCACGTTGGCAGCCTTGGCGCGGAAGAAACCGGTCGGATGGACGATTCGCTCCACCTCTTCGGGGTCGGCGCTCGCCAGCGCCTCGGGTGTCGGGTAGCGCGAGAACAGATCTCTGGTCACCATGTTCACGCGCTGGTCGGTGCACTGAGCGGAGAGGATGGTGGCGACCAGCAGCTGGAACGGATCGGCGAACTCCAGCTCACAGAGCTGCCGTGCGGTGCCCGGATAGGCCTCCTCGAGCCGGCGCAGGATCTCGGTCCGCCGCTGCAGCTCCCGCTTCTCCCCCACACGCCCTGCCATAAGCCAAGAAGCTACCCGGCCGGACGCGGCGCGTGCGCCCGAAGGCGGTTTCAACGCGTCAGGCGCGCCTTCTGTCGCGCAGCTCGGCCTCGAGGCGGGCGAGGACCAGGGCCGCCGAGTGCTCGGGGTAGTCGGGGCGCACGTAGACCGGCACCACCTCCACCCCGGATCTCGCTCCCGTCGAGAAGAGGCGCCGCTCGGCCCAAGGCTTGAGCCAGCCGAACGGTGGGCGCATCACCGCGAAGCAGACCAATCCCGCGCCACGGCTGCGCCGCTCGGAGCCGACCAGCTCCCCCAGGGCCGCCAGCTCCGCCCGGCCGGGCCCGAAACGTCCGGAGGCAACCACGGCCACCAGGGCGGGAAGGTGACTCCAGGAGGCGATGTCGTCGGCAAAGGAACCCGCGGCGCGCAGATAGGCAGGCAGGAAGCGCGCAAGGAACTGGTCCTGCTCGGCCAGCACCACCGGCTCCAGCGGCCAGCTCGGACGCCCCGCTCCGCCGCGCTCGATTCCACTCAGTGCTGCAGCCGCCATCGCCCGCCTCCCGATGTCCGCAGATAACCGGCAAGACTGTAGTCCCGACTCGTGTGACGAACAAGCCAGACGCATAGGCCCGCCCGGCCGATATCTTCGAAGTATGGAGCTCGAGCTTGATCTGAACGATGCCGCCCTGGTCATCGTGGATGTCCAGGGGGATTTCTGCCCGGGGGGCAGCCTGGCCGTGCATGAAGGCGACGCGGTGGTCGAGCCCGCCAATGCGTTGGCCCGCCATTTCGCGGCCTCGGGAAGGCCGGTGTACTACTCCAAGGATCACCACCCTGCCGATCACACCAGCTTCGGCGACCAGGGCGGCCCGTGGCCCCCGCACTGCGTTGTGGGAACCCCGGGATGGGAATTCCACCCCGCCCTGGAACCCGTGCCGGGCGCAATAGTGGTGTACAAGGGCTACAACCCCGAAAGGGACGATTACTCGGCCTTCTCGGCCACTCTGGCGCCCGACCCCGCCTCCCCCACCTTCGGCAGCCTGCTCGCCATAGCCGGTGTCCGCCACCTCTATGTCTGCGGGTTGGCCACCGACTACTGCGTTGGCGCCACCGCCGCGGACGCGCTGGCGTCGGGCCTGAGGACCACCGTCATCTCCGGCGCCTCGCGCGGCGTGGACGTCGAGCCCGGGGATTCCGAGCGCATGCTGGCGCGCCTGGCCGCCGGCGGGGCCGCCATCCTCGGCTAGGAGCGGCGCGAAAAGAGCCCGCTCTGCACGGAGGAGTAGACCACCAGCAGGAAGATGACCAGCGTCACCAGGTGGACTGCAGTGCAGTAGAGACAGATCGCTCCGACCAGCAAGAGTTCGGCGTAAACCAGCCAGAGCACGAAACCGATCGCCCCGAGCGCCATAACGAAGCGCAGCATCCCGAGCGCACGGCCGCCCGCGAAGCGAGGGAAGTTCACCACCGAGAAGGCCACGTAGAAGACCAGGCCCATGAGCGAGACGGGGATCCCCAGGAAATACGACTGTGGCGAGGTCGTCACCTTTGCGCAGTTGATGGTGGCGTTCTCCGGGCAGGCCAGGACCGCCGGCGTGTTCAGGTGCGCGTAAAACAGGTAAACCGAAAGCGCGACCCCGACCAGGCTGAGCAGAAAGATGCTCCAGGCCAGGACCGGGGAGGAGAAACCCGCCTCGCTCTCTTTTCCAGCCTGCGCCTCGTCCACGCTCGTCAACGCCGCCTCCCGGGAATGATCGATCAGGACCAATTTAGCCGCGCGCGGAACCAAAGCCCGGAAAGGTTGGCCAGGGGCCGCCTTCCGGCCCCGATCTCAGGCGGAGTGCTCAGGCACCTCGGCCAAGGCAGGCGCCGGCGCCGGAATCCTCTCCTCGAACCTGCCCAGCTTCCATACCGCCAAGGCGACCAGCCAGGTGACGACAAAGAGAGCCACCAGGTACATGCCGGCCTTGTTGATATTGAAGTTGGAGACGAAGTTCCACACCCCTCCGCTCAAGCCCAGCTCGTTGGAGAGGATCGCGCCCAACTCGACCGTGCCGATGAACAGCGCGACCACTATGGACAGCCCGGTGATGGTGAAGTTGTAGAAGATCTTGCGCGCCGCGGAGGAGAACGCCCACCCGTAGGCGAAGTTCATGAAGGTACCGTCCAGGGTGTCGAAAAGCGTCATTCCCGCGGCAAAGAGGATGGGTAGGGCGAGGATCGCATAGAAGGGAAGCCCCGTGGATGCCGCACCCGCGGTGAAGGCGAGCAGGGCCACCTCGGTGGCGGTGTCGAAGCCCAGGCCGAAGAGGAATCCCACCGGGTACATGTGGCCTTCCTTCTTGATGGCGCCCAGCAGCTTGGAGAAGACGCGCGAGAACAGCCCCCGCTTGTTCAGCACCGCCGAAAGCGCGTCCTCGTCGTAGTTGCCGGCCCGCAGCCCCTTGTAGGAGCGGACGATGCCCGCCAGCACCACCAGGTTGATGAAGGCGATCAGGTACAAGAAGGAGCCGGACACGACGGTCCCCACCAGCCCGCCGAAGGAGTGCAGCGTGGAGTTCTGGCTGGCGACCTGATGGAAGAGCCCCTTTGCCGCAAAGATGAGCACTCCGCCAAGCAGGAACACCACCGTGGAGTGCCCCAGCGAAAAGTAGAGGCCCACCTTCATCGGCCGCTTGCCCTCCTGCATGAACTTGCGGGTGGTGTTGTCGATGGCCGAAATGTGGTCCGCGTCGAATGCGTGACGCATTCCCAGGGTGTAAGCGGTGAGCGCGATTCCGATGCCCAGGAAGTGGTAGTGCCGCGGCACCACCAGCGCCAGGATGATGCCCCATCCCACCACGTGCAGAAGGAGGACCACCCCGAATGTGAAGGCGAGCGTCCTCTTCTCGTGCGAATTCAGGTCGAATGCCAACCGCTTGGTTCCGGCAGCCACTCATGCCCTCCTGCTAGGTCTTTATAAATGCTATGGCTATTGCGAACCATTCGCAACAAGGAATCACGCCCACCGCACAAATTCCCCTTTTGCCAGGGGATATGTCTCGTGCCTGCATGCCTTGTTGCGAACGGTCTGCCAAATGCGATCTGATTGCATCAACACCTCCCCCGGCATCCCCCTTCCCGGATGACCCGAATTTGCCAATTTCGGCCTGCCCTTCGCCTCTAGTCCCGGGTGTCGTGCCACAGCTAGGATTCGCACCATGGCGAACATCCAGCTCAAGGGAGACGAACTCGTCGTGGAACTGTCGACCCTCGAAAAGATCGAGGGGATCCAGTCGAACCTGCGCTTTCCGATCAGCGCCGTCCGCGCGGTCAGAGTGGCCGAGAACCCCTACACCGAAATCAGTGGCATCAGGATCGGAACGGGGATACCTTTGGTGGTGGCGGTCGGCACCTGGATAGGAGTCGGGCACAAGGCGTTCGTGGCGGTGCACGGACACCGCGCCGCGGTAATCGTCGAGCTGGAGGGTGAGCCCTTCGACGAGCTGATCATCTCCTCTGACGACGCGGAGGCGGAGGCCGAGCGCATCAAAGCCGCGCTCAAGGCCTGACCGGGCAGGGACCAAAGTCCCCTTTGCGCGCCCATGGAATACCCATGGGGGTATAGTGTTGTACTTAGGCGAACCAAACGACACCACGACGGAAGGGCAAAATGGCGACCGTAAATCTCACCTCGGAATCCTTCGAGGAGACCGTTAAGAGCAACGACATCGTGCTCATCGACTTCTGGGCTTCCTGGTGCGGACCTTGCCGCATGTTCGCCCCGGTTTACGAGAAGGCATCGACCGAGAACCCCGACATCGTCTTCGGCAAGGTTGACACCGAGGACCAGCAGGAACTCGCAGGCGCCTTCCAGATCATGTCGATCCCGACCCTGATGGCCTTCAGGGACCAGATCCTCCTCTACGCACAGCCTGGCGCGTTGCCCGCGTCCGCGCTCGATAGCCTCATCACCCAGATCCGCGCCCTCGACATGGACGAAGTCCGCGAGAAGATCGCCGAAGCCGAGAAGGCCCAGGCCTAACAAATCTCCCACCCAAAAGAAGAAGGGCCGGCGCCAAGCCATACCGCACCCCCCAGTGGTCTTGGCGCCGGCCCTTCCGCATGCCCGCAACTGTGTCATGGGCCACGATTCATGCCATCCGGGACCTTCTTCTCTAGCCCCCCGATAAGCCCGGACCGATACTTCAGCCAGGAGACAAGCCACACCGACGAGGAGGTGGCGCCATGCTCATGGCACGAAAGCACAACCGGCGCACA
>JAJZNF010000021.1 GCA_021847985.1 Actinomycetes bacterium | reverse complement strand
GACGCGGGGCTCTCGCTGGTCGAGCTCATTGTGGCCATCGTGATAATCACGGTCGTGCTGTTGTCAGGCACCGTCGCTATCGACTTCGCCCTTAGCGCGAGCAACACGCAGCGGCTCAAGGTCGAAGCGACGAACCTTGCGGTCGCGACAATGGAACAGGACGCGCAGCTTGCCGGGTCGCTCGCTATCGGTCAGACCACCACTACCACGACGATCAACACCACGACATTTACCGTCACAACGAACGTGACGGAGCTGGACCAAAATGGCAGCCAGCTGACGACCGTGTGCACGTCGAGCGGCGGCTTCATCTCCCAGCAGATCTGGCAGGTGATCGTCTCGGTAACCTGGCCCAAGATGAACGGCGCCCAGCCGGTCACGCAGTCGACGCAGGTGGCTCCCGGTCAGAGCAACGCCCTTGACTTGTCCAACGGGGAGATCGCAGTGGCTGTGAACGGCACTACTGGCTTGCCGCTTACCTCACCGATCAACTTCACGATAACTCCTCAGTACATTCCCGATCCAAGCAGCCCACCGCCCTATCCGACGCCGACCGGCGGGACCAACCCGAGCGGCACCGTGTTCAACACCGGCACCGACGGCTGTGGTGTAGTGACAGGACTTGCCGCTAGCGCGGAGTGGGACTATGTGGTCACTCTTACGGGCAACCCCGGATGGGTGTCCTCGAACGAGCTCAGCGACGTCAACGTCGCGGATCCGACGGCAACGCTGACCACTTCCGCGGGTCAGGTGAGTCGCGTCAACCCGCCGTTCCAGATGGCGCAGGGAATCACGACCGCGATAACGCTGCAGCCGGTGAAATATGACTGCAGCGGCGGGACCCCTGCTCCCTCGTGTTATGCAAGCTCCGGGGGCTCCGATTATGCGGCTCCTGTGGCGAATTTGCCTGTCACGTTTTCCAACAGCTCGCTCACGAACGGCCAGTACACTTTCGGTAACGGGACATCTCCGGTCACTTCGGAGCTCTTGTATCCCTACAGCCAGTACGGCGTCTGGTCCGGCGACTCATCGGAGAGCAACCCGGGGGCAACCGTGACGGGCTCGAGCAGCTATCTCTATCCGGGTACTGGCTCCCCGGCCGACACTCCGTCGCCCGTGATTCTGAGTTTCACCGGTTCCGGATCGTCTGCTTCGGTCAGAGTGCCGACCTACGACCTGTCGATCAAGGTAGCAGTTTCTTGCTCTGGGGACACCCTTAATGCCACAGAGCAGTCAGGGTCGAGCCTGAGCTTCGCGCTCAACACGCCCGACGCAAGCGGAGTCAGCGCATCGGGAATGCCGCTCGGCCAGTACCTTCTGTCTGGCTCTGGAGGCTCGAGCGGGTTATGTCCTCCGCTCTTGGCACTCGGCGGACTGTATGTCTGGATCACGCCTACGGGCGTGTACCAATCCGCATCGGCGACCAGCAATCCGTACGCCGGCACTCCCGTCTCCGGCAGCGTGGTGGTGACGGAATGACGTCGGACCGGGTCGAACACTCGGCGCATGTCTGGCGCGGGTCGCGGACCATGCGGCCGCGACGGCCACGGGGGCCAGGCGATGACGGGATGACTCTCATCGAGGTCATAGTCACGCTCGCGCTCACCTCGATTGTGATGGCGCTCGCAACCGTCATCGTGATAAACGTGCTTAATGAGACCCAGGGAGAGGCAGCGTCAATCGTCGGCGTCCAGCAGGCCCAGCTGGCGGAGCGCTCCTTCACGCAGTACCTGCGTTCGGCCGTGACACTCCTGTCCGTCCAGCCCAACGACATCACGTTCACGTCCTATTCCGGCACGTCAAGCGGTGTCCCGCAACTGCAGACAATCGAGGCGCAGCTCTGCCCGACGACGGCCCCCTACGTCGATTCCCTGGAGGTGATCTACGGCCTCCCCCAGTCTCCTACCACTGGATGGAACGGCCTTCACGAGTGCATAGCATCTAATACCCCGACACCCACTACGACCCCCGTGCCGGCTGGTGTCCGACTGGTCGAGGCATTTGACATAAGTCCTCCCGCTGCAGGGACGAACATCTTCTCCTATTACAGCTACTCGGGGACGAGATTCGCTTCGCTTGGGTCGAGTGTGACGGCCTCGACTCCGGGGATCGCTGCCATCGGTATAGACGTGACATTCCTACCTCCGCCGGGAGCCGTCACGCGCCTGTACCACACCGAGTTCGGGACGACTCTCAATACCGAGATCTTCCTGCGGAATCCAAGCGTGTCGTCGACGACGACGACTACGACTAGCTCTTGAGGTGCTGATGCCTGTTCACTCGAATCCCGGTCTTTCACGCGTCGCCGGAGCACTGGCTGGCCGTCTGGCCGCGATCCGTGCTCGCGCGGATGAGGGCCAAGCGCTCGTGCTGGCGCTCATCGTCGTGCTTCTGATCGGGCTCCTGCCGGCCATTGTCCTGTCGAGCCTCAACCAGGAGATGCCGTACGCCTCTGAATCGGTCAACTATGCGAGCGCGCTCGCGGCCGCCGAGGCGGGGGTGCAGGAGTACGCCAACTTGCTGGACCAGTATCCCGGCTATCAGGACTACCCACCGCAGCCCGGAGGCGCCAACTCGACCAATGACCCCGGCCTGCCAGGCGGGACCAACCTTGCACTGGGAGCATGGGCTTCGGTCAGCGGCGCCAACCCGCCGGAGTGGTTCAGCTACTACCCGGACACCTCCGAACTGGCTACCGTGGCATCGGCAACCAATCCATTCGGTGGAGACATCCTCCTCGTTGTCACCGGGAAAGCTGGGACGGGCAAGACGACGCAGTACCGGCGGATCGAGGCCGCTTTCAACATCTCCGGAATACTCACCGACGTCTATTTCTCGAACTTCGAGCAACCCGCTGCGGGGGACCTGGACCAGTGGGAGAACACTTTCCGGAATGGCTGCGGCCCTGGACAGTGCAGCCCGATAACGGGCAGCCACGAGTACGACGAAGTTCTGGCCCACACGCTTCCCGCCTATACAGCGCCAAATGGCCAGAAGTTGATACCGATGGCCACCGCGCTCTGCCAGTACACCGCCTCGACGCCGAACGCGTACATCGACTGGTACAGCCAGAACGTCAGCAAGATCTACCCTCTTCCCGGCTACCCAGGCAACAGCACTTTGACGGCTTACAGCCAGTCGAATCCGTACTACGGGCCCTGGTACGGGACGTTCCCTGACCCGCTCGACCCGAGCTACCAGTTCGGCGAGGCGCCCGCAAATGGGTCCCAAGGAGGGATGCAGGCATATCAGGGAGACGAGAGTGCTTGCAACACCAACTACTGGATCACTGGCGACACTTTCACCGGGCCGGTCTACTCCCAGGACGAGCTGACCACGTGCGGCACTCCGAGCTTCACGGGTGACCCGTCTCTCCAGACCGCCGTTCAGGCGAACTTCCAGTTCCCGGCGACCAGCACAGTCGGCTGGCCAGGCGCGGGACCCCCGCAGCCGTCACCCAGCGGCTCTGGTTATGTGAGCTATCCACACGGCTACAACTGGGATCCCTGGGGCGACTGCGGCGGAGGCAGTGGAACGCCCCAGCCCGGCGTCAACGCGCCGACTTTCAGCTCGCCGTCGTCGCCGGCATTCGGCGTCAGCCAGTCGCTTCCGCAAGCGAATCAGGCACTCGTCGGAGAGATCCAAGACGGGAAGATCGCCGGTTGCGTCTACACCGGGCCGACGATGATCCGCTTCTCCTACAACGTCTCGACCCACGCGGAGACGATGTATGTCTGGAGCCCGCTTACGAAGGACACCTACGGGGCCAACTCGCCTACTCCGGAGAACTCGCTCAACTGCGGTGCGACACCGACGACCACCACGTCTCACTCGTCCGGCTTCGGCGATCTCTGTGGCGGCACGGCCTGTACGTACAACTCGAGCGGAGCCCCGAACAACACCCAAGTGCTCGGCTCGGGGAGCGGGACCGTGCAGACGAAGTACTTTGCGCAGGTGCCCATCACCACCCAGACGGTGATCGCGGTACAGAACCTACCCGCGAGCACGACCGACCCGAACAGCTGGGCGACGATCCCGGCAGCTGAGACGAACGCGCCAGTCGCGAACTGCATCGACCCCTGGACCAACCCCGACTCGCCCTCGACCACCTATTCGACTCCGGGTACCTGCACGAACGGTGACGCCATCTTGTCGGGGGCGGTCTCCTACCAGGTGACGGTGTCGTCTGCGAACGACATAGTCATTGCCAGGAGCCTTGCTTACGGCTGTGCGGTGAGAACGAATCTCACCTACCGGAGCACTTTGTCGAGCTGCGCGAGCTCACCTGACGTCCTTGGACTGATAGCCCTCAACAACATCTGGATGGCACGGCCCTGGAGCTCGAGGTCCGGCATGGCGCCGGACTGCACGGACAACATCGACCTTTCGGCGCCGATGGCTGTCTCGTATGGAAGCGGGACCTCGTGGTGGAACAACATGATCCCGAATTGCACCGTCGTCAACCCAGTGATCGATGCCGCCACGGCCGCGCTGAACGGTTTCTTCGAGGTCGAGTACTGGAGGGAAGGCAATGCTGCCGGCGGCGCGATCTCGTTCAACGGGTCCGACGCAGTCAACAACGCCGGCCAGTTCGGCACCTTCTCTGCAGGCGGTGGTCTCCACAGCGGCTACCTGCTCAATCTCACCTACGACAACCGCCTGAAGGCCGATCCGCCTCCCCAGTACCTTCCCGCCACCGACGGTGTCTGGGCCGAGGTCGGCTGGGTTACCTGTGGCTCGACAGTGCCGAACCCGGATACCTCTGGCTATCCGCCAAGCACAGTCCCGGCGTGCACGTCCCTCGCGGGGTCGGTACCGCCCTAGAGCCGAGC
>JAJZNF010000209.1 GCA_021847985.1 Actinomycetes bacterium | reverse complement strand
ACCCGGGCTACTTTTCGACCATGGAAGAACTGCTGTCGGGCTTAGGTGGCAATCTGGCCACACACGCGATCGCCTTTCCGAGCCTCGCCGGACTAATGGCCGTCGCCGGAACGGGAAGCGCCGAACTCGTCATCCCGGGACAGACGCAGGAACTGCTCGACGTTGCGAGGCGGACCTACCTTCCGAACCTGTTCGTGCTCTACGGCCGGCCGGCGTCAGGACCCTCGTTCGAAGGTCGTGAGGAGGGCAAGGCCTATCTTTGCCGTGACTACACGTGTCTTTCCCCTGCTAGCTCGGCCGCGGAGCTGGCCGCGCAAATCGAGCGGGTCGGCACCGAAATGCGCGGTTAGGTTGAATTCGTTATGCAGGAAAACAGCCGGGTACTCGGGATGGGGCTGAGATGAGAAGGCGGGAGCGGGACGATCGCCCGCAATCAATGCCCTTCGTGGTGCTGGGACACCTAGGCAGCGAGCTATTCGCGCTCAACCTGGCCACCGGGCGGGTCAACCGCGTCGAAGGTGCCGACCTTGCCACGGCCACGCGCGCCGCGACTTTCGAGCCGCTGCTTCTTGCCGGGCTGGATCGGCACCACCTACTCGACCAGGGGCGGCCGGAACTTCTATACGGATCCCAGTTCGAGCGGACCGGCCAGGCGCCTCCCAAAAGGCAACTGCGTACGATGCTCGAAGATAGCTGCGTTCCCAGCGGCATGTACGTCCTCGGCTCCCCAGGACCTTCAGTCGCCTATGCCGGCCTCGACGGGAATCGCTCGTCGACCGCGTTGATCCGCCTGCACAAGCGATTCGCCATCGAACGCAACGCCCGCACGGGCAAGCTGAACGCGCTCTTTCCCAAAGACGGAGCAATCCTTTCCTATCCCCTGCTGGACTCGCGCGCCGTGGCAACCTTCCCACGGGAGATCGAGCGCAGCGACAGCATCCGCGAACTCTCGGAGTTCCTTGGCTTCCGTCCCGGATACCTGCTGATCGCGCTTGCTAAAGTTCATGGCGGCTACTGCAAGAAGGTCGTCGTGAGCATCCTCCCAGAGCTCTGAGGCGCCGGCCGGCCCGCGGCGGCCACCAAACTGCCCCAAAGGAGCGTGCCATGCCCAAGAGCGCATACCATCCAGCCTTCGTCGACGCCATGGCGGACCTCGAAAGCCTCGAACCGGACATCCGTTCACAAATCGAAGCCGTAGGTGCCAAGATGGGCTTTGTGCCCAACGTCTTCCTCAAGCTGGCACTGAGGCCCGCCGAATTCAGGGCCTTTTTCGGCTATTACGACGCGCTGATGACAAAGGAATCCGGACTCACCAAGGCCGAGAGGGAGATGATCGTCGTGGTCACCTCGGCGGCCAATCACTGCCTTTACTGCGTAATCGCGCATGGCGCGTTATTCAGGATCTACTCGAAGAACCCGAGCCTCTCCGACCAGGTGGCAACCAACTACCTGATGGCGGAGCTCTCCGCACGGCAGCGGGCCATTTGCGACTTCGCTCTTAAAGTCGCCCTGGAAGCTCATGCGGTTGGCGACGAGGACTTCGGCCCCCTGCACGAAATCGGCCTGAGCGACGACGACATCTGGGACGTCGGCGCAATCGCCGCCTTCTTCGCGCTATCAAACCGGATGGCGGGATTCACGGGCATGGCTCCGAATCCTGAATTCTACTCAATGGCACGCGGCTGAAATCCGGCCTCAATTCATACCTCGTGAGCTGCTTTTGCGGGCCTGTGAACGTTACGATACAGTTACAGGTTTGGATGCAACATGAATACCAAGGTGATCTCATGATGCACTCCAGAGGGGGGTCGGCAAGCTCTCCTCGACCGCCGGGCGCAGTGCCCGGCGCGCGGCTCCAGGTGGAGGCGAGGCCAGGGCATGGAAACAGGAAGCGGTTCAGAGCTGGGCGCCGACCAAGGCTCCGCACGGGGCCCACGCGCACCCCGTCTGCGCACCAGGAGGCGCAGCACGCCTGCGGCGTCCGAACGGGCATACGATGTCACCAAGCACCGAATACTGCGAGGCTCATACGAAGGCGGGTCGCTGATCTCGGAGGGGGAAATAGCCGACTCCCTCCACATTTCGCGCACCCCGGTGCGTGAGGCGTTCCTTCGACTGCAATCGGAGGGGCTGCTCAAGCTATACCCCAAGAAGGGCGCCATGGTTGTGCCCGTCTCCAACCACGAGATAGAGATGGTTTTCGAGACCCGGCTGGTGCTGGAGCGATTCGCAATCGAAAAAGCAATACGCAACGGCCAGGGGCCGCGAGTGGCGGACCAGATCGATGCGATCATCGCCAAGCAGCACGCTGCCGTGGATGCAGGAAAGACGGCCGCCTTCGCGGACCTCGACCGCGAGATCCACAACTACATGATGGCAGCCGCCGGCAACGAGATACTCTCGGAGCTGTACGACTCGCTTCGCGACCGCCAGGTACGCATGGGGAAGCTGGCGCTTTATCTGAGCCCCGCCCGAGCCGAGCACATCATGGCGGAGCACCAGGAGCTTGCTCAGCTTTTCCGGGAGGAGAGCTTGGACAAGCTGCTCGAGAAGATAGCCGACCACATCCAGGGGACCAGGGACGCCCTGGTCTCCTGAAGCACCTCTCAGAAGAGATAAAGGCGCTCCGTGCGAACGCTCACCTCGACGTCCGCACCCGGTTCGGGCAGGCCACCGGCGTTCCGCCACAGCCGCGCGATAACCTCCACGCCCGCCAAGTCCAGGAGCACCTCACTCAACCAGGGCGTCTCGCGCACCGAGATCACCCTCGCGCGGCCAAGCCGGCGCCGCCCCACATTCGTTTCGGTGCGGCCCGGAGGACCGACCACGATGTCCGCCGAGAAGAAGCAGGCGTTCCGCCCGCGCAACTCCGGGTCGAGATCGCTGCGCTCCGGCAGCCGAACCAGGTTGTCCGCACCTATGATCCTGGCAACCTCCACTGACGACGGCCTCCCAAGGACGTCGCCCGCATCACCCTCCTGGAGGACTCTGCCGCCCTGGATCACCACCAGGCGGTCGGCGAGGTAGGCCGCTTCCATCACGTCGTGGGTCACGACGAACAAGTAGTCCACCGCCTGTTTCACGTAGGTGTCGATAAAGCGCAGGTGCTCCGTTCTCATCTGGGCGTCAAGTGCCGATAGCGGCTCGTCCAGCACGACCAGGTGGGAGTTCGCCGCCATGGCTCGGGCGAGGGCGCCACGCTGGTACTGACCACCCGAAAGCGAACCCGGCATTCGCGAGGCGAACTCGGCAAGGTTCATCTGCTCGAGGAGGTCGGCGGGGGCACGTCCCTCGACTCCATAGGCGGCGGCCAGGCGCATATTCTGCGCCAGGGTCATGTGGGGGAAGAGGCCGAAACGTTGGGGCACATAACCTATCGCCTCCCCGGTGATTGCTCCCACTTCTCCGCTCGCACTTGCGACGAGCCCGTCGGCAACGCTTCCGCATAGCGCGTTAAGCGTCAGCGTCTTGCCGGACCCCGACGGCCCCAGCAGGACGGTACACCCCCTGTGCGCGGTGAATTCCGCCCTCAAGGCGAACTGGCCGACCGTCCCCTCAACCCGTATCCTCGAGCCGGATTCGGGCCGGCCCAACCCTGCGGCCCGGGATTCGGCGCGCTTTCGCGGCACCTCCTCCAGGGTGGACAGAAGCGGGCCCGACGGCCACGAGAGGCGCGACAGCCCGAGCGCGACCAGCCCGGACAGGGCCAACGTGGCCAGCACCGGCGCCGCGGTTGCGGCCAGTCCCGAACCTTCGAAGGCAACGTAGGTGTAGACCGGAAGCGAATATGGGCTGTACGCCACAAGGAGGACGGCGCCGAACTCACCGAAGGCGCGCAGATAGCCCAGGATTATGGACGAGCGGATGGAGCTCCAGGCCAGAGGGATGGCGACTTGGACCATCTCGGCCACCGGACCCATTCGCAGGCTTTTCGCCACTATGCCCGCCCGTTCATCCACCCCGCCGAACGCACCGCGCGAGCCCTCGACTATGTAAGGAAGCGAGGCGAAGGACTGGGCAAGCACGATCGCGGCCAGCGTATTGACCAACCGCCCCCCGAGCGCCCGCCCGATAGGCGACTCAGGACCGAAGGCAACCAGGAGCATCACGCCCGCCACCATCGGGGGCACGCCGAGGGGTAGGCGCAGCAGCGTGGCGAGCAAATGCGCACGGCGCGAGGAGTGGCGCTGGAGCCAATAGCCGGTCGGCACCCCCACCACGACCACCAGGACGAGCGCTATCAACGAAGCCACGACCGAGTTGAAGATTGCCTGCCAGAGATTTGCAGTGCCAGGCGGCCCGGCCCGGTGCGCACCGAAGTACACCAGAAGCGCCACGAGTGGCAGCACCATAAAGGCGCTGCCAAGGGCAACCACGGTCAACACAAAACTGGAGTGACGCGACCGGAGCGCGCTCCCCCTTGCTTGGCGCCCTGGCGCGAAATCCCGCCCCGCCGGCAGCCGGGACTCACGCCTCGGGGTTCGGGCTCGGCCCGCTATCAGAGCTTGAGCCCCTTGGGCATCGTGCCGGCCTTTCCGGCCACCTTTGGCGCCTCGGGAGCTATACCCCCCGCCGTGAGCAGGCCCCGTCCGGCCTGCGAGTAGAGAAAGTTCAGGAAGGCCACCGCCTGTGGCAGGTCGGGGGCCTTGGCCAGAATGGAGACGGTGAAGGATGCGCCCAAGGGATAGCCGGTGGATACAGTCGGTATCCCGGCTTGCTTCGCCTCGTTCGAGTAGAAGAATCCAGCATCCAGCTGCCCGGTTTGCAACCTGGCAACCAGGCTTTCTTCGGGAAAGACCTGGGCAGGGTTCTCTGTCGGGCCAAGCACAGCGGCCGCAACGCCGCGG
>JAJZNF010000063.1:3092-4867 GCA_021847985.1 Actinomycetes bacterium | reverse complement strand
TGCGGATGCGGAAGGTGGGGTCCTCCTCCGCCAGCGCGTAGAGGGCCTTGCCCATCTTCTCCTGGTCGACCTTGGTCTTGGGCTCCACCGCCACGTGGATCACCGGCTCGGGGAATTCGAGCGACTCGAGCACCACCGGCTTGTCGGGATCGCAAAGGGTGTCGCCGGTGGTGGTGTTCTTGAGCCCCACCGCGGCGACGATGTCACCCGCGTAGATGGTGTCGATGTCCTCACGATGGTTGGCGTGCATGAGAAGGATCCGGCCGATGCGCTCCTTCTTGTCCTTGGTCGAGTTCAGGATCGAGGAACCCTTGTCCAACGTTCCGGAGTAGACCCGGAAGTAGGTGAGCTTGCCGACGTAGGGGTCGGTCATGATCTTGAAGGCCAGGGCGCTGAAAGGCTCGGCATCGGATGCCGCCCGGGTGACCTCCTGGTCGCCGCGGAGGTTGGTGCCGGCGGCGGGCGCGATGTCGACCGGAGAAGGAAGGAAATGCACGACCGCGTCCAGCATGGGCTGCACGCCCTTGTTGCGGAACGCGGACCCGCAAAGGACGGGGACGCCGAAGCCCTCGATGGTGGCGCGGCGGATCACCGCCCGCAACTCCGCGGGAGTGATCACCTCCTCGCCCAGGTACTTCTCCATCAGCTCGTCGTCGAAGGTCGCCAACGCCTCCACCAGCTCCTGGTGGTAGGTGGCGGCTTCCTCGGCGAGATCCTCGGGGACAGGGACAACGTCGAAGCGCTCGCCCAGCTCGTCCTCGTAGACGACGGCGTTCATCTCGACCAGGTCGATCACACCTTTGAAGAGGTTCTCCGAGCCGATAGGAAGCTGGACCACCAGCGGGTTGGCGTCCAGGCGGTCGCGCATCATGTCCACGCAGCGGAAGAAATCGGCTCCGACGCGGTCCATCTTGTTCACGAAGCAGAGGCGCGGAACACTGTATTTGTCGGCCTGGCGCCAGACCGTCTCGGTCTGGGGCTCAACGCCGGCGACCGCGTCGAAGACCGCCACCGCGCCGTCGAGCACGCGCAGGGAGCGCTCGACCTCGACCGTGAAGTCGACGTGCCCGGGGGTGTCGATGATGTTAATACGGTTGTCCGCCCAGAAGCAGGTGGTTGCAGCGGAGGTGATGGTGATGCCTCGCTCCTGCTCCTGGACCATCCAGTCCATGGTCGCCGCGCCCTCGTGCACCTCACCGATCTTGTAGTTCTTGCCGGTGTAGTAGAGGATGCGCTCGGTGGTCGTCGTCTTGCCCGCATCGATGTGGGCCATGATGCCGATGTTGCGGGTCTTCTCCAGCGGATACTGTCTTGCTGCCATTTCGTTCCTCAAAGGTCCACTCGGCCGGGCTGTCGCCTCCGGCCATCGACGGGCTTGGAGCACCGTCCTCGGCGCCGCCCAAGCCTTTTGCGGCCCGGGCGAAGCGCCATTCGTATTGCGCGCCCTCGTGCGCGCAAAGAGCCGCGCCCGCCTGTAGCGGGCCCGGCTCCAAGTCCAGGAGTTTCTTCGTTTACCAGCGGTAGTGCGCGAACGCCTTGTTGGACTCGGCCATCTTGTGAAGGTCCTCGCGACGCTTCACGGAAGCACCGATGCCATTGGAGGCATCCAGGATCTCGTTCGCGAGGCGAAGCACCATCGACTTCTCGCGGCGCTTGCGGGAGAAGCCGACGATCCAGCGGATGGAGAGGGTGTGGGCGCGGCGGCTCTTCACCTCCACAGGCACCTGATAGGTCGCGCCGCCGACGCGGCGGGAGCGGACCTCGAGCTCGGGCTT
>JAJZNF010000063.1:0-3082 GCA_021847985.1 Actinomycetes bacterium | reverse complement strand
ATCGCCTTCTTCAGGATGGTGAGGGGATCGCCACCGGTGCGCTCCTTGATGTTGTCGAGAGCGCCGTAGACGATGCTCTCGGCCAGGGTCTTCTTGCCTCGCGAGAGGATCTTGTTGATCAGCTGAGTGACCAGGGTCGAATGATAGACCGGGTCGGGAACTATCTCACGGCGTGGTGCTGGGCCCTTGCGCGGCATCTACCTACTTCTCCTTCTTCGCGCCGTAGCGGCTGCGCGCCTGCTTGCGGTTCTTCACGCCGGAAGTGTCGAGCGCACCCCGGATGATCTTGTAGCGGACACCGGGGAGGTCCTTGACGCGGCCACCCCTGACCAGGACGATGGAGTGCTCCTGCAGGTTATGTCCGACACCGGGGATGTATGCCGTCACCTCGACGCCCGAGGTGAGGCGCACACGGGCCACCTTCCGCAGTGCCGAGTTCGGCTTCTTGGGGGTGGTGGTGTAAACGCGCGTGCACACACCGCGGCGCTGAGGCGCACCCTTGAGGGCAGGAGTCTTGGTCTTGGACCGCTTCGACTCCCTGCCGGTGCGAACCAGCTGAGCTATCGTTGGCATCGGTAAATCTCCATCCAGCTTCCGCCTTGCGCTGCGGTGGCTTCCCGCCGCGCGGCTTTCCAAAAGGGCCACCCCGTCTCTGCGGGGCCTTGCCCAAACTCTCTTCCATCGGCCGGCCGGGCCGATGGCGAAAAATTGCCAAAGTTACAATATAGGGCCCGAGCGGGGGCCGACCTGCATCGGCCCGCGCTCGATGATCTTTGACTGTCAGGCTCCCTGGGTGAAGCCACCCTCTTCGTCGAGGCCCTCGAGGAACGACTCCTCCATGCCCCCGAGCTCCTCGGCCTCGGCCTCCATGGAGGCGAGTTCCTCGACACCCGGTTCTACGTAGTCGTCGAATTCCTCCGAGGACCAGTAGGTCATCTGCCTGGCATGCGGCGTCGCCACCTGGACGCTTCGGTACTGGCCCATGCCCGTCCCGGCCGGGATCAGCTTGCCGATGATGATGTTCTCCTTCAGGCCGAGCAACCCGTCCGAGCGGCCCTCGATGGCCGCCTCCGTCAGCACTCGAGTGGTCTCCTGGAAGGAGGCCGCCGAGAGCCACGACTCGGTCGCGAGGCTCGCCTTGGTGATTCCCATCAGCTCGGGACGTCCCAGCGCGGGCTGCTGATCCTTGGAGGTCAGCTCCAGGTTGATGTCGTGGTAGGCACGAGCATCGACCCGCTCGCCGGGCAGGAAGGTCGAATCTCCGGGCTCGGCGACGGTGACCTTCTTCAGCATCTGGCGCACGATCAGCTCGATGTGCTTGTCGTGAATGGAAACGCCCTGGTCGCGATAGACCTTCTGCACTTCCTCCACCAGATACTGCTGGACCTCGCGGATACCCTTGATGTCAAGGAGCTCCTTGGGGTCCTTGGGTCCGTCGACCAGAACATCGCCGGCCTCCACCCTCTGGCCCTCGGAAACCTCCAGGCGCTGCTTGGCGGTGAGATCGTGCTCCTCGCGGAGCCCTTCGTCATCGACGATCACGACGCGGCGATGCGCGTCCGTCTCCTCGATATGCACCGTACCGGTGGTATGGGTCAGTACGGCTGCGCCCTTGGGGGTACGAGCCTCGAAAAGCTCGACCACGCGGGGCAGGCCGTGGGTGATGTCGGCGCCGGCGACACCTCCCTGGTGGAAGGTACGCATTGTCAGCTGGGTCCCCGGCTCACCAATCGACTGGGCCGCGATGACACCAACGGCTTCGCCGAGATCGATGAGGCGGCCGGCCGCCAGGGATTGCCCGTAGCAGACCCGGCAGACACCGTGCGGGGTGTCGCAGGTCAGCACGGAACGGACCCGGATGCGGTCGACCTCGGGGTCGTCGCGCAGTCGGGCGAGGACGGCGTCGTCGATGAGCGTCCCGGCCGGCAGCTCGGTGCCATCGGCCAGTGCCACGTTGTCGCCGAGCACGCGCCCGTAGATGCGGGTCTCCAGATAGGAACTCCGCTTGGCGTCATCGGGAGCGATGTGATCCATCCAGATGGCACGGGTGGTCTGGCAATCCTCCTCTCGCACGATTATCTCCTGGGCCACGTCGACCAGTCGCCTGGTCAGGTACCCGGAGTCCGCGGTGCGCAGAGCGGTGTCGGCCAATCCCTTTCGAGCGCCGTGGGTGGAGATGAAGTACTCCAGGACCGAGAGGCCCTCGCGGAAGGAGGACTTGATCGGCCTGGGGATCATCTCGCCTCGGGGGTTGGAGACCAGCCCCTTCATGCCGGAGATCTGGCGGATCTGCTGCGGGTTGCCTCGGGCGCCCGAGTCCACCATCATGTTCAGCGGGTTGAATTCGAAGGACGAGAGCATCGCCTCCATGGCGCGCCCGATTTCGGAGTTTGCCGAGGTCCAGATCTCGACCTCCTTCTGGCGTCGCTCGTCGTCGGTGATGATGCCCCTCTTGAACTGCTGCTCGGCCTTCTCCGCCTCCTTCTCGTAACGGTCCAGGATCTCCTGCTTGACGGCAGGTGTCTTGACGTCGTCGATGGAGATGGTCAGGCCCGAGCGGGCGGCAAAGCGGAATCCCAGCGCCTTGATGGCGTCGAGCGCCGCAGCCACCTCCTGCTTGGAGTAGGAATTGGCGATCTCCTCCACGATGGAGCCGATCGGGGTGGCCTTCTTGCCGATCAGGGTGTTCACGAAGCGGAATCCCTCGGGAAGCGCCTCGTTGAAGAAGACGCGCCCGGCGGTGGTCCGGATCTCCTCGGCCGCGCCCTCGGCGTCACGGCGCCGCATCGATATCGGAGCATGCAGGCCTATCTCCCCCGCCTCGTAGGCCATCTGCACCTCGTAAGCGTGGCGGAAGACGCGTCCAACGCCCTTTTCGCCCTCGACCTCCAGGGTCAGGTAGTAGGCGCCGAACACCATGTCCTGGGTGGGGACGGTGATCGGGCGGCCCGTGGCCGGCGAGAGGATGTTGTTGGCCGAAAGCATGAGGATGCGAGCCTCGGCCTGCGCCTCTGCCGAGAGCGGCAGGTGCACGGCCATCTGGTCGCCGTCGAAGTCCGCGTTGAAGGCGGCACAGACCAGC
>JAJZNF010000108.1 GCA_021847985.1 Actinomycetes bacterium | reverse complement strand
GCCGGTCTCGATCGGCGGCTGGCCTACTCGCCGGTCTCGATCTCGTCCAGCACCTGGGAGAGCGTATTCCAGGCCAGGGTGGCGCACTTTATGCGCACCGGGAATTTCACGACTCCCTGAAGCGCGGCAAGCTCCCCGAGGGTCCTGAGGTCGGCAGGCGCCGGCTCCTCGGTCTCGGAGCCCATGGCGGCCTCGTGTATGGACATCATGTTCTTGAAGGTTCGGATCGCCTCGCGTGCCTCCGCCAGGGTCCTTCCCTTGACCGCGACTGTCATCAGCGATGCCGAGGAACGGGATATGGAGCAGCCTTGGCCGCTCATCTTGATGTCGACGAGTTTCTCGCCGTCGCTGTCCACGTAAACGGTCACCTCGTCGCCGCAAAGAGGGTTATAGCCCTCGGCGCGGTGCGCCGGGGGCGAGTCGAGCTGCCCCGAGTTGCGCGGGTTCTTGTAATGGTCGAGGATGATCTCGCGGTAGAGGTCTTCGAGTCCCTGCATCTTTAGGCTCCGTCTCTGGTCCCCGGCTGCTGCCTTCCCCTGGCGGGCTTGACCTTAGCCGAAGAAGCTCTTGGTGGCGACGATGGCCTCGATTAGGCCTTCCACGTCGGATTCGTCATTGTAGATGTACAGCGAGGCCCTGGCGGTGGCCGCCACACCCAGCGTGCGCATCAGCGGCTTCGCGCAGTGGTGGCCGGCGCGAACGCAGACACCGAACTGATCCAGCACCTGGGAGACGTCATGGGGGTGGACGTTGCGGTAGGCGAAGGAGAGGACCCCGCCGCGGTCCAGAGGATTCTTGGGGCCGTGCACGACCATGTCATGCCCGAACACCTCCTCGAAGCGCTTGAAGGAGTATTCGGTCAGCGCGATCTCATGTGCGCGCACCCTGTCCATGCCCAGAGCGGAGAGGTATTTGGCGGCGGCGGCCAGGCCGATCGCCTCGGCGATCGGGGGAGTTCCCGCCTCGAACTTATGAGGCAGCTCATTGGGGGTGTAGCCGTCCAGGCGGACGTCGAGGATCATTTCCCCGCCGCCCAGGAATGGGGGCATGCGTTCCAGGAGCTCCGCCTTGGCCCAGAGGACGCCGATCCCCGTCGGGCCGAGCATCTTGTGGCCGGTGAAGGCGAGCAAGTCGATGCCAAGATCCTGCACGTCGGTCGCGATGTGCGGGACGTACTGCGCTCCGTCCGCGGCTACAAGGACCCCTGCCGCGTGGGCACGCTCGGCTATCTCCTTGACCGGGTTGAGCGTCCCGAGCACGTTGGAGCAGAGTGTGAGGGAGATCAGCTTGGCCCCGTCCAGCTTCGCATCCAGCTCGTCCAGTTCGAGGTATCCGTCGGGGTTGTGATCGATGTACTCGATCTCGATCCCCAGCTGCTCCTTGACCATCAGCCATGGAACCAGGTTTGCGTGGTGCTCCATCTTGGTGAGCACCACCTTGTCGCCGGGCGAGAGAAGCCCGCGGGCGAAGGAGTTGGCGACCAGGTTGAGGGATTCGGTGGCGTTCTTGGTGAAGATTATCTCGTGCGTGGGATCCGGCGCGCCTACGAACCTGCCTATGGCCACGCGGGCGTCCTCGTACTGGGCCGTGGCACGCTCGGCCAGGCCGTAGACGCCACGATGCACGTTGGCATGGGTCGTCTCGTAGTACTCGTCCATCACCGCCAGCACCTGGATGGGCCGTTGCGCAGAGGCTGCCGAGTCCAGGTAGTGCAGGGGCTTGTCACCGTGCCGGTCGAAGATGGGGAAGTCGGCGCGAATCCTCGCGACGTCAAGGGTGTCGGCGGCCTCGGCGGCGCCTGGGGTCGTCATGGTCTCCAACCTTCGTAGCCCTCCCGCTCCAGTTTCTCAACGATCTCGATCCCGCCACTTTCCACGATGTGTCCGTCCATGAGCACATGCACGTGGTCAGGCGAAATTTCGTCCAGTATGCGTTGATAGTGGGTGATCAGAAGGACGGCCATGGCCGGGTTGGTTTTCCGCACCTCGTTGATGCCGCGTGACACGACCCGGAGGGCGTCGATATCGAGTCCCGAGTCGGTCTCATCCAAGATTGCTATCTCAGGTTCCAGCAGCGCTAGCTGCAGAACCTCGTTGCGCTTCTTTTCTCCGCCGGAAAAGCCCTCGTTGAGGTAGCGCTCGGCGAAGGACGGGTCCATGCCCAGGCGGTCCATCCACTCGAGCATCGCGAAGCGCACCTCCAAGGCGGAGACGTCGACCCCCTTGCGGGCGCTCATCGCCTGGCGCAGGAACTGCACCACGGAGACACCGCTGATGGCCTCGGGGTATTGGAAGGCCAGAAAGATCCCCGCCTTGCCCCTGGCTTCGGTGCTCCACTCGGTGATGTCCTCGCCCTTGTAAAGGATTGAGCCCTCGGTGACCCTGTATTCGGGATGGCCCAGCAGCGTGGATGCCAGCGTCGTCTTGCCGGAGCCGTTCGGACCCATCATGGCGTGTATTTCACCGGCGTTGACCACGAGATCGACCCCGGAGAGGATCTCGGTCTCCTGCGTCGCGACGTGCAGTCCGCGCAGTTCGAGCAAAGGGTAGTCCATGGCAAAAAGTCTAGACGGCGTGTCCGTCGATTTCCCCTATGGCGATAGTGTTAATCATCCCTCCCAGGAGGAGGCGATGGCGCTGATGTCCGGGTCGTGCGGCTCGGGTGCCAGGCCCTCGGTGATGCTCCCGAAGTAGAGGAACCCGATTATGAAGTCGGTCTCCTTGATTCCGAGTGCCGCCTTCACCTTGGGGTCGTAGGCAGCTTCTCCGGTGCGCCAGATCGAGCCGTAACCCAGCGAGGTTGCGGCCAGCAGCATGTTCTGTGCCGCGGCCGCCGCTGCGGAGATTATCTCCTGGTCGGGCAAGGAGATCTCCTCACTGCGAACCGCCGCCACGGCGATGACCAAGGGGGCCCGCATGAGCTTGGCCTGCTCCTTGCCCACCTGCCCGTTGGTTGGCTCGATCCCCTTTTCAGCGAGCCGTGAGGTCAACGCCTCGGCCAGGACCGTGCCGAACTCCTCCCTCGACTTGCCCTCGAAGACGACGAACCAAAAGGGGCGCGTGAGCTTGTGGTCCGGTGCTGCGGCACCGGCACGCAGGATGGTGATCAGCTCGCCCTCGCTGGGGCCGGGCACAATCAGCTTTCCAACCGAGCGGCGCGAGAAGATGGCCCGTATTGCGGCGTTCGGCTGTGTCCTCAAGGCGCGCTTTCTGTTTGGTGGCTTGGGGAAGCGCAATCCGTGGTTCGGATGCGCGATCACAATTTAGCCCGTGCCGGCGCTACCAGCCCCTGGCCACCCAGGCCTCCAATTCTGGCGATTCCGCACCCACCGTGGTGGGCCGGCCGTGACCGGGCAGTACCCGGGTCTCGGGGCCGAAACGTGCGAAGATGCGCCGCTCGATGGAGTCGATGATGCTGGTGAAGTCCCCGCCCGGGAAATGCGTGGCACCGGGACCGCCAGGGAAGAGGGTGTCACCCGTGAATAGGAGCGGAGTCCCGGGCACGTAAAAGCACAAGGAGCCCGGGGTGTGGCCTGGAGTATGGATGACCTCGAGCTCAACGCGCCCCACGCGGAGCCGCTCTCCATCGGTGAGGGTCTCGTCGTAGCCGTCCAGCATGACGGCGTCTTCCGCGGAGACGGCCACCTGGTAGCCGGCGTCACGCACCTGGGGCACCGCCGCGATATGGTCCCAGTGGCCATGGGTCTCGACCACACGACGCACTCCGAGCTCGGTGCAGAGCTCGAGCAGCCGCTCGTGCTCGTTGGCGGCATCGATCATGACGGCCTCGCCCGTGGCGCGGCAGCGCACTATGTAGACGTTGTTGTCGACGGGCCCGACCGAGAGTTGGTGGACCTCGACCGCCGCATCGACATAGGAAGGGGTGCTTGCCATGGCCGCCTCCAGGATAGGGGTCCTGATAAGCGAGGCTAGTGCGGAGGAGCCAGGTGCTGCCGGTATTCGCGCTTTGGTGGGCAAACGCTGCGGCGGCTGGCTAAATTTGCTTTTGGTTTGGTAGCAAATCGTCGCCGCGTGGCGTGATTGTGGAGGGCAAATGAACTTCGCGTTTTCGGAGGAGCAGGAAGAGCTGCGCAAGGCGGTTCGCCGCTTCATGGAGGACAAGTCGCCCGTCACCGAGGTGAGGCGGCTGATGGAGACCGCCGAGGGGTACGATCCCGCCGTGTGGCGCCAGCTCGCGGAGCAGCTCGGGCTGGCCGGCCTGGCGATTCCCGAGGCCTATGGTGGTTCGGGCTTTACCACCGTTGAGCAGACGGTCGTCTTCGAGGAGATGGGCCGGTCACTTTACTGTGGGCCCTACTTCGCGACGGTTGCGCTGGCCGCTAACGCCCTCATGGCCAGTGGAGACGAGGCTGCCCAGGCCGACTACTTGCCCGGCATCGCCGCCGGGGAAACCATCGCCACCCTGGCCGTTACTGAAGAGGACGGGAGCTGGGGCCTTGACTCCTTCGCCACATCAGCCTCGAATTCCGGGGGTGGGTATACGCTGAGCGGCACCAAGTCCTACGTCATCGACGGGCAGAACGCCTCACTCTTCCTGGTGGCCGCCACCGCTCCCGGAGGGGTATCGATCTTCGCCGTCGAGTCGGGCGCGCCCGGGTTGTCCGTGGAGGCGATTCCTACATTGGACCAGACCCGCAAGATGGCGGCTGTCTCGTTCTCCGGCACGCCTGCGCGCCTGGTCGGTGCCGAAGGCGGTGGCGAGGCCGTGCTAACTACCACCATGGACCTCGCGGCGGTGGCCCTGGCCGCGGAGGAGGTCGGCGGTGCGGCGGCGTGCCTGGACATGGCCGTTGAGTACGCCAAGAGCAGGATCCAGTTCGGGCGTGCCATCGGTAGCTTCCAGGCCATCAAGCACAAG
>JAJZNF010000014.1 GCA_021847985.1 Actinomycetes bacterium | reverse complement strand
CAACCCGAGCCAGGGTGAACTCGTCTACACCGTCGTCATCAAGTATTTCGATTGCGGCCCGAGCAATACCCTGGCGGGAGAGAATCGCGACCTTGGGCCTTCCCATATGAGCTTCTCCCTGGGCTCCCAGAGAACGGGCGCGATGACGCCGAGGGCGTGCCTTTCGCACCCGAAATTCCAACCGGTTCCAAGCCAGGCCACCAGCAGGACCTGTGCTAGCACGAAGCGTACCAGGTGGCGAGCCGGCGGAAAGGCGAGCCGGCGAACCCAAACCTCTGCCTAGGTTTCAGCCGATGGCTCACGGTCTTCGAAAGGAACGCACCGGAGCGGACCGACGAACGGCTCAGGCAGAACGCGAAATATAGAGCTTCCTAAGGGGCTCGTACACGGTCCAGGTCGTTCGATCACCGGCACGGAGATGCACGACTGCGCCCGCCTCGAGGTCAAGCACCTCGCCGTCATCAAACTCCACCTTGCCCCGCCCGTCTACGACAAGGAAGATCTCCTCCGCCTCGACATCGCGCATGGCGCCAGGGGTCATCTCCCACAGGCCAACCTCCACGTCGCCAATCGCGGCCAACGCGATGGCGGAGGCTGACGGGCTCCCCTCAAGGACTTCCTCGGCGGTCACCGAAGGCGGTCCGAGAAGCGCCCTGAAAGTGTCAACCGCGATCAATCGGCGGCTCATGACCCCCACCCCAGGCATGCCAGAGAGGGGATCGATTCCCACGCATCCTCGAAGTGCTCAGTCCAGAATGCACGTTCGGCCTGCAGGCGGGACATTTGCCGGCTCGCCGGCCGTGGGCGCCTCAATCGTCGCCAATACGTCTTCGGCAGATCTTGCATCCCATGCACCATAGCCCGCGCGGGGCGCCCTCGGACGAATGGCCTTAGGCAAAATAAATCGATGCAGCGGCACCACTCGGTCCGACCCTCGTCGTCAGGTGCCCGCACCAGTCCAATACGCACGCCCCCGGTGATCGGTACTAATGAGATCCGATCAGGCCACCTTCTGCTACGAACTGCTCCCATCCACCATCAAAACCAACGAGCCCATTGACAATCGAGTAGACCCGGTCGGTGCACTGACGCGCGAAGGAGAGATTCTGCTCGACCACGAGTAGGGTTATGCCCGCCTCCTGCAGGGAATGGAACGAGCCCGCAAGCCTCTCTTGGAGGAACGGGGCAAGCCCTTGTGAAGGCTCGTCCAGGAGCAGCATCTTGGGACGAGCGACCAATGCTCTCGCTATGGCCACCATCTGCTGCTGACCACCGCTCAGCGCACCTGCACTCCGCGCTCGGTGATCCCGCAACTCAGGGAACACCTCATAAGCGAACGCGATTGCAGCGGCCTCGGGCCTGCGCCAGCCATAGCAGGAGGCACCGATAGTCAGGTTGTCTTCCACCGTGAGGCGCGTCGCGATCTGCCGGCCCTCCGGCACAAGAACCAGGCCGTCTCGCATGTGGCGGCGAGCGCTCACGCCCGACATCTCCCGCCCGAGAAACGTGTGGCTCCCTGATGAGGCGCGCAAGAAGCCGGCAAGGACCTTGACCAGCGTGGTCTTCCCCGCTCCGTTCACACCTACTATTCCGACGGCCTCTCCGGCCCCGACCCTGATCGAGACGCCTCGCAGCGCAACCAGCGCGTCGTACATGAAGACCAGGTCCTGCGCCTCGAGCGCCGCATCACCGCCTGCTTGCATTCTCACCTTCCGACCGGATAGAGCAACTTCCACTACCACCGAACCCTACCCCCGGCGCCTAGCCGGCAACCTGGCTACCCAGGTAGCCCTCTTTGACCACGGAACTCGCCAGGGCTTCAGAGACAGTGCCGTCAAAAACGATCTTGCCGCTGGCCATCATTACCACCCGCTGTGCGACGGCCTTGACAAGCATCATCCGGTGCTCGATGAGCAAAAGAGTCATGCCCGAGCGGCGAAGCTGCAGGAGGACATCGGCCAAGTGCTCCTCTTCGACCTGGCTTAGGCCCGCCGCTGGTTCGTCCAGGAGCAGAATCCGGGGTCGGCTGATCAGAACCCTGGCCACCTCGACCAGTTTTCGCGACCCGAATGGCAGCGATCGAATGGTTCGCCCGGCTTGGGCGGCCAAGCCCACCGATTCGAGAACCTCTCCTGCATCCGCAAGCAGCGCACGCCTGACCTGGCCCCGCCAGGTCCCTGCAGCCACCGCGCCGAGCAACACGTTGTCGAGCACGGTATCGTCCAGGAGAAGCCTCGGGCTCTGGAAGGTTCGACCGATCCCCATCGGCGCCAGCGCACGAGCCGGTAGCGACAGGACGTCGTTCCCGTAAACTTCGATCGCACCCGCATCCACGGACAAGATCCGCGTGATCAGGTTGACAAGAGTGGTCTTGCCGGCCCCGTTCTGGCCGAGCATTGCCACCGCCATGTCTTTTGAATGTGGGATCTCGAGTTCGAAGTCCGACAGGACGTTCAGCCCGCCGAAGCTCTTGCAAAGCCCGCTGATCTTCAGAACATGTGACCCGGTTATTTCCCGCATCCCATTCACTTGGCCACCACCCCAGGCTCGGGAGCGCGCCGGTCCGACGCCTCGAAAAGCTGGACCTCAGGCTCGTTCGACGGAGCCACGCCAGCACTAGGGCCGAGGCGCACCCGAATGGACTTCGCCCACTTCGCGGGCTGGAGGCCGGTAAGGCCACCAGGTGCGTATCCCAGAATTACGACCAGCGCCACACCGATTATGATCGTCGACAAGCCCGGGAACGATGTGGTTTCGGCCACCAACGCGCTGTAAACGCCGGCGCCGACCAGCGTCCCCCACCGAAGCGATCTCCCGCCGAGGACAACCGCGACCAAAACCGCGAGCGAGGTCGTGAGCGTAAAGTTCTCAGGTGCAATGAACGCCGAGGTCTCCGTAAGCATGAATCCTGCTCCCGCAGCGATTGCAA
This sequence comes from Actinomycetes bacterium, assembly GCA_021847985.1. GTDB lineage: Bacteria > Actinomycetota > Acidimicrobiia > Acidimicrobiales > Acidimicrobiaceae > Acidithrix. The sequence continues at coordinate 1,957 of JAJZNF010000014.1, read as the reverse complement.
AAGCCACGACCACCACGGCGATCCGGAGGCGGCCAACGTCGATTCCGACCGAGGAGGCCATGGTCTCGTCCACCTTTAGAGCGAGAAGCTGCCTGCCAAAGCGGCTGACGCGCAAATGGCTCAACCCCACCAGCACCAAACAGCTAACGGCCAGCAGGATGGCCAGCATAGGCACGGAGTTAAGGTGTGCGGCGGGCGCCACCTCTCCGTTGATGCCGCCCGTCAACCCGTTCAGATGCGTAAAAGCCGTCGACAAGATCACCTGCGCTGCGAGCGTTGCCATTGCCAAGAAATGCTCTCGCAGCCGTCTTAGCGGAAGCGAGAAGAGCAAGCCCATGAGCGCACCCGCCAGCACGGCGGCCACCAGTGCCACCCCGATCGGCACGTGCAGCTTCGTTTCGACATAGATCGAGACATACGCCCCGACGCCGTACACTCCCGCCTGAGTCAGGGAGGCCTGATTGGTGAACCCCAGCATCAGCTGCAAACTGGCGGCTAGCAGCGTGAACAGGCCGAAATTGATGACCGTGGTCGTCGCGAAGTCCGAATGCCTGCTGAGGGTCGCGACCATAACCGCCGCGAGCACGGCGACCATGAAACCGTCCCCCCAAACCAGCCCGATGTGCGACGTCGATGCGTTCGACATTCCGCCCGAACCTTGGTGGCGCGAGCCAACAAGCCGGTCGGCCCCTTTGAATTTCAGTTTTGTCATGCCCTCGGCCCCAAAATCTCGACCGCACTTCCGGTCAACCCGCTCGGCTTGAAGACCAGGAACAGGAAGAGCATGGCGAATGCCAGTAGATCCATGATGTTCGGATTCAGATAGGTGCCGGCAAGGGTGCTGACAAATCCGACGATCAACCCTCCCGCCATTGCCCCGCCAGGATTTCCGAGGCCACCGACCACCGCTGCCGCGAACGCTTCGATCCCGTAGGTGATGTCGGTGCTGATCGAAACACCGGTCAAGGGCATGAACAGCGTGCCTGCGATGGCCAAGACCATGAACGACAAGGCCCATGCGATACTCACCATTGCCGTGTCGTTGATCCCGTAGAAACGGGCCGCCTCACGGTTTGCCCCAAGTGCAAGAATCTGTTTGCCCGCTATGGTCTTGCGCTGCAAAAGCGCAAGACCGAGCACGGTAGCAGCGGCAACGACCAAGAAGATAACCCCTTGCCATGGCACCTCGTTGCCAACCAGGTTGAAGCCGCCATTGACAATCGAAGGGGCCGTAAAGCTGTAGCTGCCCCACTCGCGCGTCACCAGCTGCTCAACTATCAGGCCCACGCCGAAAGTGATTATGACGAGGGTAAGCGGGTCGGCACCATGTTTCTCCGGCCATCTAAGGGCTAAAAGGTAGACAATCGCACCAAGCGCCGTCGAGATCAGGATGGCGACCAGGTCGCTGACAATCGCCGAACCTCCAAAGTTCAGCTTTATCGCGAGCAGCGCACCCAATATCGCGAACTGGCCCACCGCAAAGTTGAAGACCTTCGATACCGTGTAACTGAGAGTGAACCCAAGAGCCATCATGCCAAGGGCCGTTCCGAAGAACACCGAGGAAATGACTGCTCCAACGAACTCAGACATTTAGACGCTCCCCCGCTTATCCGCGGTGACTAGTTGTTCACGCCCGGCGACGAATCGGCCAGCTTCGAAAGACTCGCGTCGTAGGCGAAGCTGCTCGAACTCTTATTCCACTTGTAGACGCTGAGCATCTGGGGGCCGAAGAGTCCAGAGTGCTGAGTGGGCGTGTATTCAACGTAGCTCCCAGGGCCGCCGGCGAGCGTCGGGAATTTCCCGAGGCCCTGCAAGGCATTTACCAGCGCCATGCCACCCTGACCCTTGGATGCCCTAAGGCCCGCGGCCGCGATCTGGAACGCGTCCCAAAGTCGGGTCGGGTTGCCCCCGCCCTGGGTGATCCCGGTTTCGGCGGAGATCTTGCTCATGAAGGCCT
>JAJZNF010000043.1 GCA_021847985.1 Actinomycetes bacterium | reverse complement strand
GATGGCGCCCGCCTGGAGCGCCGCCACGGCAATCACGAAGGTGATCTCGGCCCGCGGGGCGAGCATCACCGCCACGCCCAGGAAGCCGCGCCCCCCGTACCCGAGGCGTGCCGCCACCACCTTGGCGAGCAGAGCGGCTATCGCCGCCACCACGGCCACGGGTATGGCGCTACCCAGGTTTGCCGGGTAGGAGCCGGCAATGGCCCCCAGAGCCACGAAGAACAGGGGCAGCAGGATGAAGCCGCCCTTCTCGACGTAGCCGGTGACTTCGCCGCCCTTCAGCGCATGGGAGAGCCCGGCGGCCAGGGCGAAGGCGGTGACGATCGGAGAGGCGCCGATCACCTCGGCGATAACGGCCGCAAGGGCGATCGCCCCCCAGGCCGCCAGCTGGCTGCTGCGTCCGAAGGAGCGGCCGGGGCGGCGTGACATCAAAAAGTACGCCGCCGCGGCCAAAATGATCGCGACGATGTCGCCAAGGACTCCCAGCCCCGCGCTCAGTCCGCCCTTGGCCAGGGCCACCTGAATCACCGCCAGGCCGGCCAAGCCGAGGATGTCGTCCAGCACCGCGGTGACAAAGAAGGTTCTTGCCTGGCGGGTGTGGTTCGCCGCCCGCTCGACGAGAACCCGGCTGGCCACGCCGGCGGAAGAGGGCGCGAGTGCGAGTGCGATCACCAGGGCCGCCTTGGTGCTCCACGAGAAGCCGGCGAAGACAGATCCGATGAGGACTATCGACAGTGTCACGCCGGCGACCGCGATGAACCCGGCGCGGCGCAGCAGGGGTCCGGACCCGGACCCCAGCGAGTGAGTCCCGCCGGCGGCGATGATGGCCACCACGCCGGCCTCTCCCACCAAGTACGCCGGCGATCCCACCGGTGTGCCCGCCAAGTGCAACCGGGCCAGCGCAAAGCCGAGCGCGAGTTCGAGCGCCATGGCCGGGAAGGGGATGAAGCGCCCGAACCAGGAGGACATGAGCTTGGCGATAAGCCAAGCTCCCAAGATTCCCCCCACCAGGAGCTCTACATCGCCGATACCGAGGTGCACCCTGCTCAGGTTAGCAAAGGGGCACCTAGCGGCCCGGAACTGCGGGTGTCGCCCACGGAAAGGAAGGAGCGCCAAAAGACAGTACAATCAAATGACTATGCCGAGACGCGCAATCATCGCCCTTGCCATAACCAGCGCGGTCGGACTGGCCGGATGTGGCACCCATAGCTCGACCCTGCCTCCGGAAGGCGGCTCCCTCGGCGCAAAGCCGGGCGTCGGAGCAGGCGGCACCAACGCGCCCGCGCTGAACGGCTCCAGTCAGACGAATATCAACGCCTACGACGGCGCCGGTTTCGCAACGCCGGCGTTCCCGCCGACTACCATCGCCGGCTACCTAAACGGCCTGCCGCTGGCCCCCGCCACCATCAAGGTCGAGGAGTCTCCGGACGGGCCCGTGCTGGCCTCACCGCAGGGCAAGACGCTTTATATGCGTCTTGGCGACACGCCCACCCACTCTGGATGCTACGCAACCTGCCTGTTGGCGTTCCCGCCCATGCTCACCAATGGCGCTCCACAGGCCTCGGGGGGAATCCTCGCAGGTTATCTGGGCGTACTCACCTCGGCCAACAAGGGTGAGCAGATCTCCTACGCGGGCCACCCCCTCTACACCTACTCGGGTGACACCACCCCCGGACAGATCAGCGCGGAAGGCGCGGGCGGCATCTGGTTCGCCGTCACGCCCGCCGGCACTCCGCTCAAGACGCCCGCAAAGACGGCCGCAAGCAACGCCGGTTAGCCGGCATTTGGCCCCATTTCAGGGGCGGCAGCCGATAGGTTGTTCCCATGGCCAAGAGTGACACCGCCCCAAGCAAGATGGACCACCTCCGCTCCATCTGGCTCTTCTCCGAGTGCTCGAAGCGCGAACTAGCCCTTCTCGAGCGCGCCTGTGACGAAGCGACCGCTCCGGCGGGCGCGGTCATCTGCGAGGAGGGCCACGCCGGCAGAGAGCTGTACCTTATCGTCGAAGGCGAAGCCAAGGTCGAAAAGGGTGGCAACGAAGTGGCCCGTCTCGGCCCCGGCAACCATTTCGGCGAGCTCTCGCTCCTGGATCAGCAGCCGAGGTCGGCGAGCGTGATCGCGATCACCCCCATGGCCTTGATCGTCCTGCCCGCTCGCGAGTTCTCCGCGGTGCTCGAAGAAATTCCCTCCATGGCCATCCGTCTGCTCGAAATCATGTCCTTGCGGCTCCGAGAAGCCGACGAGCGTGCCTACGGATAACGGCGCGACGGAGCGATTCGAGCTCGGCGCCGGATTCTTCCTGCGCCCGCCTTTGATGGAGGACGCCGAGAATCTGGCGCGCGCCGTTGCCGAGAGCCTCGACTCGCTTCTGCCGTGGATGCCCTGGGCTGCCTACGAGCCGATGAGCGTCCAGGGTAGGCGAAGGTTGATTGACCAGTGGCGCCAGGAGTTCAGGCTCGGCGACAACTACAACTTCCTGATATTCCACGGAACGACGGCAATCGGGGTGCAAGGGCTGCACCGCCGCATCGGCCCCGGAGGGCTCGAGCTCGGGTACTGGATCAATCCCGCCTTCGCGGGAAGGGGAATTTCCAGCCACGCCGCCGTTGCTCTCGCCGCTTGGGCCCTGTCCAAAGAGGACGTCGGCTATATCGAGGTCCACAACGACGCCGCCAACCTGCCCAGTCAAGGTGTTGCGCGCAAGGCGGGGTTCGAGAAGCTCCTGGAACGACCCTCACCTATCGACGCACCCGGCGAAACCGGCATCGAGCTCGTCTGGGAGGCGCGAAGGGGCCGCTGGAAGCGGCCCCAATTGCCGGCTCTCTGACTTGGCCCGCGCCGGACGTTGCGTCGAGTGCCGGTAGCCTCTGACTGATCAGTCCTGGAGCGAGCGCTCGAGGACCTGGGAGATGTCGAGCACCTGGATGCCCTCCTTGGCCTCACCGCTGGCCTGCTTCGCCTTCACCCCGTCGTCGAGCATGATCATGCAGTAGGGACAGGCCGTGGACACCATGTCCGGGTCGAGTTCGAGCGCCTGGGAGACCCTGGTCTCATTGATGCGCGTGCCGATGCTCTCCTCCAGCCACATCCGCGCTCCGCCGGCTCCGCAGCAGAAGGAGCGCTCCTTGGTCCTGTCCATCTCCACCTGGACCATACCGGGCACCGCGTCGATGACGCTGCGCGGCTCGTCGTAGATGCCGTTGTGCCGGCCAAGGTAGCAGGAGTCGTGGAAGGTGATCTTGGCCCGGCTTTCCTTGGCCGGCACCAGCGCCCGCCTCTGCACGAGGTCGCTCAGCAGCTGGCTGTGGTGGATCACCTCGAAGTTCCCGCCCAGGGCGGGGTACTCGTTGGCAAGCTCGTTGAAGCAATGCGGGCAGGAGGCTATGACCTTGGTGACCTTTGCCTGGTTGAGCGTCTCAACGTTCTGCATTGCCTGCGTCTGGTAGAGGTACTCGTTGCCCAGGCGCCGAGCCGGGTCACCGGTGCAGGACTCGCGCGGGCCGAGCACGGCAAACTTAACCCCGGCCTTGTTGAGGAGCCGCGCCGTGGACTGCGTCACCTTGCGCGCCCGCTCGTCCAGCGCACCCGCGCAACCGACCCAGAAGAGGTACTCGACGTCCTCGGGGAGCTCCCCGGTTACCACAGGCACCTCGAAGCCGAGGCCCTCGGTCCAGTCCAGCCGATGCGAACCTCCCAGACCCCAAGGATCACCCTGGTTCTCGATGTTGCGCAGCATGGCGCCCGCCTCGGAGGGGAACTCCGACTCCATGAGGACCTGGTAGCGGCGCATGTCGATGATTGCGTCCACGTGTTCGATATCCACCGGGCAGGCCTCGACGCAGGCACCGCAGGTGGTGCAGGCCCAGAGCACGTCAGGGTCGATGACATTGGGAACCAGCGGCACCGCCTCCACCGCAGTGGCAGTCGCACCTTCAGCGGGTGCCGGAGCGAGCAGCCGGTCGGCGGAGTGGAAGAGGTGATCGCGCAAGCTCATGATCAAGAGCTTCGGCGAGAGCGGCTTCCCCGTGCCCCAGGCAGGGCAGAGCTCCTGACAACGGCCGCACTCCGTGCAGGTGGCGAGATCAAGGAGCTGCTTCCAGGTGAAATCGTCGATCTTGCCGGCGCCGAACACGGTGTCCTCGGTCAGCTGCTCGGGATCCATGTTGGGGGTGCTCCACAGGGCGCCCAGCGCCTTGGGCCGCCGCGAGAAGGCGACGTTTAGCGGTGCGGCGAAGATGTGGAGGTGCTTGGAATAGGTGACGAATACCAGGAACGCCATTAGCACGGCGACGTTGCCGACCAGGAAGACCGAAACCAGGTCGCGGTTGGTGGCCACTCCGAGCGGACGTAGGGCGTTTGCGATCAGATGGCTCGCGAAGGCGAAGTCGCTATAAGGGAAGTCTCCTACGTTCACCTGCGCGGCTCGATACATGAGCAGGGTAATGACCACCAGGGCGATACCGCCGAGCGTGATCCAGGCCGCATCGGTGTGGGATCCGTAGAAGCGCGAGGATCTCTCCTTGCGCGCCGGCGAGTTCTTTATCCGGATGATGGTGAAGACCACGAGGGCGACGAGGACGGCCACCGAAAAGAAGTCCTCGAGGAATCCCAGCCAGGAGTCGTGGCCGATGAGAGGAATGGCGAAGTTGGACTGGAAGAGGGCGCCGTATGCCTCGATGATGGTGAAGAGGAGGATCGTGAAGCCCCAGAAGGTGAAGAAGTGTGCCACGCCCGGCACCGTTTTCTTCAGAAGTTTCCGTTGGCCCAGAACCTCCACTATCTCGGCCTGGACGCGCTTCCACGCGCCATCGGTCCTACCAGGGGCCGGCTTGCCGGAGCTGACGAGCCGATACAGGAAGAAGAGCCTCCTACCGGCGATGGCAAGGCCAACCACAGTCAACAAGAATCCG
>JAJZNF010000258.1 GCA_021847985.1 Actinomycetes bacterium | reverse complement strand
CTTGAAATGGGCCTGATCCACAAATACGTAAGCATCTTCGGACTCGCCATCACGACGCTGGCGCGTGGTCCAGGATCGCGATAACGCGAGCCATTCATTTCGCTGGCAGAGCATGGAGGCGACGGTACCTTTGCCCACCCCTCCGGGTCCGCACAGAACGAAAATCAAGACGAGATGGCTCTAAGCCTTGGTCGCTTCCTGCAGGAGGCTCGCCTTCTGCTTGACGCCAAGACCCTGTAGACGGCGGGTCTCGTTGATCCCGACCGCCTCCATGATCTTCTGGCAACGGACTTTGCCGATGCCGGGCAGAGCCTCGAGCACGGAGGAGACCTTCATCTTCCCCACCAGCTCGTCAGTCGAAGCGCGATCTAGCAGCTCGGCCAGCGTCACGGTGCCGAGCTTGAGCTTCTCCTTGATCTCAGCGCGCTGCTTACGGGCCTCAGCGGCCTTGCGCAGTGCATCGGATCTCTGTTGCGGTGTCAATGATGGAGGCAATGGCATAAGAGTGAAAATACCCCAGCGAACTGCTCGTTGTGCCCCTTTGCAGGAAAAAAGTCGGTTTTCGCGCAAATTTCGGGCCTCTTGAGCCCCCTCGCGACCTGCGCTGACGCAAAAGGCGGCCCTCAGAACGCGGCGGCTTGGACCTTCAGCATGGCGAGCGCGGCATCCGGATCGGCCGCCCTGGTCACGCTGCGCCCGATCACGATGAGGTCCGCGCCCTTGCCCAGTGCCTCCGATGGCGTCGCCACGCGGGACTGGTCGTCGGCTTCGGCCCCCTTGAACCTGATTCCGGGCACCAGCGCGAAAAGCTCGGGGTGGCGCTCCTTCCCGATCTCCAGCTCGGCGGCCGCGCAGACGTAACCTCCACAGCCGGCCTCGGCTGCCGCGTCGAGCCGCGCCAAGAAGGCGGACTCGTCGACCGCCGGGTCGCTGGTCAGGAACGTGACACCCAGGACCCGAGGCTCGAGTTCCAGACCGGCCGAGACCGCCCCTTGGGCAAGTCCCTCGACGGCCGCCCGCAGCATCGGCACACCGCCCGCGGTGTGCACGGTCAGCAGGTCGACTCCGTAACCTCCGGCCACCCGCGCGGCGCGGCCCACGGTGTTGGGAATGTCGTGCATCTTGAGGTCGAGGAAGATGTGGTAGCCGAGTTCCCGGAGCGCGTAGATGATGCCGGGGCCCTCGCTCGTGAAAAGCTCCAGGCCGACCTTGGCGTATCCGAAGACCTCTCGAAAGTCGCGCGCCCAGCGCAACGCCTCCACCGAGTCGTCCGTATCCAGCGCTATGGCCAGCCGATCCTTGGACCTCATCTTCACGCTCCCTATCCGCAAGGTGACGGCGTTCCCCTCAACGCCTGGTGGCGGCGATTCCGCCCCGATGGGCGGCACCCACAAGATCACCGATCCCGGAAAACCCGAGCTTCTCGACGCGCATCGGCAACTCGGCAAGAATTCGCATTGCCGCCCTGGGCTCCACGAATGACGCCGTACCCACCTGCACGGCACTTGCACCGGCCGCCAGCATGGCCACCGCGTCCCTGGTCGTGGAGACCCCGCCTACACCCACCAGGGGGAAGTCCGGGAATGCTGCGTGACACTCATAAACCGCCCGCAGCGCGATCGGGTGCAGAGCGGGGCCGGAGACTCCTCCGCCCTTGGCTCCCAACGTCGGAACCAGCAGACCTTCGTCGATTCCCATGCCCATGGCCGTGTTGACCAGCACCGCTCCGGCAGCGCCCCCGGAGCGGGCCGCGTCGGCCACCTCCAGGATCAGGTGCGTATTCGGCGAGAGCTTGACCGTGCGCGGCAGCCGGGCGGCGCGGGTGGCGTCCATCACCTCGGCGACCACCGCAGGAGAGTGCGCGAACATGTTGCCGCGGTCTTCTATGTTCGGGCAGGAGACGTTGATCTCTATGCCGATTGCGAAGGCCTCCAGCCCCTCGAGCTCGGCCACCGCGCGCTCGTAGTCAGCCACGGTGCGGCCCCAGATAGACACAAAGGTGGGAACCCCAAGTTTGGCGAGGCGAGGTGCGTGTTCGATTCGCCAGGCCTGGATCCCGGGCCCCGCCAGCCCGACGGAGTTCAACATGGCCGGTCCGGCGCCCGCCGCGCGGGGAGACGGGTTCCCCTGGGTGGCGAAATGAGCCAGGGACTTGGTCACGAACGCACCCAGGCGGCGCATGTCGAAATAGCCGTCCAGCTCGGTCGAAAACCCTGCCGTGCCGGAGGCGTTCATGACGGGGTTCTCCAGGTGCAGTCCCCCACCAAGGCGTGTGGCCAGCTCAATCATGGCTCATCTGCGCGCCCACGCCCCTTCGCCGTCCAAATGCGGCCATCGCCCGCCTGCTGCGGGACGGCCGCCCTCCCGCAACCTATCAAAGGGCGCGCCTTCCCAGAGCCCTTTACGCGCTCTTGGCATGGTGCTCCTGGATGCTCTTGACAACCAGCTCGCCGGCGGCCATGGCGCCCAGAGCCCTTACTGCGGCCAATGCAGCCGACATGGTCGTTATACAGGGAACCTTGAACCTGTTGGCAGCGGTGCGAATGTGGTAGCCGTCGCTTCGCGATCCGCGGCCCCGAGGAGTGTTCACCACCAGGCCGACCGATCCCGAGGAGATCAGCGAAACCGCGTCGAGCTCCCCTTCGGCGGTCCCGCCCAGCTTGCCCACGACGTCGGAGACACCTATTCCGTAGAGCTTCAGGTAGTCGGCGGTTCCGGAGGTCGCCACCAGATCGAAGCCAAGAGCGGCCAGCCCCTTGGCCAGCTCGACGCCGGCGGGCTTGTCCTTGTCGGCAAGCGAAAGGAAGATGGCGCCCTCAGAAGGCAGGTTCTGTCCCGCGCCCAGCTGGCTCTTGGCGAAGGCCATGGCGAAATCGCGATCGATTCCCATCACCTCTCCCGTGGAACGCATCTCGGGGCCGAGCAGGGTGTCCGCGGAGGGGAAGCGCGAGAACGGCAGCACCGCTTCCTTCACCGAGTAGTAGTCGGCCTGCCCCTTTCGCTCGAAGACCCCACGGGCCTCGAGAGAGGCGATGCTCTCGCCCGCCATCACCAAGGTGGCTATCTTCACCAGGGGGACAGCAGTCGCCTTGGAGACGAAGGGCACCGTGCGGGATGCGCGGGGGTTGGCCTCGATGACGAATACCTGACCGGCCTTCACCGCGTATTGCACGTTGATCAGTCCCACCACCTCCAAGGAGTCGGCGATGGCACGCGTGTACGCCTCGAGGGTGGCGATGGTGTCGGCGGCCAGAGTGATGGGAGGGATTACGCAGGCCGAATCGCCGGAGTGAATCCCCGCCTCTTCGATGTGCTCCATGATCCCACCCAGAAGGAAGTCCCCTTGCGCATCCCTGATCGCGTCCACGTCGACCTCGATGGCGTCCTCCAGGAAGGAGTCGATGAGGATGGGGCGCTCCTTGGCCTGCTCCCCTTCGGCGGAAAGCTTCTCCAGGCGGGAGAAGGCGTCGACCAGCCCCTCGCGGTCGTAGACGATCTCCATGGCCCGTCCGCCGAGAACATAGGAGGGCCTCACCAGCACCGGGTAGCCGATCTCCCCCACCGCGACCAAGGCTTCGGGAAGCGAGGTAACCGTGGCCCCCGCGGGCTGGGGAATGCGAAGCTCGTCACACAGGGCGGCCCATCGCTTGCGATCCTCCGCCGCGTCGATGGAGTCGGGTGAGGTCCCGAGCACCAGGGACGGGGATATCGACTGGGCAAGCTTCAACGGCGTCTGGCCGCCCAGGCTGACGATGACACCGTGGAGGGGGCCGCCCCCCGCGGTCTCGGCATCGATCACCTCGCGCAGGTCCTCGGGGAAGAGCGGCTCCAGATAGAGCTTGTCGGAGGTGTCGTAGTCCGTTGAGACCGTCTCGGGATTGCAGTTGACCATAATGGTCTCGTAACCGGCCTCGCGCAGGGCGTAGCTGGCGTGCACGCAGCAGTAGTCGAACTCGATCCCCTGTCCGATCCGGTTCGGCCCCGAGCCGAGGATGATCACCTTGGGCTTTGCACCCGAGCGCACCTCCGACTCCGCGTCGTAGGTGGAATAGTGGTAAGGCGTCTTAGCCTCGAACTCGGCGGCACAGGTGTCCACCGTCTTGTAGACGGTCGAAACGCCCACCATCTTGCGTGCGGCGGTCAATTCGGTCCGGTCCACACCGAGCAGGTAGGCGAGCTGGGCATCGGAGAAGCCGAGACGCTTGGCTCGCAGGAAGTCGCGCTTGGAGAAGACCTCGGCTATCTCCGAAGCGGTGCCCCGTACGAACTCGTGCCCTCTCCAAGCCTCCTTCTCGTTTACGATCCTCGTCATCTGGTAAAGGAACCAGGGGTCGATGCGCGTGGCCTCGTAGAGCTCCTCCACGGTCGCTCCCGCCCGCAGGGCAGCTTCGATCTCGAAGATGCGGTTGGGGGTCGCGACGGAGGCCCTGCGAACCAGCTCTTCGGCCTCGACGCCTTCAAGCTCCTTGTCCGCGGGATCCGCGCCCAGGCCCCAGCGGCCGAGTTCTATCGAACGCAGCGCCTTTTGCAGCGACTCGGCGAAGGTTCGGCCGATCGCCATCGCCTCCCCGACCGATTGCATCCGGGTTGAGAGGACCGGCGCCACCCCCGGGAACTTCTCGAAAGCCCAGCGGGGCACCTTCGTGACCACGTAGTCGATGGAGGGCTCGAAGGAGGCCGGCGTCAGCCTGGTGATGTCGTTGCGCACCTCGTCCAGGCGATACCCGACGGCGAGCTTGGTGGCGATCTTGGCTATGGGAAACCCGGTGGCCTTGGAGGCCAGCGCGCTCGAACGGGAGACCCTCGGGTTCATCTCGATCACGACCATCTCCCCATCCTGGGGATTCACCGCAAACTGGATGTTCGATCCGCCGGTCTCGACGCCGATGCGCCGGATTACCCGAAAGGCTGCATCGCGC
>JAJZNF010000245.1:24903-28180 GCA_021847985.1 Actinomycetes bacterium | reverse complement strand
GCCAGCTCTCAGCCGACATCGCGGCGACGCTGCGCAGCGCCGAACCTACGGTCCACTCGGTCGTCTCCGGCCTCGGAGGGCGGCCGGTGACGCGCCGCTCCGTCGCATCGGCTCTGGAGGCCGCGGCCAAGGGAGAGCTCGCCCAAGAGACCTTCCTTGATCTTGACGAGACCCTACTCCGACATGAGGTTGCCACCCTTGGCACCGCCCGGCGCAGCAGCACCTCGGGCGGTGGCGCGGCGCAGATCGTCGGAACCACCGGACCGCAAGGAGCGCGCTGATGCCCTTCCAGCCAATCAAGTTCTATCAAACCGGCAGCTTCGTCGTCGGAAACCGCCTGCTCTCGGAAGACCAGCGCTCGGTGCAGTCCTCCGAAGACCGGACCAACTCACTAACCTTGGGCCACCGCGCCTGCCAGGGTTGCGGCGAGGCGCTCGGCGCACGCTACGCACTCGATGCCGCCATGCGAGCCTCCGGCAACCAGATGGTCGTGGCGAATGCCACCGGCTGCCTCGAGGTGTTCACCACGCCCTTTCCGGAGACCTCCTGGCAGATCCCCTGGATCCACTCCCTGTTCGGCAACTCTGCAGCGGTCGGCACAGGCATCGCGGCAGCGCTTCGCGCCAAGGGCAAGCAGGACATCAGGGTCGTCGCACAAGCGGGAGACGGAGGCACTGTCGACATAGGTTTCGGGCCGCTTTCGGGCATGTTCGAGCGCAACGACGACGTGCTGTTCATCTGCTACGACAACGAGGCCTACATGAACACCGGGGTGCAGCGCTCCGGCGCCACCCCTCCCGCGGCACGGACCGCCACCACCGACGCCGTCGGGCCCCATCCGGGAGAGGACTTCGGCAAGGGTAAGAACCTGCCATTGATAGCCATGGCGCACGAGATTCCCTACGTCGCCACGGCGACGGTCGCCGAACTTAGGGACCTCGAATACAAGGTCGAAAAAGCGATGAGCTTCCACGGCGCTCGTTACATACACGTGCTGGTCCCGTGCCCGTTGGGCTGGGGTTCGGCACCGTCGGACACCATCCGCCTGTCCAGACTGGCCAAGGAGTCAGGCCTCTTCCCGGTCTTCGAGGCCGAAGGAGGAGACGTCACCAGCGTCTCAAAGATCCGCCATCAGGTCCCCGTGGAGGAATACCTCCGGCCACAACGCCGCTACCAACATCTGTTCAGGCCGCAGGCGGACACCGAGACCATCGGCCGAATCCAGGCGATCGCCGACAAGAACATCTCTCGCTTCGGGCTGACGCAGAGCGACCCGGAATAGAAGGGCAACGACGATGGAAAGGCCATTCGCCATCACCTTGGAAGTCGGCACCAGCCGACACAACAAGACAGGCAGCTGGAGGGTGGAGCGCCCGGTCTACGTGGACCGGCTCCCGCCGTGCAACGATGCCTGCCCGGCCGGGGAGAACATTCAAGGCTGGCTTTATCACGCCGAGAGCGGAGACTACGAAGCAGCCTGGCGCAAGCTGATGGAGGACAACCCCCTCCCCGCGGTAATGGGAAGGGTCTGCTACCACCCCTGCCAGACGGCCTGCAACCGTGGCAGTCTCGACGAAGAGGTCGGCATCAACTCCGTCGAGCACTTCCTGGGCGATCTGGCACTCGACAAGGGCTGGATGCCCGAGCCTGCCGCAGCCGACACCGGCAAGAAAGCGCTGGTAATTGGCGCCGGCCCTTCGGGGCTTTCCGCCGCCTATCACCTGCGCAGGCTGGGCCATACGGTCACGATCTATGAGGCCGGCGCGAATCCCGGCGGGATGATGCGCTATGGGATTCCGAAATATCGCCTCCCCCGCGAGGTACTCGACGCGGAGATCCGCCGGATAGAGGGAATGGGCGTGGAAATCGTCCTGAACCACAAGGTGGACGATTTGGCCACGGTCCTTGCCGAGAAGCACTTCGACGCCGTCTTCCTTGCCATCGGCGCCGAGATCGGCAAGCGTGCCTACGTACCGGCCGGAGAATCGGCGCGAATCCTGGATGCGGTCAGCTTCTTGCACAGCATGGAGGGTCAAGCCCCTCCTTTGCTGGGCCGGCGAGTCGCAATTTATGGCGGAGGGAACACCGCCATGGACGCTGCGCGCACCGCCAAGCGCCTCGGGGCGACCGACGCCGTAGTCGTCTACCGGCGCACGAGGGATCGCATGCCGGCGCACGACGTCGAGGTGGAGGAGGCGGTCGAGGAAGGCGTCGAAATGCGCTGGCTATCGACGGTCAAGCACGCCGACGCCGGGAAGCTCCTGCTGGAGAAGATGACCCTCGACGAGAAAGGGATGCCCGTGGCGACGGGCGAGTTCGAGGAACTCGAAGCCGACTCCCTCATCCTGGCTCTCGGGCAAGAGGTGGATCTCGAGCTGCTTCAAAACGTCGATGGCGTGGTGGTCGCCGATGGCGTGGTGCAAGTGGATCGAAACATGATGACCGGCGTGCCCGGACTCTTCGCCGGCGGTGACATGGTGCCGGGCGAGCGAACGGTCACGGTCGGCGTCGGCCACGGCAAGCTCGCGGCCAAGAACATCGACGCGTGGCTGCGGGGAACCACCTATTCAAGGCCCGAACGCCACGAAATTGCCCCATTCGACATGCTGAATACCTGGTATTACTCGGACGCCCCGCAGACCGTGCGGGCCAAGCTCGACGTCGCCCGCAGACGCTCGACCTTCGACGAAGTGGTACAGGGATTGGACGAGTCGAACGCACTTTTCGAGGCGCGGCGTTGCCTCTCCTGCGGCAATTGCTTCGAGTGCGACAACTGCTACGGAGTCTGCCCCGACAACTCGGTCATCAAGCTCGGGCCGGGCCTCCGTTACGAGTTCGACTACGACTACTGCAAGGGGTGCGGCATTTGCGCCCAGGAGTGCCCGTGCGGCGCGATCAAGATGGTACCCGAGACCATCTGAAAGCGAACGCCCAGGCAATGCCCCCTGCTGAACAGGAAGTCCGGCGCTTTGCCGACCGCGCCGGCAATACGCGGTGGTCCATTACCGAAGCATCGGCTCCTCATTGCCTTGCGATTACCTGCGCTCCGTAACTTGTAGGCAGCAGGTTGAAGGAGCGAAAGGACGAATAGATGCATTGGCTGATTTTGAATCTTCCGTTGATGATCCTGGTCACCGCCATGATCCTGGGCATAATGGCCGTCGGCCTCTACTTGGACTACCGGACCGAGGAGGAGAGGCGGGCCGCGATGGCTCGTCACCCGTCGGTAGTGAGCAAGAAAGAGGTAATGCCGGTGGAGAAGGTTGGCTGACAATAG
>JAJZNF010000245.1:0-24893 GCA_021847985.1 Actinomycetes bacterium | reverse complement strand
ACGTGTCCGCGGCGTCCGAGCGAGCGTGCCTCGGAGCTCCCATCGGGTCCAACGCCACCCACCCGGAGTTCCTCGGGTCCGGCAAGGGCGTTGAAACACCAGGCGCATCGACGCAGCCCGCCCATCGAGGCGGAACCCATAGAAGCCGGGTAGCCGCCGGCGGTCGCCCAGGTCGGGTCGAGTGTCCGCGACGACCCAATTGGTAACGACGCCGTCGCGTACCCGTCCCGCCGGTCATGGACCGCAAGCCCGGGAATTTATTGGCAGCTGAACTGCGCGCCGGACCGCGCGAGCCTCGCAATGCGGTGACCTCCGCTCGGTCGGAGATGTCCGAAGAAGGAACCTTCCGTTGCCCTTTCATTACCTTTGCTCCGTAGCTTGTTACCGGAAAGTCGAGCTTGCGAGAGGGTGAACGAAGTGAATTGGCTGATCTTGAATCTTCCCTTCATGGTTTTCGCCACCGCCCTAATCCTCGGGGTGATGGCCGCGGGCCTCTACCTGGACTACCGAAAGGAAGAGGCGAAATCGTCCTCGATGGCGCGCCATCCGTCCGTTGTCAGCAAGGCGGCGGCGCACAAGCAAGAGAAAATCGGCTGAGGTTGCGGACGGCCTGGTGACTCCGTCCCACGCGGGGTGGTTTGGTGACGCCACTCCAATTTAGAGAAAGGGCCGGCTGAAAATCAGCCGGCCCTTTCTTATTGGTTGGGAACCTTGCCGCCGGCCAGCATCTGCTCGCGGAGTGACTCTTTGCGAACCTTGCCGGTGGTCGTCATGGGCAGATCACTCACCACTTGAACGGAGGGGACCTTGTAAGTGGCGAAGCGGTTGCGGCACCACTGCTCGATCGCGCCGGCATCCAGCTCGACAGCCGGTGCCGGCTTGACAAAGGCCACGGGCACCTCCCCCTTGGCGGAATCCGGGACGCCGACAACAGCCACGGCCTCGATCCCGGGATAGGCGCCGAGCAGCACCTCGAGCTCTCCCGGAAACACGCTCATGCCATTGACCTTGATCATCTCCTTGCGCCGACCCATGTAGTGGAGAAATCCGCCTTCATCGATCATGCCGGCGTCTCCGCTGTGGAGCCATCCGCCTTCGAGCGCGGCCCGGGTCGCCTCGGCGTTGCCCCAGTAGCCGGTGGTCACCGACGGAGAGCGCACGCATATCTCGCCCTCCGCGCCGATTGGGCAAAGGCCGCCGGTCTCGAAGTCGACGATCTTGAACTCGGTGCCCGGCATGGGCAGCCCGCAGAAGACCGGGGGTTCGCTGAGCAGGTCGGCATCCCCTCCCTGGAATCCGAGCGTGAAGGTGTCGATGGTGTGGGTCTCGGTCATCCCATAGGCCGCCTCGCGCAACAGGCAGGCAGACGAGGCGAACTCTCGCCACCTCCGCCTTATCTCCGGGTTCAGGCGCTTGACGAAAGACATGGCCATCGCGTACCGGAGCGAGGAAAGGTCCCGCCCGCCCGGATTGCCGAGCTCCATCAGCTCCACGTAATTGTCGACCGTGCCGGTCATCGCGGAAACCCCGTAGATCTCTATCGCCGCGAGGACCGCTTCCGGATCCCAGCGCGCAAGCAGGACAACTCGGGTTCCCGCCACCACTGGAACCAGAAGTCCCGCGTCCTCGCCCGCAATCCAGAAGATAGGGATATAGACGAGCGACACGCCCTCCTGGAGTCGCTGGGTCTGGATCGCGGTGGCGGCCGTGTAGAGCATGTGGCGCTGCGTGTGCTCGCAACCCTTGGGCATGCCCGTCGTCCCGCCCGTGTAGTTGAGCGCGGCCAAGGCATCGATATCCGGCTCCTCCAAAGGCACGCTCCGTGCACCGGCCAGGGCCTCCTCAAAGGAGGTCGAAAAGGAGGGGTGCGCCGGCGGCGCGTCGAGCCCCGCGGGTAGGCGATACGGAGGATTCGCCGGAAGGCACTCGCCCACCGACACCGACAGGTACTGCTCGACAGCCGAGTCGGACCGCACGCCCCCGACGATCCCGGCCAAGGCATCCCAGAAGACCAGCACGCGAGCATCCGAGTCAGCGAGCTCGTAAGCCAGCTCGACCTCCTTGAACATCGGATTGACCGGAACGTGCACCGCGGAAGCCTTGAGAATGCCGTAAAAGGCCACGAAGAACTGCGGACAGTTAGGGAGCATCACCGCCACTCTGTCCCCTGGACGGACTCCGGTCATGCGCAGGTACGAAGCGAACCGGTCGCTCCGCTCGTCCAGCTCGGCAAAGTTCATGTCGTATCCGTAGAAGGAGACGGCAATTTCCCCCGGGGCATCCGCGGCCCGCCTCCGCAGGTAGGTGGTCACCGGCACATCACCCAGCGGGTAGACGACCTCGCTATCAAGGCCGGGGGGCCACGACGAACTCACCCGCCTAGCAATGTCCGCCAAGTATTCGGATTCTTCCGTGGGCACGCCTGCCCCCCTCTCGTCCGTGCCGCAAGCGAGATGCGCTCGGGCCGGATTCAGTCTGTCTCCAAACGGGACGACGAGTCAACCGGGGGCGCAGACGGTTTCCTGTCCGGAAGAAGTGCCCCTAACCGCAGCGGGGGCGCAGTCCAGCTCGGCGAAACCGCACGGCCCGCACCAATTCCGCAGAGGGCCCGGGCGCAGCCGGAGGCCGTGCCTCAGAATGCCAGCTTGGCGAACGATGCGCCACCGTCGGACGAGTAATAGGCCGCCGATGCGCTCGATGGCCCGAGGCCGGTGCCTTCGGGACCACCGATCACGGCGAAGGCGTGGGAGTCGTCGACCCACTCGAGTTGGGTCACCGGCGCGCCACCAAGCGACGAATCGGTGAGGGAGCTCCAGTTGGATGCGCCCGCCTGCTGTGCGTAGACGAAGGATGCGCCCGATGCCGCGCCGATCGCGAAATTCCCGCCCGGCGAGGTCGCGAAGTCGGTGGCAAGGCCCCCCAATGGCGCCGACGCGCCGAGAGAGGTCCAGCTCGATGACGCGGACGGGCTTACCGAGTACGACAGCTCGTAGAGCTGTTTCGCGCTCGAACCCGCGCCCGGGTCGGAGGTGCACAGAGCCTGAAATTTCGCCTGAGACGCCGGATCCGTGGTTCCATCCGCCAGATAGCGCCCGCCGCTCATCAGAGGTGCCGAGATGGCGCCGGTGGAGGCGGCGCAAGGGTTGGGCAACGAAGTGGAAGAGTCGCTGGCGGGATCGTAAAGCCAGAGGGGGCTGGTGCTACCCGACTGACCGGTGTTCACCCCAAGCAGCGAGGCTCCTGGTGCGAGCATTCCGGCCGGCGCCGGAGTGCCGACCGGCGAGAACCCGCCAACAGGAGTGGTCCCGCCACCTGCCTGCCAGTTCTGCTCGAAGAGCGAGGTCACATAGGTGCCGGGCGGCGACGAAGTCGGGGTGGAGAGCAGAAAGTAAGCCTGGTCCCCCACCACCGCCACCGAATCCACGACCGATCCGGCCGGCAGGACGAGCACGCTCCAGCTCTTCCCGCCGTTGGCCGTGTAGGCGGCTCCTCTTCCCCAGATCCAGCCCCGCGCGGCATCGGCGAAGTAGAGGCTCTGAGGATTGATCGAGACGACAACGGAGCCGGCCGGTGCCACCAGACTCCAGTGCTTGCCCTCGTCAGTGGTGCGAACCAGCTGATAGCACTGCCCCTGCGAACAGCGATAATGACCAAGGGTGAAGCCGAGGCTCGGCGATACGAAGCTCATCGCCAATGGCTCGAATCCGGCTGCGATTGCCGGAGCGGTGGTGGAAGTCGTCGACGCCGCCACGCTTGAAGTCGTAGTGAGGGAAGGCGAAGTCGTGGTCGTGCTGCCGCTTTGACCACAGGCCGCCAAGGCCGCCGACGCGCTCAGGACCGCGCCAATCCCAAGCAGGTGCCGCTTGACTGCATCCGGCATGGACGATACATCTCCCCTGGCCGAATTCCGCCGAGGCCATCCGCGCTCCGAGCAATTACCTCGGATGGATGAAGACTATCCGGCACCTGCCCGTGCGGATCCGGTGCAGCCGCCCGGCCCGGCTTGGCTCAGCCGCGCGAACCCGCTTCCTGCTCGGGGCATGGCTTCTCCTCCGCCCTGACGCGGGTCAACACTGCCTCGAAGATCTCGGCCAGCTCGCCCAAACTGTCATATGGCACGGCATCGAGGAAGAGTCGGCGCACCGCCGCCACATGGCTTGGAGCCGCCTCGCGGATCGCCTCGCGCCCCGCCTCGGTCACCACCACAAATGCGCCGCGGCGATCCTGGTCACACTTCTCCTTCTGGACGAGGCCTCGCTCCTCCATCCTGGAAACATGGTGCGAAAGCCGGCTCTTCTCCCACCCGATGGCATGGGCGAGTTCGAAGAGGCGCAGCCTCCCGTCCGGTTGATCGGTGAGCGCGACAAGCGCGACGTAGTCCTGGTAGGAGAGGCTCGAGTGCTCCGCCAGGTCCCTCGCCAACTGGGCCGAGAGCCGAAGATGCATGAACTGCAGCGCCCTCCAGGTGCGCGCCTCGCACTCGTCCAGCCAACGGGTATCGCTCATGGCAAACAGTCTATGAGAAAAATTAGATGAAAATTCACCTTTGGCACGGAATAGATGAAACGTCATATACTGTTGAAGAAACCATAGACATTCGATCCAAAGGAGCAACAGCCAAATGTCCCCAATCAACGCTGACCTGACCGGCAACTACGCCATCGACCCGAGCCATAGCCGCATCGGGTTCTCGGCCCGCCACGCAATGGTGACCAAGGTGCGCGGAAACTTCAACGAATTCGAGGGTAGCGGCCATCTCGATGGCGCGGACGTAACCAAGTCCACCCTCGAAGTGACCATCAAGGCCGCCAGCATCGACACCCGCAACGCGGACCGCGACAACCACATCCGGTCGAACGACTTCCTCTCCATGAACGAGTACCCGGAGATCACCTTCAAGTCCACGGGCATCGAGGCCGTGAGCGGCGACAAGTTCCGCGTCAACGGCGATCTCTCGGTCCGCGGGGTCACCCGCCCGGTGACCTTCGATCTTGAGTTCACCGGCACCGAGATCGACCCGTGGGGCAATCGCCGCATCGGCGTTGAGGGCTCGACGGTCATCAACCGCAAGGACTTCGGCGTCAGCTGGAACGCAGCTCTCGAGAGCGGCGGCATCCTCGTAAGCGAGAACGTCACCCTGGAGTTCGAGATCTCGGCGGTCAAGCAGGCCTAGTCCGCCAGACCCTTAACGAGCCACCTGGCTCGCCAAGCGCTAAGAGATGGCCCCGCTGCGCTTGCAGCGGGGCCATCGGCGTCCCGAGGGGCGGCTCCGGTATCGGTTCTCACCGGCCTTCCATCCGGCTTTGGTTATGGAAGCAGCCAGGTGTAACTTGATATCAAAGGGGGCACTTCGCGGAGACATGGAGCCGGGGGGCTTGGAACGACACCACGACTGAGTCACTGCGGGGTCCATCCGTCATCGGTAGGGCCACCTGCACCCGTGTTGGCCCCGCCAATTGACGTCGATCCGAACTTCTAAATCGCTAGGGGGGAAATGCAAGCCACCGACATCGGGGACCCCGACTACTTCCACCGCGTAGTCGAGTGCCAGTGGGCCTGCCCGGCCCACACGAACGTCCCTGAGTACATTCGCCTGATCGCCCAAGGCAGGTATTCAGACGCCTACATGGTGAACAGGGATTCCAACGTCTTTCCGGGGATACTCGGGCGAACCTGCGACCGGCCCTGTGAGCCCGCCTGCCGCCGGGAGCGCGTCGACGGCTCGCCGGTGGCCATCTGCCGCCTGAAGCGCGTCGCCTCGGACCTCCGCGACGACATCACCGACCGGCTTCCGCGCGCGCCCGCCGAGAAGAACGGCAAGCGGGTGGCTTGCGTAGGAACCGGTCCCGCATCGCTTGCCGTGGCCAACGACCTGATGCCACTCGGCTACCAGGTCACCATCTTCGAGGCGGCCGCCGAACCAGGTGGGCTGATGCGCACCAGCATCCCCTCCTTCCGCCTTCCGGCTCAAGTCCTCGAAGAGGAGATCGGATACATCGTCGGCATGGGGGTGGAGGTCCGCTACGACACCCCCGTGACAAGTCTCGCCGCCTTGTGCAGAGACGGCTACGATGCGATCTTCATCGGGAGCGGAGCGCCCAAAGGAAAGGACCTGGAGATCGAGGGCCGTCATGCCGATCCCGAGCACGTGCACATTGGCCTGGACTGGCTCAAGTCGGTGGCCTTCGGCCACATCGGGTCGATAGGCTCGCGGGTCCTTGTGATCGGGGTGGGCAACACCGCGATGGACTGCTGTCGCACCGCGCGCAGGCTGGGCGGAGGCGATGTGAAGATCATGGCCCGGCGCCCACGCCGGTTCTTCAAGGCCTCGCCATGGGAACTGGAGGACGCTGAAGAGGAGCAGGTCGAGATCATCGTCAATCACGCGCCGCGGCGCTTCGTCACCGAGGAGGGGCGCCTGGTCGGCATGGAGTTCGACGTGCTCGAGTGGGACGAGGAGGCGACGCGCTCGCGCACGGTCGACACCGTCATCCTCCCATGCGACGACGTGATCCTGGCCATAGGGCAGGAGAACGCATTTCCGTGGATCGAGCGCGATCTGGGCATGGAATTCTCCTCCGACGGCCTGCCGGTAATCGACGCCGTCACCCTGCAGACCAGGCTCCCTGGAGTCTTCGTCGGGGGAGACGCCGCATTCGGGCCGAAGAACATCATCTGGGCCGTCGCGCACGGGCACGAGGCGGCGATCTCCATCGACAACCACTGCCGGGGCGTCCCGGTCGAGGAAAGGCCGGCAAACCGGATGACTCTGACAAGCCAGAAGATGGGCTTGACCGAGTGGAGTTACAACAACGACTACAACCCCTCTCCCCGCCAGCAGATGGCGCACGTCGATCTTGCCAAGCGCTTCAACGAGCTGCGCCTCGAGGTGGAACTCGGCTTCTCGGCCGAACAGACCATGCGCGAGGTCCAGCGCTGCCTCAACTGCGACGTCCAGCCCGTTTTCCAGGCACCATTATGCATCGAGTGTGACGCCTGCATCGACATCTGCCCTGTGGCATGCCTGACCATCGCACCCGACACCGACAGCGAAGCCAGCCTTCGCAGCATGCTCACGGTGGCGGCCGAAAACCTGGACGAGGCGCTGTACGTCTCGGAGCCCCTGGCACAGACTGGAAGGATCATGGTCAAGGACGAAAACTTGTGCGTCCACTGCGGCTTGTGTGCCGAACGCTGCCCTACCGCCGCCTGGAACATGGAAAAGTTCGACCTACGGCTGGGTCGCGCAGGCATGGGAGCCCTACTGTGACCCTTGCGCCCACGGACACCGAGGATCTCGCCAAAGGCGGCGAGCCTCGCATCAACGACTTCGCCGTGAAGTTCGCGAACGTGAACGGCACCGGCTCGGCGAGCGCAAACAACCTGATTCTCCGGGCAATCTTCCGGATGGGCGTCCCGGTGTCCGGGAAGAACCTATTCCCCTCCAACATCCAGGGGTTGCCCACCTGGTACGAGATTCGGGTCAGCGGCAAGGGCCACACGTCTCGCTCTCGACGCTACGACCTTATGGTGGCTATGAACGGTCAAACCTACGCGGAGGACATAGGCCAGCTCGGGGCGGGTGGATTCGTCCTTTACGACTCCACTTGGCCACTTCCGGCAACCCTGCTGCGTGAGGACGTGAACTTCTTGGGGGTGCCCCTGGCCCGGTTGTGCGGAGACGCCTTCAGCGGACCTCGCGAGCGGATCCTGATGAAGAACATCGCTTACGCCGGGGCCGTCTCCTACTTGATCGGAATCGACCCGCAAGTGCTCGCGGAGCTGCTCGAGGAGTCCTACTCGGGCAACCCCGCGCTGCGCGACTCCAATCAGAAGGCGCTACGCCTGGGCTACGACTACGCCGAGGCAAATCTTCCGGCGACCCTTCCCTTCCGCCTCCGGACCGACACCGGCACCAAGGGCAAGATCCTCATAGACGGCAACACGGCCACCGCGCTCGGATGCCTTTATGCAGGGGCCACGGTTGCGGCCTGGTACCCCATCACTCCGGCGACATCGGTGGCGGAGAACTTCCAAAAGCTCTGCGAACGCCACAGGCGGCGAAAGGTTACGCTAGCGGACGGAAGCGTGGAGACTCGGAACGACTACGTCATCCTGCAGGCCGAAGACGAGCTGGCGGCGCTCGGCATGGTGATCGGGGCCTCCTGGGCCGGGGCGCGCGCCTTCACTTCCACCTCGGGCCCGGGGATCTCCCTTATGAACGAACTCCTCGGCCTGGCCTACTACACGGAAATTCCAGCAGTGGTGATCAACGTGCAGAGGACCGGCCCGTCCACCGGGATGCCGACCAGGGTGCAGCAGGCCGACCTCCTGGAATGCGCCTACGCCTCGCATGGGGACACCAAGCACATCCTTCTGCTGCCGGCCGATCCCAAGGAGTGCTTCGAGTTTGCGGTGCAAGCGTTCGACTTGGCCGAGCGCTTCCAGACCCCGGTCATGATGCTCTCCGACCTGGACATCGGAATGAACGACTGGGTCGTGGACAAGCTCAGCTGGGACGACGATTACCGTCCGGACCGCGGACGGGTGCTCAGCGACGCCGAGATCGAAGAGGTGGGTCACTTCTACCGGTACGGGGACGAAGACTCCGAGTTCGTGGCGCCCAGAACCCTCCCGGGTCTGACCGAACACGGGGCCTACTTCACTCGTGGCTCGGGTCACGACCGCTACGGCCTTTACACGGAGGACGCCGGAGCATACGCCGAAGTGGTGGAAAGGCTCGCAAGAAAGGTCGAGGCCTCCGCCGACCGCCTGCCCAAGCCGGTCATCCAGAGCAAGCCAGGCGCCAATATAGGTGTCATCACCATGGGGAGCTGCGAGGCGGCTGTCATCGAGGCACTGCAGCTTCTCGAAAGCGAGGGGATGACACTCGACTACATGCGCGTTCGCGGATTCCCGTTCGGCTCCGAAGTGAAAGCATTCCTGGACGCGCACGAGCGTTGCATGGTCGTCGAACAGAACCGGGACGGACAGCTTCGCTCGCTTCTGATACTGGAAGCCGGCGGTGACGGCCGGCGGCTCACGTCGGTCCTCTCCTTCGGCGGCTTGCCGATGAGCGCGGACCAGGTTGCGGAGGGAATCCGCAACGAGATGCAGGAGTAGCGGAAATGCCATCCATCAAGAAACCCCTCATCCCGCTCGCCGCCATGCCGACGAACGAGATCGGCCTCACGATGCGCGACTACGAAGGGTCGATGTCGACATTGTGCGCGGGATGCGGCCACGACTCGGTGACCGCCGCAATCGTGCGTGCCTTGTTCGAGCTTTCTATCCCACCCCACAAGGTCGTCAAGTTGAGCGGCATCGGCTGCTCATCGAAGACCACCGCCTACTTCGACTCGGCCGCCCATGGCTTCAACTCGGCCCACGGGCGCATGGCTCCCATCGCCACCGGGGCCAACGCAGCCAACCGGGACGCCCTCTACATTGGCATATCCGGTGACGGCGACTCCCTTTCGATCGGCGCAGGGCACATGGTCCATGCCATCCGCCGAAACGTCCACATGGTCTACGTGATCGAGAACAACGGCGTCTACGGCTTGACAAAGGGGCAGTTCTCAGCCTCGGCCGACATCGGCTCAGCCGCAAAGCACGGAAAAGCCAACACGGTCGCGCCGATTGATCCGGTGATGCTTGCCCTCAGCCTTGGTGCCAGCTTCGTCGCCCGCAGCTTCTCCGGCGACAAGGAGCAGCTGGTGCCCATACTCAAAGCCGCCGCCCAACACCGTGGCCTGGCCCTGATAGATGTGATATCCCCCTGTGTGCAGTTCAACAACCATAACGGCTCGACCAAGAGCTACCGCTACGTGCGCGAGCACGAGCTTCGGGAGATCGAGCCTGACTTCATCAGCACGGGACGCGAGATCGTCGTGGACCTTCCGCGCGACGGCTCGGTGATGGTGGCCATGCACGACGGGGGCCTGGTGAGATTCCGAACCCTCCCCGCCGAGTACGACCCGACCGACCGCGAAGCCGCCATGCATTACGTGAACCAGGCCCATGCGCGCGGAGAGATCCCGACCGGGCTCCTCTTCGTGGACGAGAGTGTGCCTGACGTTCACGAACTCAACCACACGAGCGAAACTCCCTTGGTCGAGCTTCCCTTCGAGGAGCTATGCCCGGGTTCCACAGAGCTTGAGGCACTGCAGCAAAGTTTCGTCTGAGACGTGTTCGTGGGCAGGCCGACCGAAAGGAACGGCCCCCGCCAGCTACCTGGGCTAGGGAACCTGCAGCGGGTCTCTCAAAGAACGCTTTAGCTCGGCAAACCCACGAAAGTGTGCGAGGCGTTCCACCGCCTCCCAAAGCTCCACGGCTTCGGGCCCCTGTGGCAGGCGGGCAATCACCGGGCCGAAGAAGGACGGCCCGTTAGGCGGGCCGAAGGTGATGATGGGCGTCCCAACCTCGCGTCCGGCGCGCTCGAGCGCGAGCCCGGTCTCCTCGCGAACAACGGTGTCGTAGGCGTGATCGTCCAAAGCATCCGACAAGGAAACCGGCAAGCCGGCCCGCTCCAGGGCCTCCGCCACAACCTCGGGCCGGCCGGCCTCCGGTCGCCTGCGCTCACTGTGGATTATCCGTCCAAGCGCTCCGTACAAGCGGCCGACGGCGGCGTTTCCCCCCTCCGTACGTGCCGCAGCAGCCACCCTGAGCAGCCGGAGGCCGAGCCCGTGAATCTCCGGATACCCGGGCGGGAAGTCCTTCTCGTAGTCGCGGGCCTCGTTGACGATTCGAAGCGAGATGAAACGCCAACCCACATCGAGGCCGCGCACTTGCGCCACCTCCTCAACCCAGCGCGAAGTAATCCACGCCCATGGGCAGACGGGGTCAAAGAAGAAGTCGACGTCGGACATGGACCAACTTTACTGCCCCTCGGATGCTAGTTGAGGAGCCGGCCGAGCTCCCGACCTGGCTCAGGCGAGGTAGTTGGCAAGATTGGCGATGCCGTGCCCCCACGCCGCAATGGTGTCCGAAGGAAGGTAGGACTTCCCCGCCTTCGTATGGTCAACCATCGGTGTGGCCACGAAGCGCTCCTGGCCGTTCGGGTCGATGAAATAAAGCAGTGAGGTGTGGATGATGTCGGCGTTGGGGTTGGGCGCCAATACCTGGATGTTGTAGTTCGCCCAAATCGGCTTCAAACTGGCAAAAGGTCCGGTCAAGAAGTGCCAGCTGGTAATGGCGTTCAGCCCGTGGGCAACGCTGAACTTCTGTACCGACGCCACGGAGTTGTGGTACTGGTTCACGTTCACGGCCAAGAACACGACCTTGGAAGCGTTAGCACCCAGGTAATGGAATGCGTCCACGAACTCCTGCGAAACTATCGGGCAGATGTCGGTGCAATGGGGGTCCATGAACTCCAGCACCACCGTCTTGCCGCGGAAACTCGACAGGGAGAACGTGTGCCCGTACTGATCCACCAGCGAGAAACCGGGCGCCTGCTTGCGCGGGACTGGAGCGAGGCCCATCACGTTGGCGACAGGCGTGGAGATGATCGAGGGAATCCCGGAGGGGCGCAGAGATGCCGCGGCGTTGGCGGCGGAGGACTGGTTGCGCGGAAAAGCCTTGGACAGCACAAAGTATGACGCGGAGGCCACCACCAAGAAGGTGACGGCAAGGGCGGCGTAAAAGCGCAGCGCCGCCGAAGAACGACGACGGCCTCCTCCGGCTCCACCGACGTCCGCGGAGCCCTCCCTCTGCTTCGTGGATGCCATAGAACTCCCCTCGAAGATCAGTGCTTGAACAGTGCGCAAGAAATGCGCGTACCTAGCCATCAATGTTACAAGCGCCGCCGCGCCTCGGGGATGGCGCGCCGGCCGGTTCACACGATGTCCCTGGTCAGAAACAGGAAAGCAGGTAGCGGTGCGCACTAACGAGGTGCTTGGCATACATGGACAAGTGGCCCTCGCCCTCTGCCTCGACGTACTCCGCGCCGGGAACTGCGCTCGCGAGCCAGCGGCCGTGGCCCACCGGGACGAATGCGTCGTCTACGCCCATGTAAAGGCGCACCGGCGAAGTGATGCGGGTCAAGTCGAAACCCCACTCCTTCACGAAGGCAAGGTCGTCGTCGAACCAGCCCCAATGGGAGCCGACTAGTCCCCACCTGGTTTGAGCAAGCATCGTTTCCACGAAGGGACCGTTTAGCATCTCCAAATCGGCGGGGCAGAGGAGGCTGGAGAGCTCATTGACGAAGGCGGCGGGATCCGACCCGATCATCGCCGGGCGCGCAGCGCCCAGGAAGTCTCCAAGGCCATCCGGATCGTCCATGGCCAGGCCGAATTCGGCGATGTTCGCCTCCCCCATGCCCCCCAGAAAGTCAAGACCGCTCGCCCCGAGCGGAGCCACTGAGCCGAAGGTGGCCACCCCGGCAACCCTGTCCCCCAACAGTGCCGCTGTCGCCAGTGCGTGGGGGCCGCCGCCCGAGATGCCCCAAGTGGCGATCCGCTCGAGGCCGAGGTGGTCGGCCAGGTCGCCCACGTCGGCAGCTACATCGGCAATGACACGCCCCTTCTTGCGGCTCGAGCCTCCGTATCCGGCCCGGTCAAAGCCGATCATGCGAACACCGAGCTGCTCCGCCAAGTCTTTCAACTCCTGCCCGAGCATCCGCGAGCCCGGCGTCCCGTGATGCACCACCACGGGCGGGCCACTATCCGGACCCGCAGTCTCGAAGGACAGGATGCGGCCGTCTGTGAGTTCGAACGAACCTTCCATAACTTCCCTTCTGCTTACCATTAGGGCACCTGATTCCCAGTAATAGGTCTACGGAGGGACGGGAAACGAAATCGCAGGTCAGGCAGGCGCAGCATCCACCAGGATGTGATCAAGTCTCCAATCGGGATGGTCCCTCTCCAGCCGTGCGAGCCAGTACGGGTTCTCGAAGAGAGCCAGGAGTTCGCCATCGCTGCGGGTGAGGACCTTCACGCCCCCCAAGCTTCGCAGCTGCTGCGCAGTAGCGGCGTCAGTGCGGCGGGCCATCTTGTAGGCCGTCTCCTTGAGATCCACTGTGGCCCCGAACTCGTGCTCGAGGCGATGCGAGAATACCTCGAACTGCATCCGCCCGACAGCGGCGACGGTCGGCACCGGGTCGCCATCGGGGTCGCGCAGAACCTGCACCACCCCCTCCCGCTCCAGCTGGGCGAGGCCGCTGCGAAACTGCTTGAAACGACTGGTGTCGCGCGGGCGCACGGTGGCGAAGAGTTCCGGTGCGAAGGTTGGTATCGGGGGGAAGACGACCGGCTCGCCAACGTAGAGTGTGTCACCGATGCGGAGGTCGCTGGCGTTTACCAGACCTACCACGTCCCCGGGATAGGCCTCTTCGATAGTGTCCCGTTCGGCCCCGAACACCGAAGTCGCGTACTTGGTGGCGAAAGGTCTTCCGCTGGGTCCATGGGTCACTACCATGCCTCGCTCGAACCGGCCGGAACAGACGCGGACGAAGGCGAGATGATCACGGTGAAAGCGATCGATGTTCGCCTGGATCTTGAAGACGAACCCGGAGAAGGCGCTGTCTATCGCCCGCGGCTCACCGGTCGCGTCGATTCTGGGGGAAGGTGCCGGCGCCATATCCATGATGGCGTCCAGGAGGTGGCGAACCCCGAAATTCGTGAGGGCCGAGCCGACGAAAAGGGGGCTCGACTCCCCGGCAAGGAAGGACTCCCGATCGTAGACCGCGCCGACCTCGTCGAGAAGCTGTACGCCTTCGAGAGCCGCCTGGAACACGTCACCCTCCTCGAGGGCGGCACGCTGTGGATCCACCACCTCCTCGGCGGCCGCACGGGTTCCTCTGGCAGTCCGCGAAAACTTCACGAAAGACGAATCGCGCCTGTCGATGACTCCTCGGAAATCCCCGGGAATCCCTACCGGCCAGGTAATGGGCGTCGGCTTCAGGTTGATCTGGGACTCGATCTCGTCCAAGAGTTCGAGCGGGTCCCGCCCGGGGCGGTCGTACTTGTTCAGGAAGGTGATGATGGGTATGTTGCGCGCACGGCAGACCTCGAAAAGCTTCAGCGTCTGTGACTCGATACCCTTGGCAACGTCCAGCACCATCACGGCGGCGTCGGCGGCGGAAAGAACCCGGTAAGTGTCCTCGGAGAAGTCCCGGTGCCCCGGAGTGTCGAGCAAGTTGATCACGTGGTCGCGATACTCGAATTGCATCACGGTCGAGGTGATCGAGATGCCGCGCTCCTGCTCCATCTCCATCCAGTCGCTGCGCGCGGACCTGCGTCCTGCCCGTGCCTTCACGGCCCCGGCCTCGACGACGGCTCCTCCGTAGAGAAGGAACTTCTCGGTAAGTGTCGTCTTGCCCGCGTCAGGGTGGCTGATGATGGCAAAGGTCCGCCGTCTGGCGGCCTCGGAGGCGACCAGCGCGTGAATGTCGGCGCTAACGCTCAAAATGCGTACCCGCCATGCATGCCATCGCCCACTCCAACCTTCGCAGAAGAAATCCCAAGGAGCCCAAAACACGCTAATTGCGCGGAGCGCCGAAGACCGCCTTGCGCTCCCCTCGGCCCGGTTCCAGGTGCGCTCGGTGCACCCCAAAGAACTACTGGGCGGCGGCCTGGTGGCCGAGCAACTCGGGATGCGCTTGCCAAGCGGGAGGCCGCATCGCGTGCCGCGGAGAGGTCTCACGGAGTAGAAGCGCCAGCACCACGCCGGAGGCGAACACCACCGAGGCGCCGGTCCACATCGCGGCGCTCATTCCCCATGCAGCGGCAACTCCCCCCAGCAGTAGCGGACCGATGGCGTAGCCGGAGTCCCTCCAGAGGCGATAAACGCCCAATGCGCCGCCGCGCCAGGAAGGGTGGGCGCTATCCCCCACCGCCGTGATCAGGTTCGGATATACAAGTGCCATACCGACTCCCATTACGGCCGCCCCCGCGAACCACATCCCCCTCGCCGAACCGGCCAGCATGGTTGCCATGCCCCCTGCGATCAGGAACGTCCCCCCAGTGATCGGAAGCTTCCTGCCCACCTTGTCCGCCAACGCTCCACTGACAACTTGTCCGAGGCCCCACACCCAGGCGTACACTCCAACCAGCAGTCCAACTTCGCTCAAAGTCACGCCACGCCTAAGGAAATAGAGCGGGAAGAAGGCAGCTACCAGGGAATCCGCAAACTTGTTGACCATCCCCGCTTGGCATACCGCAAGCATGGATCGATCCTTCCATGACATGTACGCCGCCAAATGCAAAAGCCTTGGTTGTGGCGACGAGGAACGCCCGCCGTTGCTCCGCGCCGCCTCGAGCCTCGCCCAGGGCAGGGTCTCTCGAGCTGCCAGGAGCGTCACAACCGCCCCTACCGCCACCACCCCAAGGGCAAGGAGGTACGGCGCCGGACGAAGACCGTAATGTGCAACCAGCAGGCCGGCGATGAACCCCCCGACACCCACGCCCACGTAGCCCGCCGATTCGTCAATGCCAACCGCCAAGCCTCGGCCCGAAGGTCCGACCAGGTCGATCTTGGCGGTGACCGACATCGTCCAGGTGAGCGCCTGGTTCACTCCGAGGAAGAGGTTGGCGACGATCACCCACCACCAGGATCGGGCGAAAATAATGAGCAGAGCGAACGGCACGGCGAACGCCCATCCCGCGAGAAGGATGCGGCGCCTGCCACGGTTGTCGGACAGGCGGCCCGACACGAGATTCATCAGCGACTTGACCAGACCAAATGCCGCTATGAAGGAGACGGTATAGAGAATCGAGGTGATGCCGAAATCGCGCCGGGCCAGCGGGGGTAGCGCAACCCTCTCTGTCCCAATGGTTACGCCGATCAGCAAGGTGATGAGTGTGTAGATCGAAAACTGGGCCCAGTTCGCCCGCATGCCGAGCCGTCGCCGATCGCCGGACACCAAAGCAACCGACTCATTGTTCAGCCGACTCACCCCAAAACCCCCTTTGCCCTCGGCGCTCTCGCGTTCGCCCCGGTCACCGGGTGGAACTCCTCATATATTCAATTGAGTATTTGATTTTATCACCACCGGTTTCCAAATCGGATCATGAGGCGCAGTCATGTGGACCGCTCTCCGCGTTGACGGGCCGGCGCGAAACTGTGCCGGATTCAACAGGCACTGCGCCCTCCCCCTCCCTGAACAGCGCCTACTCCTGCGGCCTTTGCAAGTTTTCCTAGCCTGGCGGCCGTCTAGGCGGGGGTTTTGGACGCATTGTGGCAGAGCGTCAACTAGGATTGCCACTCAAGGCGAAGTTCGCGTCCTCTCAAGTGGTGGCACGGCCCTTAAAGGATGTGCCAGCCGAACCACTTCGCGGCTCGCCGACGGGAAAGCACCGCAAAACAGAGAATTCTGCCGGCAAAGGGTCGCACCAAGCCGCTGGCATGACGACAGGTACAGGGGCGAGCAATCCGCCGCTCACCAGGGCCAAAGTCTGGCGACTCCACCAAAGACGGACGAGAGGGCACGTCAAGCCCGGCATCAACTACCGCATGAAAATCTCAAACACGACGAACCGAATGACACCGTGCGTCCGCGCCCTTTGCCCGGACGCGCCAGGAAGGAGAGTCCGCCGCATGAGAACAGCACCACGAGCAGCCGTCGCCGCCCACCGCTTGCCGGCCTGCGCGAACAGCCGGTGGGGGCTGCACGGATGATAAGCCTGATAGCCACGCTGGCGCTTGTCAGCGGGAGCCACGCGCCATTGGCCGCCGCACACCCCAAGCTGTCCATAAGTCCCGCTCTCGAAGCGGCCTGGATGAACGTTGCGGTCTGCGAGAACGGCGGGCGCAATGTTGACGGAAGCGTCTACTCGGGCATGCTGGGGATCTCTCTCGCCAACTGGTACGCCTACGGAGGGACACAATTCTCCTCCACGCCATATCAGGCGTCCTTCGACGAGCAGATACTCGTGGCGATGAGAATCCAATCCGGAGCGCCCATCCCCGACCAGAATTCCTGCTCCGCCTGGTGAACGAGTGCGGCCCCGGCTGCAAGAACCGAGGCCGCAACTTTGGGAGCCGATCAGGCGAGGGCGATCGCCGATCTAACCCGCCGGCGCCTGGAACACGTAAGTCCCCCAGTTCGTGAACGTGTCACGCGCTTGGCCGGTGACCGCATATTCGGTGGCCATCCAAACACTGGACCCAACCGCGATCGCACCGGAGAAGTCTCCCCAGCGACACCCTCCGTAATTGGCGCCCACGTAATACGCGTAGCAGGTGAAGCCGTCTTCGGGAACAGCGCCGGCCGCGGCCACCTGCACCTTCCCGCTCGGCCCGGAGCTTCCAAACGGGATATACGCCGCGCTTGGGTAGTAGCTCGATCCCACCAGCGTGAAGACCATGTCCCCTGCGCCGCTGGAGTTGACGGCGAGGTCCGGATAGAGCAGGCTCTGACCCTTTACCGCAACGCTTCCCTCGTGGGCAAGAGTCGCCAACACCGAACCCGCACCTGAAACCGACGGGGCCAGCTCATACCACTGAGCAGAAGTCGTTCCGACCGATGCGGTCGTGCTGCTGGCGGTCGACAACTCTGTATACAGGTTGCCCCCGGCATATGTCGTCTCCTGCACGGCATCGAAGTCGGCTTGCAGAACGCCCTCGGGCACACTGGAGCCCGTCTGGGACTCGACATATTGAAGGAGCGGCACTTGGTTCAGGCTGGAATACGGCTTTTGAGGGACCGCCATGCCGGCCTCGGGGAACTGGTAGGTCTGGCCGAGTTGCACAAGCGTGGAACTCAGTTGCACCGCCGGGTTGGAGTTGGCAAGCGAGGCCGTGTTGGTCATTGCATAGACGGCCAAGAGGTCCGAGCTAACCGGGAATGCGTCCGACATGGTGAAGTACTCGGTGCCGCTGTTGCTGTTGTCGAAGGATCCTGCGTTCGGGACCAGCGCGGGAGAGAGGTGATAAGTCTCGCCCACGGTCTCGTTCGGGAACGGCGATGCAAGCGCGGAGAAGTGGACGACCGTGGGCGCGCCACCGGTCCCATCAGCGGCGGCCACCAGCTCCTGCTTGGACATCGCATAGAGCTGGACACCATTGAAGTTGGGCTTGTAAATGGAGAATTCGTTGGTCGTCAAGTAGAACCCGTTTGCGTCGGTACCGATCATCGGATAGTCACCGAAGCAGGGGCACCCGGCATCGCTCGGGTCGGTGGAGTCAATGGAGAAGGTGGTGAAGCTCCCCGTCGGATCGGGACTGTCACTGACGGCGATCAACTCGTAGGACTTGGAAGCCCGGACATGGGTGGAAAACAGATTCGGGATCGAAAGCTCTACCACAAACCAGCGGCCGGAGGCGGCATCGTAGTAACAGTGCGGATCCGAAAGGAAGCTTCCGGCATTTTCGCTGGGAACACCGAAGAGCGAGGTCGTAGCAGTCGGGGGAACCGCCAGACCACCGTTCTTGACGTTGTAGATCTCGAACGCGTTGTTCACCACCTCCATGACGTAGGTGCCGTTGGAGCAAAGGCCCTGATCGGGAGGCTCGAGGTCGTAAGCACTGTTGGCCGACGCCTGCTGGGCTCCGGTGATGCCGGCAAAGCCGGAGGTACCGGAGGAACTTCCACCCGGCTTTGAATTGGTCGGCGAAGCGACCGTGAAGTTCGTCGGCGGGCTCAGGGTCGCCGAGCTTCCCGCGCTATTGCGCGTAATGTTCTGCGTATCGCCGATCAGCATCTTCTCGGTGCTGCGGTTTACCGGGGTAAGGCGGGTCGTCGCCGCCAGCTGCGTGACATTGCGACTGCCCAAGCGCTGCAGCGCCAAATTCGAGACCGTCGCCTGGGATCCCGCACTGGAGGCGGCGGCCGAACTGGCCGCAACGGCAGGAGCGCTTCCAGCAGCGAACATCAAAGACATCATTATGAGCGACGCGGCGCCGGCAACGATGCCGGCTCGCCTCGAAAAAGGTTTTCCCATGCGATTCCCTCCGCATCAGGCCGAGATGACGGCGCCGATTCCTCGCCATCAATCGTGAAGCTACAACCTGGGCACAACTCACGCATGGAAATACGCACTTATTCAGATTTGGCGTATTCAAATTACGTGCTCGTCATTCCCGGCCGCAGCTTCCTCCGGGGAACGAGATGATGCCGGCGGAGGGAGCTCAGCGGGCCTGGAAAGAACGCTTGGACAGTCCGATCATGTAGCCGTCGATGGTGGTCTCCACCGGTGCGCTCGGATCCGATGCGGCACCCAGGGTGACAAAGATGGGCGTGAAATGCTCCACAGTCGGGTGAGCAAAGCGTAGGGCCGGCGCCACGGTGCGAAAACGGCTCAGCTCCTCAACGTCGCCGCGCTCGAGCGCCGAGGCTGCCCAGGCATCGAACTCCGAAGACCAGCCGGGAACGGCGCCAAGGAGCATTTCCTGGGTAACGAACTGCAGACCGTGCGTCATGAAGCCGGATCCTATTACCAGAGTCCCCTCCTCCCGCAGCGCGCGCAGGCGACCTCCCAGGGCGACGAGGCGCTCCGGGTCGTCCGAAGGCAGGCTCAGCTGCACAACGGGAACGTCCGCGGCTGGGTACATGATCTTGAGTGGGACCCAGGCACCATGGTCCAGCCCCCTGCGACGATGCTCATGCAAGGATTCCCCCGCACCCAGAGCACCGGCCAGACGGCGAATGAGGTCAGTCCCCGGCGGCGTGTCGTAGCGCATCCGGTAATACATCGCCGCGAATCCTCCGAAGTCATAAACCAGCTCGGTGGGCTCTCCCGCACTCACCATGAGCGGTGCGGCTTCCCAGTGGGCCGACACGATCAGGATTGAGCGTGGCTTTGGAAAGGACCGGGCCCAGCCATGGAGCTCGCTCATCCACTCCGGATCTTCAAAGGTAGGAGGGGCACCATGGCTCAGGTAGAGCGCCGGCAGTGCCCCGTCTTCGGGGACCCACGGGCGATGCGGATTGACCGCCTCCAGCGCCTCGACGTTCTGGAGATGGCGCCTGAAAGGATGCTCCGGCGGGACGAGAGCATCCGCCGCCGCCGTAGCCGAAGCTCCGTGCAAATTCGTCGCCATTTCTCCTCCGTACCCGCGAAGTTCCCACACCCCGCCTCGAGCGGCCGTACCGCCCGTGCTCGCGTCGACCCGGCAGCTATGGGCCCCTCAAGAAGGGTCGGTGCTCCTCCAAGTAAGGCGCCAAGCGCTTTACCGTGACGCGATTCATTATAGTTGATGCTTCAACTATATCTCCGATGCGGACTGCGCCTCGCGCTCCAAGGCCCAAGGAAGCACGCGGGTGGCAAGGGAGCCACCAATCCTCATTCCGGCTTACGGCCGATCCCGCCTTCGGTCCGGACTGGATGCGGACCGGTCGGTGCCACCGCGGCAATTGTTAAGACTTGCGACCAAATAAAATACGCACTTCCCACTACAAGACCCGCTGCTTTGATATAGTCCTAAACTAACGCAGATAGTAAATTCCGCACCAGATGAGAGGCTTCGATGTCCGGCCAGCTTGGGGTCGCGGTTGCGCAGATGGAGATGGAGGCCGACGCGTCGGCAAACATCGACCGCGCCATGTCGCTGGTGGAGTCGGCCGCAGCCTCAGGAAGCCAAGTGGTTGTGCTTCCTGAACTCTTCGCGCTTCCCTATTTCTGCAAGGATCAGAACCCGGCCTGGTTTGACACGGCGATCACCTTCCCGGACAACCGCCTCTTCTCGACCTTCTCCGCCCTCGCGCGTCGCCTGGGCGTGAGCATCGTGGTGAGCTTCTTCGAGCGGGAGGGAATGAGCTTCTTCAACGCTGCAACCGTAATCGACGAGACCGGCGAGCTGAAGGGCCGCTATCGGAAGAGCCATATACCCGACGGTCCGGGGTATCAGGAGAAATTCTATTTCAGCCCCGGTGACACCGGCTTTCAGGTGTTCGAGGTCAGCGGTGTGCGGATCGGCCTCGGCATCTGCTGGGATCAGTGGTTCCCCGAGCAGGCGCGCGCTCTGACCCTGGCCGGCGCGGACATCATCGTCTACCCAACCGCCATAGGGTCCGAGCCACAGAATCCAAAGCTTGACTCTCGAGATCACTGGCAGCGGACAATGGCCGGGCATTCCGCCGCAAACCTGATTCCGGTGGCGGCCTCGAACCGCATTGGGCGCGAGGTCGGCCAAACGAGCGAGATCACCTTCTACGGCCACTCGTTCGTAACCGACCACCTTGGCGCCATCGTCTTCGACGCCGGCGACCGCGCCGGAGCCTTCAATGTTCAGCTCGACCTCTCAGAAGCCCGGGACGCACGCGTCGCCTGGGGCGTCTTCCGCGACCGGCGCCCCGAGTTGTACGAGCGCCTGACTAGGTATTAGCCCCTTCTACACGCCAATAGCAATCGCACGGCTTGCTCAGCCGCATCCAAACAAAGGAGGTCCGGCCCATGGCCGACCAGTATTCGCTCGCACTCGTAAACGTTACGGCGTGGGCCGGACCCGGCCAATGGCTGGAGGGCACGACCGTGCTCGTCCGTGAGGGAGTCATCGAGGCCATCGGAAACGGCCTCGACTACTCGGCAGCGGAGACGGTCATCGACGCTGGCGGAACGAGCCTGCTTCCCGCCTTCGGTGAAGGCCACTCCCACCCCATGCACGCCGGAGTGCGCGAGCAGTTCGCCCCAGTTGCCGGTACCAAGTCCCTGGAGGAGCTGTTGAGCAACCTCAAGGCCTGGGCCGACGAACACCCCGATGAGGAATGGGTGCAGGGCTGGGGATATAACCCGACGCTTGTCGAAAACGGCTGCTTCGACGCCCGGTGGATCGACGAGGTGATCGCGGATCGCCCCGTCCTCCTTCGGGCCACCGACTACCACACGGTTTGGTGCAACAGCCTGGCCATGCAGCGCGCAGGGATCACTGCCGACACGCCGCAGCCCGAAGACGGCGAAATAGTCCTGCGCGAGGACGGCTCCCCGATGGGCACACTCCGCGAGTGGGGGGCAACCGAGCTCGTCTTCAAGGTCACTCCGGAGATCTCCCTGGAGCGCAAGATCGAGGCACTGCGCTGGGCCGCCGAGGAGCTGCTGCGGGGCGGCATCACCTGGGTGCAGGATGCGTGGGTGGAGCCGGAGGATCTGGTACCCTACTTCGCGCTGGCCGAGCGTGGGTTGCCCAATCGCTTCAATCTCGGCCTGAGGGTCGATCCAAAGAGCTACCGGGACCAGGTCAAGGAGTGCTGCGAAATCCGCGATCGCGTCAACGCCCTCGGAAATCCACGCCTCACCGCCAATACCGTGAAGATCTTCGCCGACGGGGTCATCGAGTCGGGCACAGCCGCAATGTTGGAGCCCTACCACGACTGCCCTACCTCCCACGGCATGCCGAACTTCACTGCTGAGGAGCTCACCGATGCGGTTGTGCGATTCGACCGCGAGCATTTCCAGGTTCACATTCACGCTATCGGCGACCGGGCTATCCGCATCGCCCTTGACGCGTTCGAGGCGGCAATCGCCCAGAACGAAACCTGGGATCGCAGGCCGACCATTGCCCACTCGCAGCTGATCGACCCGGCCGACCTGGCTCGCTTTGCGGCCCTCGGCGTAATCGCCAACTTCGAGCCCCTTTGGGCCCAGCTCGATCCACTGCAGACCCGCCTCACCATTCCGCGCATCGGAGAAGAGCGAGGTCACCGGCAGTACCCGATCGCCACGCTCCTAGGGCTCGGAGCCAATGTCTCCTTTGGAAGCGACTGGCCGGTCAGCGACCACCGGCCGCTCGCCGGCATGGCAGTGGCGGTTACCCGGCAGAACGCGCAGCGCGAGCCTGAGAACGGTTGGCAGCCGCACGAGCGTATCAGCCTTGACCAGGCCATAGAGGCCTACAGCCTGGGCACCGCGTATCAGGCCTTCGCCGATCACCGGAGGGGCACGCTCGAGGCAGGCAAGATGGCGGACATGGTGCTCGTGGAAGGAGACATCAGAAAGATGGACCCGTACGCCCTCGGAGAGGCGCGCGTCCTCCGGACCTTCATCGAAGGGGTCGAGGCCTATCGGGCCCCAGGAATCTGAGCAGCGCCACCTGCCGTCCCAAGGCAAGGCACCCGACACTCATAGCCAAGGGGCCGGCGATTTCATCGCCGGCCCCTTGGCTATGTCTCCGTCAAAGACCTTGGAATCCGGATTGCGCCTTTCCCGGGCGGCGAATACGCCGCGAGCGCCTGCCTCTTCGTCCTTGGCCCTCGGACGGCTATAGGTTGGGAGCAGGCGCTTCCCGTGCGACGGCCGCAGCCCCCAAGACCTGCTCCGCGTAGTGGCACGCCGCCTGATGGCCGTCCTCCACCATCCTCAGGGCCGGCGCTTCCTGGGCACACAGATCCGTCGCCATCGGGCAACGGGTCCGGAAGTGACATCCCGACGGAGGATTGATCGGCGATGGCAACTCGCCGACGATCGCCGGGGTCTTGGACCCGCGACGCGCGGTCGAAGGGTCAGGTATGGGCACCGAGCGCAGCAGCCCCTGGGTGTAAGGGTGTGCGGGCCTCGAGAAGACAACGTCCGTCGGACCGATCTCGATCATTCTGCCCAGGTACATGACCCCGACGCGATCGGCCAGGTAGGCGACGACCGCCAAGTCGTGCGAGATGACCGCATAGGTGAGATTGTGCGTCTCCTGCATCTGCCGCATCAGGTTTATGATCTGAGAGCGGATCGAGACGTCCAGCGCCGAAACCGGCTCGTCGGCCACCACCAGGCGCGGCCCGAGCACCAGGGCGCGCGCAAAGCCGACCCGCTGTCGCTGGCCGCCGGAAAACTCGTGCGGGTAGCGCTCAATCACCTGGGTCCGTAGTCCCACCTCGCGTAAGAGATTGCGCACCACCTCGTTCTGCTCTGCGGTGCTCCCCTGCTTCTGGATGGAAAGCGGCTCGCGCAACGAGGTACCGATGCGCATACGCGGATCGAGCGATGCGTAGGGATCCTGGAACATCAGCTGGAAATCGCGGCGATGACGCCTCAATTGCTTCCGATCCAGCGAGGCGATGTCAACTCCGTCGAACGAGAGAGTACCCGAGGAGGGAGTCTCCAGGCCGACCATCATCCGGCCGAGCGTCGTCTTGCCGCACCCGGATTCGCCCACGATTCCGAAGGTCTCGCCCTCGTAGATGTCGAAGGAAACCGAGGATACCGCGTGGACGGTTCCCACCTTGCGCTGCATCACTCCGGATCTGAGCGCGAACTCCTTGGAGAGATCACGCACCGAAACCAAGACCTTGGGGGACGGCCCACCCTCCTCTTGGCTACGCCGGCCCAGGCGGACCCTATCGCCCTCCGGAACGCGCGGCCCCATTACCGGGGAAATGCATGCGTAGTTATGGTTCGCCGTCGCGGGTTGCAGCGTGGGGTCCGTAGTGTGACACTCTTCTTGTGCGTAACGGCAGCGAGGAGCGAAGCGGCACCCTTGAGGCGGATCGCTGAGGTCGGGCGGAAGCCCCGGAATCGAATCGAGGATGATCGACCGTTCTTGGCCAATGCGGGGGATGGACGAGAGAAGCGCCTGCGTATAGGGGTGGCGCATGGTGGAGAAGATTTCCTCCGTAGTGCCCTCTTCCACGATCCGGCCGGCGTACATCACCATCACCCGGTCGGCCTGTCCCGCGATGACGCCCATGTCGTGGGTCACCAGCACCAGGCCCATTCCGAAGCGATCCTTGAGGTCGTTCAGCAGCGCCAGGATCTGCGCCTGAATCGTCACGTCAAGCGCAGTCGTCGGCTCGTCCGCTATCAGGAGCTTGGGGTCGAGCGCGAGAGCGATGGCGATCATCACCCTCTGGCGCATTCCGCCCGAAAGTTGATGAGGAAAGTCGTTGACCCGTTCTTGGGGGCGAGGTATGCCCACCAGGGACAGGAGCTCGATCGCGCGGTCTCGCTGCTCCGACTTGGAGGCACCGCGATGGATACGGAGCGACTCCCCGATCTGCCATCCGATGGTCTTGGACGGGTTCAGCGAGGTGA
>JAJZNF010000087.1 GCA_021847985.1 Actinomycetes bacterium | reverse complement strand
CTTTTGGCTCGGCCCTGGGCTTCCAGCCGATCTTCTCCATCCCCTCGATCCGGATCTTCGACTCGCCGATGCAGCTCGTCTACTTCGCGGTGCTGGGGCTGGCCTCCGGGCTCATCGGGGTCCTGTATTCCAAGAGCTTCTACGGCATGATGGCCGTCAACCGCCGCATTCCCTTCACGCGCAAGCTGCACCCGGCAATGGGCGGGCTGCTGGTGGGGCTGATGGCTCTCGCCGCCCCCGAGGTGCTCGGCACCGGGTACGGCTGGGTGCAGAAGGCCCTGTCGGCCTCGACCTTGGACAGCATCCCTCTCGCCGTGGTCCTGCTCCTGCCCTTCCTGCGCATCCTGGCCACCTCCTTCTCGATCGGCTCGGGAGGCTCGGGAGGCGTGTTCGGTCCCGGCATGGTGATCGGCGCCTTCACCGGCGCTGCCGCATGGCGCCTCGGCGAGCTCTTCCTGCCCTCCATGCCGCACTCGCCGGCCAGCTTCGTGGTGGTTGGCATGATGGCCGTTTTCGGCGGCATCTCGCGTGCGCCGATCGCGGTGATGGTGATGGTGGTGGAGATGACCGGCAACCTGGACGCCCTCACGCCGGCGATCCTGGCTGTGGCGATCGCCACCTACGTGGTGCGTTTCTTCGACGAGAGCATCTACGAGGCGCAGTTGCACAACCGCGCCGAATTCCTCGCCTTGCGCAAGGGGAAGGGCCTGGCCCGCTGAGTGCGGACTATTCGCCCCGGCCGTTGAGATAGGCGCGCACCATCAAGGCGACGGCGGCACCTTCGCCGACCGCGGAGGCGATCTGCTTGGTGCTTCCCTCGCGGACGTCGCCGGCCGCGAAGACGCCCGGCAGGTTGGTCTCCAAGGTCTGACGGGTGGCCAGGAATCCGGCTTGGCCCAATTTGAGTGTGTCCTCGACGAAGCCGCTGTTGGGGGTTAGCCCGATGAAGATGAAGGCGCCGTCGGCCTCGATGCGCTCGGTGCCTTCGGGCGTCTCCACCTCCACCGCATCGAGGCGGCCGTTCGCGTCGGCGAGGAACTTCTTCACCTTGGTGGAAGTGCGCACCTCGAAGCGGGGGTCGTTGGTGACCCGCTCCTGGAGGATGGCGGAGGCGGTCAGGTTGGGTAGGTCCTGGAGGATGGTGATCTTCTGGGCGAACTGGGAGAGGAAGAGCCCCTCCTCGAGGCCCGAGTTCCCGCCGCCGATCACCACCAGGTCCTTTGCGCCGCGGTAGAAGGGGCCGTCGCAGGTGGCGCAGAAGTGGATTCCCGCCCCGATCAGGTCCTCCTCACCCGGGACGTCCAGGCGCCGATAGGTTGATCCGGTGGCCACCACCAGGGCCTTGGCCCTGTAGGTCGCCCCCTGGTCGGTTTCGGCGGCGATCAGGCCGTCGTCCTCGCGGGCGATCCGTCGAACCTGCACACCGGAGAGCATCTCCACGCCGTAGCGGCGCGCGTGCTCGACGTAGCGAGCGGCGAGCTCGCCGCCGCCTATCCCCTCCGGGAATCCCGGATAGTTGTCCACCCTCTCGGTGGCGCCCGCCTGGCCGCCCAGAGCCCCCTTGTCGAGCACCAGGGTGTCGATGCCTTCTCTCGCGGCGTAGATTGCGCTGGTCAGACCGGCCGGGCCCGCCCCGACCACGATCAGGTCATAGAGCGACTTGGAGGCGGTTATCTCCAGCTTCAGCACCGCGGCGATCTCGGCGTTGTCCGGCTCGACGAGGATGGAGCCGTCGGGGAACTCGATCACCGGGATGATTAGCTTCCCGCCGTTGCGCTCCATCACCTCACGGTGTGCCGCCTCGTCCGTTTCGACGTCGATGAACCGATAGGGGACCCTTTGGTCCGCGAGGAACTGCTTTGCCCTCTTGCAATCCGGGCACCAGTTCGCGCCCAGGATCCTGACGACCTCTTCCATCTTGTACCTCCGAAACTCTTTGTGTGAAGAACCCTTCGGAGGGCGATTCATTCCGCGGAGCTTCGGCGGGAGATTCCGCGCGCTCGTATCCGGTATCGACCTCGGGCGGAAGCAGCAGCGTGGAGACGAGGCCCGCTAGGACGAAGATCGCGGCCACCAGCGCGGAGGCCCGGGTGGCCGACGTCATCGCGGCTACCGCCGCCTGGTGCACGGCCTCGCCTCCAGGCTGGTTGGCGAGCTGGGGGATGGCGGCACCGCCACTTTGGCGCACCGTCTCCACCAGCGCGTGACGAAGCGCTTCGGGAAGCGCCCCGAGCTCCGCCAGGCGGGAGGAGAGCCCCCCTCCCAGGCGGGTGTAGAGGATGGTCCCGAGAATTGCGATCCCCAGGGCCGAGCCGAGCTGGCGGGCGGTGCTTTGGATGCCCGAGC
This sequence comes from Actinomycetes bacterium, assembly GCA_021847985.1. Classification (GTDB taxonomy): domain Bacteria; phylum Actinomycetota; class Acidimicrobiia; order Acidimicrobiales; family Acidimicrobiaceae; genus Acidithrix. Next base: position 2,655 of record JAJZNF010000087.1, on the reverse strand, counting down.
CCAGCCCGCTCCTGTCCACCGGCACCTCCTCGAGCACGACCCCTGTGAGCTGGGCGGTGGCCAATCCGATCCCGAAGCCGTAGACGATCAGCGAAGGCTCGAGCCAGGCGACCGGGGAGGATGCGGTGACGGTCAGAGTGAGGGAGGCGATGCCGACGCTCTCCAGGGCAAGGCCGAGCCTTACCACCCCGCGGGCCCCGATGCGCCTGGTCAAGGTGGAGTTGAGCGCTCCGACCGCGAAGGTGGCGATGGCCAGGGGCACCAGCACCACGCCGGTGGCGAGCGCGCTGTATCCGCGGGCGCCCTGGAGGTAGAGGGGGAGGGCGAAGAGGATTCCGAACTCGCCGAGCGCCACGATCAGCGAGGCCAGGTTGCCGTAGCCGAAGCTGCGGATGGAGAAGAGGGCGAAGTCGAGCACCCGGGGGAGGTCGCGGCGCCCTCGGCGGAGTTCGTAGGGGAAGAAGGCGGCCACGGCCATGGCGGCCAGTACGAATGAGAGAGGAATGGGGGAGGGCCACCCAGCGGGCCAGGTTGCGCCGAAGGCCGCAAAGGAGGAGACCTGTGTCCACCAGCCGTAGCGCTGTCCCTCGATGAGGCCGAATACCAGCCCCGCCAGGGCCACGATGAGGAGCAGGTTGCCGAGGAGGTCCTCGTGCTTGTCGATGAAGGGATCGCGGCTTTCGGGAACCCATAGGAAGGATCCCACCAGGATCAGCGCCGCCAGTGGCAGGTTGATCAGAAACGCCCAGCGCCAGGAGTAGGAGGAGGTAAGCCAGCCGCCGAGCAGCGGTCCCAACGCGGCCACCCCGGCGATGGTCGAGCCCCAGATGGCAAAGGCGATTCCGCGCTCTCGGCCCTGGAAGTTGGTGTTCAGGAGCGAGAGGGTTGCGGGCAGGATCATCGCCCCTCCCACCCCTTGGGCGAATCGGCCGAGCAGCAGCATGGAGGATGAATCGGCCGAGGCCGAGAGCAGCGACGCAGCCGCGAAGATCACCGCTCCTGTGACGAAGAGCAGGCGGCGGCCGAAGCGGTCGCCCATCCTGCCCAGAGTTATGAGCAGGGCGGCGAATACGAGGGCGTAGATGGAGTTGACCCACTCGGCGTCCGCCGGCCCCAGGCCCAGCTGGCGGATCATCGTGGGGAGGGCGACGTTCACGATGGTGGCGTCGACGATGATCATCGCCACGCCGAGCGCCACCGGTGGCATCATCAGCCACCGGCGCAGCGCTCCGGGGCGTTCCATTCGCGCCATCGGAGCTTGGATGTGCTCAGCCATCTTCCGGCCCGCTTCCACCCGATCACGTCGGGCTCGACGAGCCGGACGCTAGTGCCACCGGGGTGGCCGTTTCAATGTGACTCTTGTCCCTCTCACCTGCCCGGCCCGGTCGGAGCAGGGGTTCCGTCCGAGCCTCGGGTGATCACCCCGGAACCTGAGGACCGGGACGTGCCGCCGGCGTTCCTCCGCCCCGGCGTCTTCCTGGCCGCCTCTGAGTTGGCGAGTGTGTGGCCTGGCCGCCGTCCCCCCATGTTGCACCTGGAGCCTCGGGTGAGATTGCGTCCGATCTTCGCGGCGCCGCGCGCAAGGCCGGCGTCGGAGTAGTACGAGGTACGGCCGTTTCACTTCGGACGGGTTGTGAAGGAGCCACCCGCGACGTCGATGCACTCCGAGCCCGGTTGGGGGCCGGGCCCTGCAGGTGAATGAGGCTTCCGGTACCGGCCTCAGACGGCGCTTACCACCACCACCGAGGCAAGCGTCAGCGCCGCGCCGAGAAGTTGGACCCGGTTGAGCCGCTCCTTGTTGATGACCGCGGCGAGTATCGCGGTGGTCAGGGGATAGGTCGAGCCGAGCGCCCCGACGATGGCCAGGTTGCCGAGCCGGGAGGAGAGTGCGAAGAGGCCGTTGGCGCTCACGTCCATGATTCCCACCGCAGCCAGCCTGGCCCCGTCCTTGACCCCCGGCGCCATGCGGTCGCGGCGAAGTAGCGCGACTCCGCCCATCAGCGCGAAGCTGGTCAGGCGCTGCACGAAGAGGGTGGAGAGAACTCCGGCCGGAGCGGACTGGGCGAGTGCCACGTAGGCAGCACCGAAGCCCAACGCGGCCAAGGTGGAGAGGCCGATCACCTTCAGGTTGGCCCGGCTGAAGCGTTCGTGGTGGCCCGAGGAGACCACCGCGACTCCGATGATGCAGCCGAGCAGCCCGATCAGCTGCAGGGGAGTGGGACGCTCGCCCATGGCCACGCCCACCACCACCGGGACCACCCCACCGGTTGCCGAGACCGGACCGACGATCCCCATCGGGCCTATGGAGAGCGCGCGGTAGTAGAGGCTGAGCGCGAGCGGGCCGACGACGCCGGCCATGACCGCCCAGATGAGGCGGCCCTGGAAGTGCAGGCTGAAGGTGGCCAGGCCGGCGATGGCGACCGCGATGAGTGCGGCGGTCTGAGAGAAGAGCACGGTGAGGTAAGGGACGTAGCGCTTGGCGAGCATCCCGCCACCGAAGTCGGCACTGCCCCATACGACGGCGGACAGCACCGCCAGCAGCTCTCCCATCCCAACCTTCCGCGGCGAAACCTGCCGGGCGCCTCCACCGCCACCGCGGCCGGCACTCAGGGGCCGGATGTCCGGCCCTCGAACAACGGTAGCCGCCCTGCGAGG
>JAJZNF010000277.1 GCA_021847985.1 Actinomycetes bacterium | reverse complement strand
AACCTCCTGGACCTTCACCCGGCCGCTGGTCCAGATGCTGGGCAGAAACCGCGCTTTCACTGAAGCCCGCTGGCTTGGTGTGGCACGCGGCCTGGCGGCAACACGAGGGGAGGCGTGATGGCCAAGGCTAAAGAGGCTTCAGAAGGCGCGGTGGCCGTGATGGGCGAAACCCAGGACGAGGGATCTATCTTCCATCGCCTCTATCACGGCGGTACGCACTTCGAGTTCGTGGGGCACCGCAGGCGCTGGTACATGTTCTCTTCGGTCGTAATCCTGATTGGGCTGGCTGCGCTGGGCATCCGAGGTCTCAACTTCGGAATCGAGTTCAAGGGCGGGACCTCCTGGGAGGTCACCAATACGCACCTGACCGTCACGCAGGCTCGCAACGCCGTTGCGGCGACCGGCGTCAAGGAGGCTACGGTGGTCAGCCTCGGCTCGGGCTCCTCCTCCACCATCGAAGTGCAGGCCGATCTGTCGATCTACCCCGCCTCCCAGAAGGCGACGCTCGAGACCAAGGTGACCGACGCCCTGGCCGCCGCGGCGCATGTTCCTGCCAACCGTGTGTCCCTCAACGACGTCGGGCCGACCTGGGGTGGGGAGATCACCTCCAAGGCGATCCACGCTCTCATCGGCTTCTTCATCGCCATAACCCTCTACATCACGCTGCGATTCGAGGTGAAGATGGCGGCCGCGGCGCTGGTCGCCGTGGTGCATGACATCCTGGTGACCGTCGGCGTCTACGCAATAGTTGGCTTCGAGGTCACGCCGGCGACGGTGATTGCGGTGCTCACGATCCTCGGCTATTCGTTGTACGACACGATTGTCGTATTCGACCGCGTCCAGGAAAATGTGAAGGGGATGGTCAACTCCGGCCGGATGAGCTATTCGGACGCGGTGGACGTTTCCATGAACCAGGTGCTGATGCGTTCGCTCAACACCTCCATCGTCGCCATCATCCCGATCCTGTCGGTGCTGCTGATCGGCGCCGAGCTCCTCGGTGCGACCACGCTTCAGCAGTTCGGGCTGGCGCTCTTCATCGGCCTCACCACCGGCGCGTATTCCTCCATCTTCATTGCATCGCCGTTCCTCGCCCAACTAAAGGAGCGCGAGCCTCGATACAAGGCCTTGGCCGAACGTATAGCCAAAAGCCAGGCCGCCGATGCCAGGGCCGGCAAGCGCACCGTGAAGGCGGGAGCGGGGCAGCCGGACCGGCGGGCGGACACTTATGGCGAGCCGGTCGTGGAGGAGGCTACTTCCACGGATGCGGCGCAGGTAGCGGCGGCTACCCAGGGCGAGCGCAGGCGGCCCAAGCTCGTGGAGCCGGGACAGCGTTCTTCATCGGGCTCGAGGCGCAAGCAGGGGCCAAAGCGTCGCTAGGCACACCGGCGGCGATGGGTGGTTTGTTGCGACCTGCAATGGTGTAATTTGTATCTATGGTGCCTGGGGTAGCAGTTGGGTTCGAGACGAGGCTGCTCGACCACCTGCTGTCCGTTTTTCGCCAGCGCCATCCCGACGACGACTCCTCTCCGATAGAGCTTGCCTTCCACGCTGCGATTGGAGCGCATGAAGGGCAGTTCCGGCGTTCGGGCGAGCCGTACGTGACCCATCCGATCGCGGTGGCTCAGATAGTGGCGGAGATCGGGGTCGACGCGACGACGATCTCCGCGGCCCTGCTCCACGACACCGTCGAGGACACCGCAACCCGGTTGACCGACATCTCCTCCACCTTCAGCCCGGCAGTGGCGCAGATAGTCGACGGGGTGACAAAGCTCGACCGCCTGAGCTTCGATTCCAAGGAGGCTCAGCAGGCGGCCACCGTGCGCAAGATGCTGATCGCCATGGCCAAGGACCCAAGGGTCCTCATCATCAAGCTGGCCGACCGGCTTCACAACATGCGCACCTTGGCGGTTTTGCCCGAGTGGAAGCAGCGCCGCATCGCCCAGGAGACGATGGACATCTATGCGCCCCTCGCGCACCGGCTCGGCATTCAGGAAATCCGGTGGCAACTCGAGGATCTCGCCTTCGCGGTGCTGCATCCGCGGCGCTACGCCGAGATCGAGCAGATGGTGCAGATGCGCTCGCCGGAGCGGGAGCATTCCCTGAACGTCCTGCTCAAGATGGCCACGGACCGGCTGGCCGAGGTGGGCATTCTGGCGGATGTCCGCGGCCGGCCCAAGCACCTGTGGTCGATCTACGAGAAGATGGTCGTCAAGTCCAAGGAATTCGACGACATCTATGACATCATCGGGTTGCGGATCATATGCGAGACCGAGAAGGACTGCTGGGCGGCGCTCGGGGTGGTGCACTCGCTCTGGAACCCGGTGCCGGGGCGTTTCAAGGACTACATCAACACCCCCAAGTTCAACCTCTATCAATCCCTACACACCACAGTCGTCTCCCAGGGGGGCAATCCGCTTGAGGTGCAGATCCGCACCCTGGAGATGCACCGCCGCGCCGAGTACGGCATTGCGGCCCACTGGGGGTACAAGGAGGGATCGAGCCAATCGGAGATGGCCTGGCTGGGCCGGATCCTGGATTGGCAGCGCGACACTCCTGACCCGGTGGAGTTCCTGGAGAACCTGAAGCTCGACCTCGAACTCGATGAGGTTTACGTCTTCACTCCCAAGGGCAAGGTCGTCTCGCTCCCGGCCAAGGCCACCCCGGTCGACTTCGCATACACCATCCACACCGAGGTGGGCCACCGTTGCATTGGCGCCAAGGTGAACGGGAGGCTGGTGCCGCTCGAGTCGCAGCTGAAATCGGGCGACACGGTCGAGATCTTCACCTCCAAGGTCGCGACCGCAGGGCCCTCCAGGGACTGGCTCTCCATAGTGGCGACGCCGAGGGCGCGCAACAAGATCCGCCAGTGGTTCTCCCGCGAGCGCCGCGAGGACTCCATCGAGAGCGGACGCGAGGACCTTCTCAAGACCATGCGCAAGGAGGGGCTCCCGGTCCAGAAGCTGCAGAGCACCGATGCGCTTCCCAAGCTTGCCGCCAAGCTCGGCTTCGCGGACCTGGAGGCGATGTACGCCGCCATCGGCGAGGGGCATGTTTCGGCCAAGTCGGCGGTGCAGCGCCTGGTGCGCGACCTGGCACCGGAAGAGTCCGAGGTGCAGCTGCCGGTAACCGTCAGCCCGAGCCGCCGGATGAGCCGCAAGCGCAGGTCCCCCGGGGTCTACGTGGAGGGCTTGGACGACGTCGTGATCCGGTTCTCCCGGTGCTGCTCACCGGTTCCCGGAGACGAGATCATAGGATTCGTCACGCGTGGCCGGGGAGTGTCGGTGCACCGGGTGGGCTGTGCAAACGCCGCCGCTCTGGCCGCCAACTCGGAGGAGCGCCTGATCGAGGTGGAGTGGGACCGCGACACCTCCAACTCGGTGTTCGTCGCACAAATAGAGATTCGCGCCCTGGATCGATCCAGGCTTCTGGCCGACGTGGCCAGGGTACTTTCCGAGCATCATCTCAACATCCTGGCCTCGTCTTCCCAGGCCGGTGTCGACCGGATCTCGCGGATGCGCTTCGAATTCGAGCTGGCCGACCCGAGCCATCTCGAGTCGGTGTTGTCCGCATTGCGCCGGCTGGAAGGCGTGTACGACGCTTACCGGGTGGTGGAGGGCGGCGGCGACTCCGGGCCGATCCCGGGAGTCTTCCCTGGCACGGTGGCCAAACCCCGGTAGCTCCGGGCCCCGGTTATTTGCCCGCTCCCGAGCCTTCCCGGGCTGAGATCGCCGGGTTGCGCCTGAGCATCTCCTCTTTCAGGCGCTCCGCGGTTGCCTGGGCCTCGGCGCTCCCCGCCTCCAGGGCGCGCCGCGCTGCTTTGGCCAGCTTCCTGCTGCCGGCGACCGCCTCCAAGCCGATCTGAAGCGGAGTGGAAGAAGCGACCTTGCGATCGAACTTCTGCTTTGCCCAAACCCCGGCGGAGGCGCCGAGCGCGGCTCCCAGCCCGAACCACATGGTGCGCTTGGCCAAGGTCAGGCTTCCCCTTTCCGCGAGGTGCGGAAAACTGAGACCGCCCGGCGTGAACCGGCGCTGAGCGCCTTGACGCGCACCAGCGGCGAGGTCATTGCCGCCAGGGCGAAGCGCGAGGTCCTCCCCATCATGGAGGCGGCGGCCTCCGTGGAATCAATTAGGCGCTCCAGCTTGTCGAGCTCGGTTCCGGCGTCGGCGAGCGTCGCACGCGCGTCGCCTACCAGAGGGATGGCCTTGTCGCGGAGTTCGGCCACCGCCAGCTCGAGGTAGCGTATGAGCCGCTTGGTTCGCCTGGTGGCGGCGTAGGCGGCCACCGCGGCCACCGCTGAGAAGACCGCTGCGGCCAGGGAGAGGGCGGCTATGAGCGTCATTTCTTCACCGCCTCGATCTTACCCAGGCGTGCCGCCTTCCATCGGCCAAAGCGCGCCGGTTGGGGTCCGGCTTCATTCCCGGTGAAGCTTTCCGCGCCGTGCCAACTCATCGGCGATCCTTCCCCCCTTGCCTGCCAGGTGCAGAGGTATGGCTTTGGCGTGATCGATGTTTGCGGCCGCGCTTGCGAGCATGTCGTAGGACTCGCGTGACTTGGGTGCTCTTGCCATGTATACGACCAGGTGCGCGAGGATGATGCGGGCCTCGGGCATGCCGACCGCCTCGATCGCCTGGAGGCCGGACGTCGCGAGCATCAGCGCCTTGGGATCGGCAAGGCCGACGTCCTCGGAGGCGAAGATGACCACGCGCCTGGCCACGAAGCGGGGATCCTCGCCGAGATCGAGTGTCCGGGCCAGGTATTCGATTGCCCCATCGTCGTCACCCGCGCGCATCGACTTGATCAGGGCGCTGGCCAGTTCGTAATGGGTGTCGGAGTCGATGGCCAGCTTGAATCCCGCCAGCTCGGCCACCAGTTCCTCGATCCTGGCCGGCTGTTGGGCCTCTTCCTCCTCCGCGACCACCTCGGCGAGCGAGATGGCCGTGCGCAGGTCCCCGTCCACCGCTTCGGCGATGCGGGTGGCCGCTTCCGGAAGCAGGGGATGCGCCAGATGGCGCTCGGAGCGCGCGAGCACCTCGCGGATCTCTGGGATCGAG
>JAJZNF010000072.1 GCA_021847985.1 Actinomycetes bacterium | reverse complement strand
CACCGCCGGCATTTGCACGAAGGGGTTCTCCATCTGAGTGCTGTACGTGACCCCGAACTCAGGGAGTCGTCCTGCTTAGCGGGCCGGACGCCACGGCCGGTCGAGCGGTGCGCCCGCCAAGCTGGTGCAGTGCACCCGCTTGCCCGAGGGCGGCACGGGCATCGTGCGGCGACTGGAGCCGGGATCGACCACGAACGATCGGTAGGTGCGCGGGTCCGAGTGCACGGCCTGTTCGAGCAGGCGGTAGAAGAGCATGCCCCGGGCTCGGGAGCGTCTGCGGTTGAACCGAAATGTGAACTCGTCGAGATAGGCCTGCAGATGACCGGGCTTCACGCCGCCCTGATGAGTGCCGAGGAGCCAGCGCTTGGTGAGCGCCGCGACACGATGCACGCCGGGGAGCAGCTCGTGGGCCTGCCGGCCCGAGGTGGCGATGGGCTCGGGGCGGTGAACGTACTCCGCACCACAGGCGGCCGGGTAGCTCGTGAACCCGTCGGTGAGTACGACGGAGCCGGGCTCTACGTGGGCCAGCAGGAAGGCGCGCAGGGTCGGCGCCGTCGTGTCCGCGATGACCTGCATCCGGCAGCGCCCCAGTGTGGGGCCGTCCTGTTCCACGGCCACCTCCACCAGGGTCTTCCCCAGCGCGCCGCGCCCGGGCCGGCCGGGCTCCGGGCCCCCGACGAACGTCTCGTCGGCCTCCACCGTGCCAGCGAGCCGGTCCCGGCCCGGCCGCACCATCGCGGTCCGGTAGCGGTGCAGCATGGCCCACACGGTCTGCTCGGAGCCGACGCCGAGCACGCGCTTGAGTCCCAGGGCCGAGATCCCTTGCTTCTGGCTGGTCATGTACCAGGCCGCGGCGAACCAGATGGTGAGCGGAGTGCGGGTCCCGTGGAAGAGGGTGCCCGCCGTCGCCGACACCCGGTGGGCGCACCCCGCACAGAACCATCGTCCATCGCGGTAGCGCCACGCCACGGCTCCGCCACAGAACGGGCAGCTGAAGCCGGCCGGCCACCGAAGCCAGTCGAGGTAGTCGAGGCACGATGCGTCATCCGGGAACCACGCCAGGAGATCTGCGTAGGAGCCCCCGGGGTGGTCGATCCCCGCCCTCGGGACCGCTCGTGACATGAGAATAGCCTACAGCACTCAGATGGAGAACCCCTTCCCTCTATTCTATCTGCAGGAAAAGGCATTTGCTGGCAGGTAGTTTCCCTGAGGTTGCTCAGGCGAGTGTTGGCGCACGGTGATCCAGGAGACGCGAAAGTCGCGAGCGTTTTCGCGATTCTTCGCAAGACCCTCAGGTTGAACCATTTTCGGGAATGCGCCATAATCTGCCAAGTCCAAACATGGGGCGCAGAATCCCGGATCTGGGCGAAACGAGATAGGGGGAGGAAGAAATCTCCGCACCTCTCCACGAAGCCCGTCTCGGCAGGGGATCGACAACTCGTCTGAGGCTCTTGCAAGCGATGCGCACTTGACGCGTCGTCGCAATGCACATATAATCTGAGGATGCCGACAATACAACTACAAGAGTCGCGTCAAGATTCATCCACGTGTGATCACGGCAACTACGGCACTAGACCTGGAGGCACAAGCAGCGCTTGGGTTATGAATGAAATCCTTTCTTCCATCATGCGTCGACGAACTGCTGATGCTGTAGACCCTTTCGCGTCTCCGCACCTTCATTCCGCCATCTCCGACTAGGAGAAACATGGTGATTCAGGTGGTCGTATCCCCCGAGGTGGCTCAGAGCTACCATTCTGCAAGTCTGCTGAAGTTGGTACAGACACCACCTCGAGACGGACGTGCGCTTTGTATAGGGTGTGGCGCAAACATAGACATGATGGACAATCTCACTCTTAGCGCTCTAGGGGGCATCGACCGCGATACCCCCCTGGCCGGCTATATCCATGCGGAGTGTGGCCCGTCGGAGCTTCTGCTCCGGGAGGACTGGGAAGCAAGAATTAAGAGTAAGTGGACGCCAGATGACTCTCTTTCATACTCGCCAGCTATAAGCATGCCGGACTGTTCCCATGCGCTGATCTTCGTGGATCAGCCACGAGACTTCACCATCTTCACCTTGAGCGTGCTCAGTGACCGCGAGCTCTGGGTTGCTAGGTGTCAACAGCACGGGTTCTGCGAAGAGCCCAAGATGCCCAGAAAAGCTTCGCGGAAGGTGGTGCTAAGTGGTTGGCAGTTCAGAAGGGGACAGACCGACCACCAGATAGTAGATGCTCAGGGCAACGTCTTTCTCAACAAGATCGAGGTGGACCAGCACTGGCCGACGCGAGCGGCGCAGTCCGGGATCCTTGTGGTAGTGGGCTTCCCATTGATTCGATCTCTGCTCCAAGCCCCCGCTTTTCTCCAACAGTGGCGAACCGGGACACAGTTGAGCAGCATATTCGTCGGGCTGATTGACCCCACGCAAGACTCTGGGTAAACCAAACTACCGGGGCTCCAGCCCCGGCACCGTTGACCTGCCTCGACGGGGCCTTCCGTGGATGTCTCGAAGGGCTATGATGGCGTGCCATGTGGCGGTGCCCACGTAACCGCTTCGCGGGCTTTGAGTGGTCGACTGGTCTTCCATCTGTCTCGAGGCTTCCCGTCTTCCCGGGGGGTGATTTCTACTGTGTGCGGGATGCGTTCTGCGATCTGATGGGATGGGCACTGGACTCAGGCGAGGGACAGTCCTTCCAGCAGGCACCGAAGGTCGGGGACGTCATTCGCCTCGCTCACTTCCTCGGCCTCACCGTCTATGTGGCCCCGATCCCTCCTGATGCGGATCTCGCACACCCTGGGCTCTTTGTGTACGAGATCGCTCCGCGATTCCAGGGCAGCGGACACTGCGAGCACCGCTCCGACCTTAGCCTTCTCGACCCTTGGTGGATCCCCCGGATCGACGTTGCTGTGGTCGATTCCCGCCGCGATCCCGTCTCCTGGGCTGCGCCGTGACGAGCCACCGTGACTGCAACGAGGCGGCTCCGCGGTTCTCCGCGCCGGCCTCCGGCTACATGCACCGTGACGTCGAGTCTGTCGGACTCGAGCTCGTGCGCAAGGGGCTCGCCGGAGATCCGCAGGAGATGGTGTCCCTGCGGGCACAATACGGCGACGTCTGAGCGTGCCCCTCGCGCCGCTTCCCCCGCCATACAGATGATCCTGCCGTGGCTCGCGGCCGATCGCGGTCTGGCTCGTGCCGGAACATTGCTCCAGATCCTCGGCGCCGGGCCCGACTACGTGCAGCAGCGCCTGGCAGGCATCCACGAAGCCCTGGGCGCGGACAGTCCCGGCATGGCGGGCCTCGCCGAGCTGGTGGTCAAGACGCGGGCAGCGGGCTCAGACACCCTGCCGCCCGTGCCGCGGCAGCACGTCATCTCGGAGACCATCCTGCGCCGCTTCACCGAGGTGGTCGATCCCAGGGCCGGCCGGCAGTTGAGGCGCTGTGACGTCGTGACGGGGAAGACCAGGCTCATGGGCGCGGGAGGAGTCGGATACGTCACCAACTTTGTGAGGGTCGACAGTGTTGCCACCGAGTTGGTCTGGAAGCGGGTCGAGGACTCTCTCCCTGAAGCGATCACGGCGGCGGAGAGCGGCACGGTCCTGACCGACACGCGCCTCGTTGGCATCCTGCGCGATGCCATTGGGCTGCACCACGTTCGCCATCCCTAGACCAAGGAACTGCACAAGAAGACGTGGGCTGACACGCGTGCCCGCCGTGTGAAGGAGATGGCCACCATGCCAGTGAGTGCGAAGGCATTCGGTCGCACTTACGGCACTTGCCCTAGGAACATTTGGATATTTGCGTAGGCGTTAACAGCTGGTGGACCTCCATCGGTCTGACCCGATTGTAGTCCTATCTGTGTACCACTTGTGCATCCCCCTGATGGCACGGTGACAGTTGAGACAAAGTTCGTCCAATGAGCTATATTATTAAGCTGAGGACTAAATGAGAGAGGAAGCAGAGAGACGCCACCTCCAGACTGGAAACACTTCACCCATATCTGCGGCCCGGCGCTCAATGGCCCCTCGGTCTTTATGTCCAGCGAGAGAGTGAACGTGCCGCCGTTCTGAATGCTCGCGGGTAGGTTTATGCCCTGCCATTCGCAGGCCTGTGCATTCGACCCCGACAACGCCATGGCGGAATATCCATTATCCACATACGGCTGCATGGCGGCGCTTATGGCGATTGGGCTTAAGCCGGTAGGATAGCATTGCGCCGCGGGGGAAAACCACACGCCATTGGGAAACTCTCCTTGGGGAAAGAAATCGCCTGAACCCGAGCTGGCTGGAGGGATCAAGTACCCAGCCGACGCAGAGTAGGTACTCCCAGGAGTCAAGGCTACTGGGAGCGGCTCTAGTGACTGTTTGGTGTGTTTCCCGACAACACTAACGACTGACAGCACCACCATCGCTATCAGCGCAAGGATAAACGCATACTCTGCAAATCCCTGCCCCCTCTGCGCGCCGCGTCGACGCTGCACTCCCATTACGGTTTCCTCGACTAGCATTATAACACACGCGCTGTAAAATGTGTAACCGAGTTTTCACAGTTGACGAGGGTACGCTACTTGGGACTGTGGGGGTGCACTGATGGCGGCGCAGGGGCTTGTCGGCGCGCTCAGGGTTTGTGTAGCGGAAGTCCCTGGGTGTGCAATCGGCGGGTGTTGATGTGAGCGTTCGGTTGACGAGTAGGAGTCTCTTGGTTGGCCAAGGATAGGGATTTCGGTAGCTACGGGTCGACTCCGTAGGCTGTGAGGCGCTGCCCCTGTTGGCGTCACCAGCCCTTTGCCCTCCAGCCCCCCTGTGCCCAATGCTGGGTTGCAGCTGCGAATCCGAGATCGAAACCGCGCTATCACCCCAGAATTGGACACAGGGGGAATTCCGCTCGATCTCACCTTCACAGTCCTCCTCTCGCCGGTGAGTGGGTAACTCGGATTGGGCGGAGGGCGGGGAGAGTCAGTGGGTAATGCCCACTTGCCCACCATGTGCTACAATTTCAGCCAGGAATATCGATGGTGAGTAAGGATGGGATCGGAATGACCTTGGTGCCGGGATTCGAGC
>JAJZNF010000333.1 GCA_021847985.1 Actinomycetes bacterium | reverse complement strand
CTGGGCGTGGTCGGGGCCGGACCTGTAAGAGTCCAGCTTCTCTGTTACTTATAGGATAAGGCGGAAACCTTCGGAAGGGTGAATGCCGGTGCGTCAATTCAGGTTCGCCGTCCAGGTGTCGACGCTCACGCAGAGCCCTCGGCAGCTGGCCGATCTCGCGCGTCGAGCCGAGGACCTTGGCTATTCGGCGGTCTTCGTTCCGGACCATCTTTCCGCGGACCAGTGGTCGCCGATCACGGCTCTGGCCGTGATGGCCGCGGCCACAGAGAGGATATCCCTGGGCGGGCTGGTTTTCTGCAACGATTACCGGCATCCACTGCTGCTAGCCCAGGAGCTGGCGACACTGCACGAGCTGAGCGACGGTCGCGTGGAGTTCGGCCTCGGTGCCGGGTGGATGACCTCCGACTATCAGGCGAGCGGGATGGCAATGGATTCGGCCGGCGTGCGCATAGACCGGCTCGAGGAGGCGCTCAAGATGCTCGGCGCGCTGTTTGCCGAGCGGAGCTGCTCCTTCGACGGGAGGCATTACCGTGTGGCGGACGCCCGCCTACAGCCGACCAGCCAGGCGCATCCGCCTCGGCTGATCGTGGGCGGCGGCGGGCGCAAGATGCTGAACCTTGCGGCCCGACTTGCCGACGTGGTCGGGGTCAACGTCAACCTGGCCAGCGGGGCTGTAGGTCCCGAGCTCGTGGCCGAGGTGGGTCCGGACGCATTCGATCGGCGTATCGCCTGGGTCAAAGAGGCGGCTGGCGAGCGTTTCGGCGACATCGAGCTGCAGTGCCTGACTTTCGTAGCGAGAGTGTCTTCGGATGCGCGCGATTGGGTGGCCTCGATGGCTCCCGCCTTCGGACTGACGGCCGACGAGGCGCTTGAGGTCCCCATCGTGTTGGCGGGCAATGTCCAACAGGTGGCCGAGACGATCGAGGCGCGCCGCGAGCGCTTCGGCTTCTCCTACTGGGTCGTTCACCAGGCCGAGCTCGAGGATTTCGCGCCGGTCGTCTCCAGGATGGCGGGGCGTTGAGCACCCGGGACGAAGTCTCGGCCCCAAAGCGGATAGGAATCTTTGGGGGAACCTTTGACCCCGTGCACGTCGGCCACCTGGTGGCGGTGGTCAACGCCATGCACGGAGCGTCCCTGGACAAGGTCCTCATGGTGGTGGCGAACGTCCCCTGGCAGAAGGAACGAACGCGCGCGATCTCTCCGGCTTGGGTGCGCTTTGCCCTGCTCAAAGCCTCCATCGACGGCGTTCAAGGGCTCGAGGCCTCCGACATAGAGATTCGCCGAGGCGGGAAGAGCTACACCATCGACACCGTGCGTGAGACGAGCGAGCGCTACCCCGAGGCGGAGATATTCCTTATCGTAGGCGCCGATGCGGCGCGTGGCCTCGCGTCCTGGGAGCGCTCCGAGCGGCTCTCGGAGATGGTGACCCTGATAGTGGTGAACAGGCCGGGGACCAGTGTGGCGGCAGAGGAGCTGGCGGGTTGGAGGACTCTTTTTGTCGAGGTGCCGGCGATAGACATCTCCTCCACCGACATCAGGGCACGGGTGCGGGAAAACCGCCCCCTCGACTTCCTGCTGACGAGGGAGACGATCGACTTCATACACAGGTCCGGCCTGTATTTGGAGGGTTCCCAGATCAGCAGCCCGGAGTGATATGCGGGCGAGAGCCCCTGGTAGAATTGGAGCAGGCTCAACGACTTGCGGAGGCTGTTTGAAAACCGAAATCTCTACCGGCACCCCGGCGACCGAGACCCTTGTCAGGGTAGCGGCGGACGCAATTCTCGACAAGAAGGGCGAGGATCTGGTGGTGCTGGACCTGACGGAGGTCACCCCACTCACCGATTTCTTCATCATCTGTACCGGGAACAACTCCAGGCAGATCAAGACGATAGCGGAGGAGGTGGAGGCCAAGGTCAAAGAGGCTTTCGGCGTGTCGCCCCGCTCCGTTGAGGGTCTGGGAGACATGAGCTGGGTGCTTATCGACTATGTGGACTTCGTGGTCCACATCTTCCTGCCCGACACGCGCAGCTACTACTCGCTCGAGCGCCTCTGGGGAGATGCCGTGAGGATGGATCTTCCGGCGCAGGTTTGACGCGCCTGCCGGGGGTCATGCGAAGCTGGGCCCGGATGCCTTCTTCCGCTTGAGCTCGAAGAAGCACCCCAACTTGGCGAGACCAGCGAAGTGCTCGTACAGCTCGACCGCCTCCTCGTCGCTTGGGATGCGGCAAAGGATCGGGCCGAAGAAGCCCTGCACTGACCCTGCCGACTCGACGGCCACGATCGGCACACCGACGTCTTCGCCCGCCAATTCCAGGGCGCGCTCCATCGACTTCTCGATCGGAACGTCCCAGCTGTCGTCCGACGCCGCGCCTGCGAAGTCGGCTACCCCGAGCTCCTCGAGAACGGGCAGATAGTCGAACGAGTGGCCGAGCCCTTGCTGATGGTAGGCGTCGCCGACGCGCGCGTAGAGTTCTGCTGTCACGTGGTTCGCCTTGTCTGGGTCCAGCGAGTCACCGATTGCGGCGACGATCCTGAGCACACGGAGTCCGTACTCGACGCCGGCGCGATACATGTCGGGGATGCCAAGCGGCCGGTTCTTGATCAGCAGAGAGAACGGCTGATAGCGCACGTCGATACCTTTGGCGGCGCTCACCTTGCGGATCCACCTTGACGCCAGATACGTCCACGGACATGCGGGGTCGAAGTAGAAGTCGACCTTCTCGGCCGTAGCGTTTGTCATCGCAGCTCCCTCTCTTTTCCGGCTAGAGCCTATCCCAAGCTGCATTAAGACCGAAAACACCCGGGCCATGGGCCCGGGTGTAATCGGGGTTGGGGGAAACTTCCGACGGGAGCGAACCGACCGAAGGGGTGTACGGCCGGCTCGCGCCCTGTCGTTGGGTGGGGGCTTTTTGGCCCCGCCCGCCTATTTCTTTGGCGGGTGGTAGCCGAGAACTCCGAGGGCCTCCTCGTATTGCTCGCGGGTTATGTCGCCCTGCGCGAAGCGCCGATCCAGGATCGACTTTGCCTCGGGGGCAGGCGGCGCCGCCGCGTGGGAACCGCGATCGCGAGATATCCCGAATATCAGGTAGACGAGAATCCCGACGATGATCAGGAAGAAAAGCATTCCGAAGATCATGCCGAACGGGAAGACGTCATAACCTCTTCCGTACCACATCTTCGCTCCTCTCAGGGCCGTTGGCCGAAGTTCCGGCTGGCCCACTCGCTCTTTCGCTTGGCTCTTTGCAGGAATACTCTGCTATTAGATATTGTGAATCGCTTGTGAGGCACCTAAACGGTTCCTACATCTCCAACTTGGAGAGTTCGTAATTCTTGCTTCGCGCCGGAACGGCCAAGCGGCCCGGACTTTGTACGTCCGGGCCGCTTGGTGAGGGGGTCTGGTGTTATGGCCAGGCTTGGTGCCTAGCGGGAGGAGGCCGTCACTCGGCGCTGTGCATTGAGCCGAGGGCCCGGGTTGCCGTTTCGGTGGGTTCGACCTGCTCTCCGTGGATCGCCAGGTCTCCGATCTCGAGGATGTCGTCCGGGAAGCGGAGCGGCGTGATCAGCTTCACGATCTTGAGTAAGACGAACGTTCCGAGCCCGCTGTAGCCGATGACCCAGAGGCCAGCCATAAGCTGAAGTACGACCTGCCACGGATGACCGTAGAAAAGCCCCTTTACGCTGACGTTCGACGCTTTTCCAAGGCCAAGGTAGACGATCATCTTGGGGTCCGCGAAGAGGCCTGTCATTATGCCCCCCAGCAGCCCGGCGACTCCGTGGGTGTGGACTACCCCCAGTGCGTCGTCGACCTTTGCGAAGATCCACTTGGTCGAAAGCTTGTTGAAGGAAAACCAGACCACGAAGGAGCCGATGAAGCCGATGGCCAGCGCGCCCCATCCGTTTACGTAACCTGCGGCTGGCGTGATACCCACAAGTCCGACGATCATTCCATTGATGGCGCCGAGGAAGGTGGGTCGGCGGTGCTTGGAGAACATATCCATGAAAACCCAGGTGAGCAGGGCGGTGGCTGTCGCAAGGTTGGTGTTCAAGACGGCGGCTGCCGCGTCGGCACCGGCGAAGTAGGGGTCGCCACCATTGAATCCGTTCCATCCCAGCCACAGGATTCCAGCGCCTACGGCCACCAACAGCAGATTGGTCGGTGAAGCTTGCTCCCGGTCGCGCCTGAGCCTAGGTCCGATGACGGCTGCGGCCACGAAGCCGGATACTCCGGCCGCCAAGTGGATGACGTATCCACCGGAGTAGTCCACTGCGCCCTTGGCGGCGAAAAATCCTCCGCCCCAGATGAGAAACGCGTTGACGGAGTAGATGAACGTCGTCCAAAGCGGAACGAAAATCGCCCAAGCCTTGAAGCTCATCCGTCCGAGCACGCTGCCTAGGAATAGAAGCGGCGTGATTGCTGCGAAAACGAACTGGAAATATACGAGTGTCGAGTTCGGGAACCGGAATTTAGGCATGCCGCCGATCCCGCTCACAAGCGGAATATTTGCCTGAAGCTGTTCACCGAGATGGTCGATCACCGGGCCAGGGTGACCTATGAACTGCTGTAAGAAACCTGGACCGAGGTTGATTGGACTCCCGAAACTCATCTTGAAGGCCCAGAGGACCCATACGATCAGGACGGAAGCAAAGGCCGTAAATGCCATGGTCATCGTGTTGACGACCCATTTCTTGTGGACGATCCCGCCATATAGAACCGCGATGCCGGGAATACTCATCAGTCCTACGAGAGTCGCGGCAACAAGCTGCCAGGTGTTATCACCTGGACTTAGCCACGACGCGTATGGGCTTAGCATGAAGTGCTACCTCCTGGTATTTGCAACTTGGTGAGCCAAGCTACGGTGGCTGTGTTTCGGGCGGGTGTCGGCTTTGTTAAGGCGATGTAAACCGTTGTCGGCTCGGTTGTCAGGGGTTGCCCAGGACGGTCCTATAGATGTCAAGCCGCTCTACTGGCGATGTCGTTGACCAGGTCGTGGAGCACTTCACGTGCGATGAATCGCTTCAAGCAGCCAACGACGTCCATCTTTGACGGCCTCTCCGCCTGCCGGCAGTCCATGTAGCTGATAGGTCTCTGGT
>JAJZNF010000035.1 GCA_021847985.1 Actinomycetes bacterium | reverse complement strand
CCTTGGCTACCAGGATGAGCCGGTCACCTCGCTGGGCCTCCGCCTGCAGCGTGATCACTGAGCCGGAGCAGGTCGCGGACAAGGTGCGAGCGAATGCCCGGCGTTTCTCCAGACCCCTCTTCGCACCGCGCTAAGGTGGTATGTATGGCTGAGATCCGCTGGTTCGCACGTCGCCCTCCCAAACCAGTACGGCCCCTGCTCATTGCGGTTTTCGACGGTGAGGACGACCCTGCGCGGTCGGGATTTCTGGCACTCAGCTTCATGCGTGACGCTTTTGACGCTGAGAAGATCGCCGAGATCGACGTCGACGCCTACGTCAGCTACGACGAGGCCCGCCCCTTCGTCTCACAGTCGGGTTCCCAGCGCATCCTCGACTGGCCGACTATCGACATCTATCTTGGCCGGGACAAGCCGAGCGGGCGCGAAGTAGCCCTGATGAGCTTCCTCGAACCGCGTGTGGGCTGGCGCAGCTACAGCGCGCTCGTGGTCGAAGCGATTCGGAGCGTCAACCCCGATGAGGTCATTTTCCTTGGCGGACAGATCGTCCATGCGCCTCACAACGTCGCCGCCGAGACGACCGTTCGGTCCAATACGCCGCGCCTGATGCGCTCGCTCGGCCTGATGCCGGACCACTACACGGGTCCCACGACCATCATGGGCAGCGTCCAGGTCGAACTCGAGAATCTGGGCATACCCCTTGCCATCGCCTGGTCGAGCGTCCCACACTATCTGGCTCAAACGCCTTCGCCCAAGGCAGCGCAGTCTTTGGTCGCCAAGGTGAGCGAGCTCTTCAAGCTCGATCTCGACGCCGGCGAATTTGATGCCGCGGTCGCCGAGTACGAAGACGCCATCACCAAGATCATGGAGTCGGACGACGAGGTGTTCAGCTATCTCTCCCGCTTCGAGAGCGAGGAAGATGAGGATGAGGCCATCGGGCTCGAGGAGTACGTCTCCACCGATCCGAGCGGGCTCGCCACCGATCTGGCCGAAGAGGCCGAGGACTACCTCCGCCAGATACGACGCGACATCGACTGAGTCCTCAGGCGCCTTCCTGGGACCAAAGCGGCTCGCGAACCGGGTCGAAATAGGTCGGGCCGTCGAACCCGTCTATGGCGCGAAAAGCCATCGGAGTCCAACGCTCGGGCCTGATCATCGGCTCAGGCAGATGGTCACGCGAAAACCAGCCAACGTCCCTGCACTCCAGGGGATGCGCCTTGAGCGTGCCCCCTAGCGCTTTGCAATAGAACATCATGGAATACAGCGGTACCGCCGTGAAGCCGCGGCGCAGGCCATCGTAGACCCCGAGCAGCCTGACCGGCTCGACTTCGATCCCTGTCTCTTCCCGAACCTCTTTGACCGCGACCTCGGCGGGGGAGTAGCCGACGTCGGCCCAGCCCGTTGGGTAAAGCCAAATGCCCGAATCGGCGCGTTGAACCAGCAGGATCTCCCCATCGTCGTTTCCGACCACCGCGGCCACGGTGCTTTTGGGCGTCACGTATCCGGGAATCCCTTCACCGATGGTCGAGCGCCAGAATTCAACGATGTCGTCAGCCGAAGCACCATCCTCGAAGCCGATCCCGGCAATTGCCGCCGCGCTGCGGATCTCTGCCGCAACGTGCATGATCTCTTCGAACCGCTCTCGCTCGTACAGGCTCTTGGTAAAGCCCATCCCCGTGACCGCGGAGCCAGCCAGCGTCTCGGCCCACCTCAGCAAGGTGCTTCTTGCGATCTCCATTTAGGTGACCTTTCATCGACGGGACTAATTACCCTAAGTTTTCTTCCCTTTCCCATGCCTACCATTGGCCTATGGGTGAGGGTCGTTGTCGGCATCTGGCGAGGAACGGGAGTAACTGCGGCCTTGAAGCAAAGCGTTGCGGAGGCGGCTGCATGTTCTTCGAGCCGACTCGGCGGCGCGTAAGTTTCCGCATGAAGTGGGAGCGCCTGAGCGGATCGCGAATGCGCGCACGCCGCGGCTGATCCGCCTCCCGATCTACGATTCGACAACGTCTCCCAGCGACTCGACCTCCACGCCAGACTCCTCCAGCCACCGAATCCCGGACTTGAGGTCCTCAGGCTCGCCTTCCAGCTCGCATACGAGCCATCCGGTCCCCTCATCCACGCTGGCCCGGCGAATGTTTGCCAAGACGTTGTGGTCCTTGGCCAGCACCGCGATTATGGGCTTGGTCACCAGGCCGGGAGGGTATATCAGCTTGACTCGCATCTGTGCCATGTCCCCAATCCTAAGCCCAAATAACTGGCCCTCGGAGGCTAGGCGCGGGGCCTTCGGGCCAGCGAGCGGTTCATGTTCCCTGAGGTGAAGCCGGCGAGGTCCAAAGTCACGTAGCTGTAGCCGATCCGACGCAGTTCGTCATCGACCTCGGAGGCCATCTCGGCACAGGCCAAAAGCTCGCCACGGCCGACCTCGATCCTGGCCGTCTCGCCGTAGTCCCGAACCCGGATTTCCTTGAAGCCGACCGAGCGCAGGTACCGTTCCGCCCGTTCCACACGGGAAAGGGTCTCCAGGGTGATGGGAGTGCCATACGGAACTCGGGAGGACAGGCACGCCGCCTGAGCCTTGTCCCAGTTGGGCAGCCCCAAGGCGCGCGCGTGCTCGCGGATCATCTCTTTGGTCATACCCGCCTCGAGCAGAGGAAAGCGCCCTCCGGCTCGGGCCGCGGCGCTCTGTCCGGGCCGATAATCCCCTTGATCCGAGGCGTTGACTCCGAGCACCACGACCGCCTCGTGCTCGTCCGCAATCGGGACCAGGGCCTCCATGAGTTCGCTCTTGCAGTAGAAACAGCGGAGCCCGTCATTCTTGAGGTACTCGTCGTTGGAGAACTCCGTGGTGGCAACCACCCGGTGCTGGATTCCCAGCTCCGCGGCCAACTTTTCGCACTCGTCGAACTCGTCGCGTGGCAAAGATGGCGAGTCCGCGGTCACGGCCAGGGTCCGCCCGGGCAACACCCGCGCAGCGACGGCGGCCAGGTAGGTTGAGTCGACGCCACCCGAAAATCCCACCACCACGGCCTTGAACCCGGCGAGCACATCCTCCAGCTTCGCAACTGCGTTCTCGAGCTCGAAATCCATCAGTGAGAACCTAACCCGCGAACGGGAAATAGCTTCAGAAGGACGCCTCCAGGACCGATTCCACATCGCCAATCATGCCGGTGTAGAAGGGACCGAAATCCCCATAGATCGCGGAGGCCTCGTCGAAGCGCATCGTATAGACGACCGACTTGAGATCATCGGGGTGAGCCGCGAAAAGAGTCACACCCCACTCGTAGTCGTCAACGCCCGTCGATCCGGTGACCAGCTGCACGACCCGGCCGGCAAAGGCGCGGCCCGACTTCCCATGCGCATACATAAGCTGCTCGCGCTCCTCATATGGGAGCCTGTACCAGTTCGCCCCGTTCTCGCGGCGCTTGGACATCCCATAGAAGCAAACGTTGTACATGCCCGCAGGCGGCAGCACCGGATGCAGGCGAGGCTCCTTCCTCTCGGCAGGCATCCCGGCGGCGTACTCCGATACCTCGGTGATCGAGACATACGAGTCAACGACCACCAGGCCCGAGCGCTCAATGTCCCTCTGCCACTCCCGCAGCCGCACAAAACTCTCACCCAAGCCCAGGAAACCAACTCGCGCCTTATGGCCGAGCAGGGTGAAGGGGATGACCTGATAGCCATCTTCGATTGCCGCCTTGCAGGCGGCCGCCACCGCCGCCGCATCCAGCGACGCCCCGGCGTCGCAGAACAGGTGCAGCACCGACCAGCCCGTCGTGGGCTTGTAGGCGTCCTCGGTGGTCGAGAGCCGCGGGAAAAACACGTCCGCCAATCAAATACTCCTTGCTAGTGCCGCGCCAGTTTGCGCGCCGATCTCGTCACTCATCGTCGTTCGCCGACATGGGAAGGCCGGAGTCCAAGGCAAGCTCGCCGGTTGTGAGCTCGGCCTGGGCCGCAACTGCTCCCGTACGGAAGCCGAGCGGCGCCTCGGGCAGCGGGGTCGCCACCGGGCGATGCTGTCGATGCGCCTCGACGACGGACAGGTGGTACCGCTCAATTTCAGCCATGAACACAGGGTCGTCGTAGGCCCGGCCGTCCACGATTGGCCCTTGATGGCGGTCGATTATCGCGGTTATATCCTCGCCGGTGACGGTCTTGTAGGTCTCCAGCGCATGCGCCACCGCCAGCACGTTGGATCTGTTGTCCTCCAGCAGATCCCTGACTCGGCGGTACAACTCGTCCAGCTTGGCCTCGATGCGGTCGGAAAGGACCTGTGGCACTGGCTTTTCGTCACGGCGACCACCGGGCCCCCGGCCGGTGGGGCGCGATGGCCCGGTTCCGGTGCGCTGGGCAACGGCGTGCGAGGAGATGGTGGATCCCATGCCCCAGTAGCCCTCCATCATGGTGGCCACTGCCGTCGCCGCCTCCAGGTCGCCGGAGACTCCCGAGGAATTGTCCCCCTCGAAGAAAAGCCTCTCACCGGCCAGTGAGGCAAGCGCGGACATGATGTCGACCTCGTACTCGGACCGCCACTTGGTGAAGAGGTCCTCGGTAGGAATAGAGGCCACCACACCAAGGAAGTTGGATGCCTTCTCAATGGTGGCGATGTCGATTGCCATGCGATTGCGCACCTTTGCCGAAGCCACGGCGTGACAAGCCTCGTGGACGGCCACGGCGTGGCGTTCCCGCTCGATGTACTCGACGTCGTCAGGCGGGCCGAACGCCTTCAGCTGCTTTGCACGTATCACGTCGCGCCAAGTGACGATGTCGCGCCCATCCCGAATGGCGATGATTAGGGACTCGTTCACCAAGTCTTTTATGGTGGCGCCGGTCGCATACGGGGTTATTGTTGCCAGCCGGTCCACCTGGTCCTCGGTAAGGGCATGGGAAACCTTGCCGAGGTAACCCTTGTAAGTTCGGATGCGGCCGGCCTTGGAAGGGTAGCCCACTCGGTAGATCCGGTCGATTCGCCCCGGGCGCAGCAGCGCCGGGTCGAGCGAGTCGGGCATGTTGGTCGCCATGATCACCAGGATGCGGTACTTGGGCGGAGCTTTGGGCTTGAGGCCCAGGGACCGACGCACCGTCCGATTGAAGAACCCTCGCGGCTTCTTCAGGCCCGACAGCTCTGTGAGAAGCGCCTGCAGCGTGCCGGTGTCGCCGCCCATGCCGCC
>JAJZNF010000052.1 GCA_021847985.1 Actinomycetes bacterium | reverse complement strand
CTGCGCAGTGGTGGAGATCGCGGAGTCGGTGACGGCGGGCGGCGCCTCGGCGACGGTGGTCGTGTCCAGCGCGCCGGGCGCGCAGGTGCGCCTCACCAAGGTTTCCGGATCGCCGGTCTGGAGCTACGCCAAGAGCGCACCCGGCGGCCGGATCTACGTCGCGGTGCCGATCCCATTCTCGGAGGTGGGCAGGGATGTCCGGCTCCAGACGGAGGTCGCCATGCTGGGCGCCCGGGCCGCATGCACTACGAGTTTCGTACCAACCGTGAGGGGCTGATCCCCCACAACGGGGGGACAGGTCAGCTAGGAGGTGCCGGATGAATCGATCGGCGAGATGGTGGACCGTTGCGGCAAGCGGAAGCCGGGTGCCCTCATCGCGGACGGCACACAGGCTGGCCGCTGTGGTGGGCGCCGGCGCCTTGGCGCTCTCCGTGCTTGCGTCGCCGGTGACCGCGGGCGCTTCTGTGGTTGCGGGGGTCAGCTCTGAGCTGACCAGAGCCCCGTACCTTAGCGACCTGACCCAGAGCGGTGTTCAGGTGAGCTGGGCAACGGCTAGCCAATACCGGGGGGTGGTGGAGTACGGGCCGCCAGGCGCCTGCGACGCCAACACCGCGATGTCGGCAAAGCTTGGCAACCCGGTCACCGTCGGATCCGTCCGGGAGTACATGAACGACGTCCGCCTTTCGGGTTTGAGCCCGAACACCACCTACTGCTACCGGATTCTTTCGGCGGGCTCGGCTCCGGTCGACTTTCTCGCCGCGAATCCTTCGCCGGAGTTCACCACGCTGCAGCCGGCCAATGGCACCCAGCCGTTCACTTTCGATGTTCTCGGGGATTGGGGCGACACCACCAACAGCGGCGTGAACGACGGATCGGTTAATCGGAACCAGGCCGCCATAGACGCCGAAATTGCGGGCAGCGCGGCCCGCTTCGCCATCTCGGTGGGCGACACCGCCTACAAGGGGGGCAGCCAGTCCAACTACGGCGACCTATATCAGACCGGCGCGAACGTGAGCGCGGTCTTCGCTCCCGAGTACTGGGCGACCCCCGGTGAGACCATTCCCCTGATGCAGACCGACGGGAACCACGGGATGAACGCGACCTCCTTGGCCGTCTGGCCCGAGGACATCTCGGCCGCCGCCTCGGGTGGCACGTACTCGATGGTGAGCTATCCGTCCATCGACGGTTCCAAGCCGATGAGTTATCCGACCACCGCCTACGCCTTCTCCACCGGCGGGGTCCGCTTCTATATGTTGGAGGCATCCTGGGGCAACACCAACGTCGGGAAGGCGAGCGGCGGCGCGTGCGGCAAGTACTGTGCCATATACCAGGTCGACCACGATGCGCACTGGACGGTGACCTCGGCCGAGTACCAGTGGCTGGCTCGCGATCTCGCCGCGCACCCGGGTGGTCTGAAGTTTGCGTTCTTCCACTTCCCGCTCTATTCCGATGACGGGACACAGCCAAACGACGGCTACTTGGACAACACCCCTGCGAGCGCGTTCAGCCTCGAGCAACTTCTCCATGACAACGGCGTCGAGCTCGCATTCAGCGGCCATGCGCACATCTATCAACGCAATGTTGCCGTCCCGGGAGGCGTGACCAGCTATGTGACCGGCGGTGGCGGAGGGGTGGCCGAGCCGGTCACCCGCTGCTCGACGACCGACGCCTACGCGGTCGGCTGGTCCTACAGCAATGGGAAGGGGTCGGCGTGTGGCGGCGCCCCGGTTCCTGTGAGTGATTCGCAGGTCTACAACTTCCTGCGAGTGTCCGTGTCGGGCTCGAGCGTGACGGTCACGCCCATCAGTGCGGCCGGCACCATCTTTGACCAGGTCACCTACAACTTCGGAGCAGACACGCTGGCCCCGTCCGCTCCCGGCGCGCTTTCTTTCACCCAGTCGGGTTCGTCGACGGTCCGGCTCGCCTGGACGGCCTCCGGGGACAACATCGGGGTCAGCTCCTACGACGTCTATCGCAACGGCCTTTACCTTGCCACCGTGGTTCCGTCGGCGCGAAGCTTTTTGGACAACCCGGTGCCCAAGGGGATCTCCCTCACTTACCAGGTCGTGGCGCGTGATCTGGCGGGAAATACCGCTTCGAGTGCCGTGACCACCGTGGGCGTATCCGATTCGCAGCCTCCGTCCACCCCCGGCTCTCCGTTTGCAGTGGCCCGGACTCCCACCTCCGCATCGATCAGCTGGACGGCTTCCACTGACAACCTCGGCGTTTTCGGCTACCAGGTGTTCAGGGGCGGTTTCTCCATCGCCATGGTACCGGCGGGCTCCACCGGCTTTGTGGACACGAATCTCGCCCCGGGGTCCTCCTACTCCTATCAGGTGCAGGCGCTGGACCTCGCCGGAAACAGGTCGCTGCCGAGCACGGCGGTGGCGGTGGCCATGCCGGCGGACACCGATCCTCCCACTCCTCCGGGGGGCTTGCAGACCGCCTCGGTCACCTCGGGATCGGTCCTTCTCGAGTGGGGCCCGTCGAGTGACAACCTCGGCGTCCTCGCGTATCAGGTGGTCCGCGACGGGGTGAGGGTGGCGACGGTAGCGGGTGTCTCCTGCCTTGACACCGGTGTTGCACCTGGTGGCCATTACCAGTACCAGGTCGTTGCTCTGGATGCCGCGGGCAACTCCACACCGGGTGCGCCGCTGGCAGTTTCGACGCCGGCGGCGGGCACCGTCTTCTCCGACGGCTTCGAAGACGCCGGCCTGGCCCGGTTCCAGACGGTGAGTGCCCTGGCGATCGAGTCGGCGACGGTGCATTCGGGCGGCTATGCCGCCGAGGCGCTTAGCAGCGGTGCGCCGGCCTTTGCCTATGCGGGCCTCGGAGGGTACTACGCCGGGGTCTGGAGCCAGGCATGGATCTACCTGGCCGCTGCCTCGACCTCGGCCAACCTCTTCGGCCTGAGGAGCTCCTCAGGCGCATCGATGGTGAACATATATCTCAGTCCGACGGGCAAGCTGGCGGTGAGGAACAACGTCGGCGGGGTTACCGCGACCAGCGCTACGCCGCTTACCACCGGTACCTGGCATCTGGTGGCGCTGGAAGTGTCGATGAGTGCCGGCGGTGGAGCCGTCAAAGCCTACCTCGACGGGTCCCCGGTTGCTGGACTGGCGCTTAGCTCCCAGGAGCTGGGGTTGTCGCCGATCACCACTTTGCAGCTTGGCGACACCTCTTCCGGCCGTACCTTCGATATCTATTTCGACGACGTGGCGGTTGCGACATCGCAGCCGGCCTGATCAGATCGCCATCCGGCCGCTCTTGCGCGGGGCAGGGCCGGCCGGATGGCCGGATAACCGAGGGACACGGGATCCTGGCGGGCCGCGGGCCGCGGCCATCGCTAAATTGGAGCTGTGCGTGCATGGCTTAATCGGCTCGTCTGCCGCTGGACGACTCATGATTGGTGGGCTATCTCGTATCCGCCCGCGCGGCGCTGGGAGTGCCATCGCTGCGGGCTGATCAGGGAGGACGCCCCGTTGCCCCCGTCTTCTGCGGGGAGTAATCCCGCAGGTGCCAGGCACGGCATGCGCCGTGAGCAAGGCGGCGGCAGGAACTAGCGGCGGCTTACCGGCTCCGGAATCCCCGGTCGGCAGCAGGGAATGGCCCACGGCACTTGAGCTTCGGCTCGATTGGCGAGGCGGGTGTTCAGGAGGCCAAGGCTGCGCAAATCCCGTCGAGTTCCCGATCGGAGGATTTGATTAGCCTCTCGGCTTCGGCCATCAGATCACCCAGGTTTTCGCTCGAGGCGTCGTCCATGGCTTCGGAGGCGCGGGTCAAGTCAACCTGCAGGCGCCAGTAGGCGTGCGCAGGGAGCATCTCGCGCAGCTGGCGGTCGACGACGTGGCTCGCGCCATCCATTACGACGTGGAGAATCGGCCGCGCCCACTGGGCCAGGCCCCAGTCCTTAACCTCATGGTGAGCGATTGGCCGTGTCGATGAGCCGGTGCCCAGTGAGACCACCATCATCTCGAAGGATCGCTTGTACTTAACCACCTCCGCGAAGGCGTACATAGCCGGGTTGTTGGCGCAAACGGCGCCGTCGAGCATCACTCGCGACCCGGGCGCGAGAATCTGGGCGGGCTCGAAGTAGGTCGGTGCCGCCGAGGTTGCGCGCCCGGCAACCCACATGGGTACGTCATGCTCGAGGCCCGCCTTTATCTCCATCGAGTTGATGAAGTATGGCTCTCTCGCATCCAAGTCATAGGCGGTGAGCAGCACGTCGCACAAGGCATCGGAGACCTTTGAATTCCCGAGGTAGCGGATCAGCGTTGCCTCTATGTACTCGGAGGCGTAGCGATGGTGCAGAACCCCGTGCAGCACCGAGTGCCCGGCCGGGACGAAGATCTCGTGCGACGCGCGTTCGAACATGCCGATGACCTCGCGTGCGGTCCAAGCCGGCGTTCCATCGGGCGCCGGGGTTGCAAGGCCCAAGGTGATGATCCCTCCGATCGAGGTTCCCGCAATCAGATCGAAGAGAGCCGATGTCGCGATTCCCGTCCTTGATTCCAGCTCGGCGAGGACCATCGTGGGGATCACGCCACGAATTCCGCCGCCGTCGATGGCGAGCACACGGATAGTCAGAATGGTGGCACCGGTTGGACCAAGCGTCGTGACCCGCACACGGATCGGCGTGAGAATGACCGGAGACCGGTTGGACCTTGGCGTCGTGACCCGCACACCGATCGGCGAAGCTGCCATTCCTGGGACATGTCCGCCGCTTGGGTCCAACCGGTCGAGGCGCCAGCCTCAACCGGCGCTGTGACCTCATGAGAGCGTGGCTCCTGCCCCGTGACTGTCGTGTCCACCACCGGCCAAAGCTGGCTCCGAGTCCAACTCAGGAAAGGAGTCGGCATGACCATTATGGCACCGCCGGAGACAAAGGTCTTCGGCGGGGTGGACACCCATCAGGATCTGCACGCGGCCGCCGTTGTCGACAAGGACGGCCACGTCCTCTCGACCAAGCAGTTCCCCACCACCCGGCACGGGTACCTTTCCCTCATCGCCTGGATGCGGGGTTTTGGAAACCTGGAGCGGGTGGGAGTGGAGTGCACCGGGAGCTATGGCGCGGGTCTGGCGCGCTACTTCGCCAAGCAGGGGATCCCCGTCTTTGAGGTGACCCATCCCGACAAGGGGCTGCGCCGTGCCAAAGGCAAAGACGACGAGACAGACGCCATCGCGGCGGCGCTGGCCGTCTACTCGGGGAACCGGGTGCACATCGCCAAGGACCGTAGCGGTGCGGTGGAGGCGCTTA
>JAJZNF010000083.1 GCA_021847985.1 Actinomycetes bacterium | reverse complement strand
GCAAGCGGCAATCCGAATTTGGCTTCGCGGACGCGGGCGACGCCGCGCCATGTGGCGGCGGAACAGGCTCAGAATGCGGTGGCGAACCGCCGAACCCTCGCGCGGAGATAGCGCCTGGCCTAGCCGGACCTCGGAGGGCTTCCGACGCCGGAACCTATGACTCCGCCTAGCGCTGGCGGACTTCCACCTCTATGGGTAGCCCGTTTCGCACGCTTTCGGTGACCACGCAGAAGTCCTCGAAGAGGTCCAGGCAGCGGCCAAGGCGAGAAATGTCCCCCTCCAGCTCAGGGTCTATGGAAACCTTGATGGAGCCGACGCGCAGGCGCCCCTTCTCGTTTCTCACGAGAGTAGCGGTCGCCGTGGTCTTCAAACTTTTGACGTCCACCCTCGCCTTGCGCAGGCAGAAGAGAAGGCTTGCCGAGAGACAGTTGGCCACTGCCGAAGCCAGCACGCGGGAGGCGTTGGGGCCGTTGCCGTCACCCAGGGGCACGGGCTCGTCCATGAAGAGTTCAGGCTCGGCGCCGGGATCGAAACTGACCGCGAAACGGTATCCCTCCAGCAGCTCGAGGTTGACCTCGACGCTCATCGTCTCGGATTGCTCCTCAGTCGCCATTTTGGCTCCTTGCCTCGTCGCCCCGGGGGCAGGGCGTCACCTCCCGGCCGAATAGGCCGCCAAACAAAAGGTAGTAAACCCCGGACAACAGGGCAATTCGTTTCCGTGTCTAGGCGACGGAAGTGGCAGCGGTCCCGAAGCTCTCCCACATCGCGGCATACAGGCCACCCGACTCGATCAGCTGCGCGTGAGAGCCCACCTCGGTGATGTGCCCGTGGCGCATGACCACGATCCGGTCCGCCATGGCCGCGCTGGGCAGACGATGGGCCACCATGACCGAGGTTCGCCCGCCGGCCACCACCCGCATCGCCTCCGCCACCTTCCGTTCGGTGGCCAGATCCAGGTTGGCGGTCGCCTCGTCCAGGAGAAGGAGGGCGGGAGATACCAGGTACGCGCGGGCAAGCGCTATGAGCTGGCGCTGCCCGGCCGAAAGCGCCCGGCCGCGCTCGCTCACCTGATAATCGTAACCACCAGGCAGCTTGGCGATGAAGTCTTGCGCACCGACCGCCACTGCGGCCCCCTCTATCTGGGCGTCCCTGGCACCGTCAATCGCGAAGGCGATGTTCTCCGCCACGCTGGCCGAGAAGAGGAAGGGCTCCTGGGGAACGTAGGCAACCTGGCGGCGATAGGCGTCGAGGTCCAGGCGGCGAAGGTCCAGGCCGTCCACCAGGACCGAACCTCCTGTGGGATCGTAGAAGCGGGCCAGGAGCTTCACCACGGTGGTCTTGCCCGCTCCCGTCTCGCCCACCAGGGCGACGGACTCGCCGGGCCGGAACTCGAAGTCGAATCCGTCCAAAGCCAGGGGAGCACCGGCAGTGTAGGAGAAGGAGACGTCGCGGAAGCGGATCCTGCCGGCGATCCGCCCCGGATCCAGCGGAGACTCGTCCTCCGGGGTGCTGACCGGCGTACGCATTAGTTTGCCGACCTGGCTGATTGCGACCTGCGCCTGCTGCCACTGATCGAAAGTCTGCGAAAGCTGCTGAATGGGAGAGAAGAGTTGGTCCAGGTAGAGGGTGAAGGCGATCACCGCACCCACCTCTATCTGGTGCCGCGCCACCAGGCCGGCGCCCACTCCCAGCACCGAGGCGGAGGCCACGTCCGAGAGAAAAAGCACGAACGGAAAGTAGACCGCAACGAGACGCTGGGCCCGCACCCTGGCGTCGCGATAGCCCCGGCTTAGGTCCGCGAACTTCTGCGTGTTGCGGCTCTCGCGCCTAAAGGCCTGCGTGACCCTCACCCCCGAGAGTCCTTCGGCCAGGTTTGCGTTCACTGCCGCCACCCGCTCGCGGGCAAGGCGATAGGCGCGCTGGGAGCTCCGCTGGAACCAGACCGTGGCCGCGGCCAGCGGGATAAGCACCCACAGCGCCGCAAAGGTCAACTTGGTATTCGCCACCAGCATCACCCCGGCCACGCCCACGAAGCTGAGGACGTTGACGAAGGCGTTCGTGATGCCGCTCTGCAGCAGGTTGGAGAGCGCATCGGGGTCGGTGGTCATCCTGGTGAGGATGCGCCCGCTCATCTCGCTCTCGTAGTAGTCCATTCCCAGCCGGCTCAGATGGGAGAAGATGCGTAGACGAAGCGCATAGAGGGCGCGCTCGGCGGTGATACCGGTTACCCTGGCCTGAGTCCACACAACCAGCCAGTCGGCCAGAGCTACCAGCAGGTATACGGCCGATACGAGCACCACAACCATCGGAGCCTTGGCCCCGACCCCACGATCGATTCCGGCGCGCACCAGTGATGGCCCGGCCAGGGAAAGGATGGTGTCAGCCGCCAACAGGGCCAGACCCAGTAGCAGACCCCGGCGGAAAGGCCGCAGGAACCTCCCAAAGGAGAAGGACTCGGCCGGCGACGTAACCGCAGCCTCGTCCACTTCGGGAAGGCGGTCCTCCTCGGGAAGGCGGGCCAGCTCCTCGAGCAGCTTGGGCGTGGCCGAAAGCGCCGCCCCCATGGGGCCCCCCATGCCTCCGCCTCCACCGCCGTGGCGCATGGCCATGGGAGCCGCCGCAATGACCCGGTCCTGGCCGGGCACCGAGGGTACCGCCGCCAGGCCGTCGCCCTCCTCGGCAAGTGCATCGCCCTCGCCCTCCATCAAGACCCGGAAGGCCTGGCTGGTCCGGGCGACCTCATCCCGGGCACCCTTGGCGGCCACCTTGCCGCCCTCCAGCACCACCACGGTGTCGGCAAGCTCCAAGGTGGAACGGCGGTGCGCGATGAGAAGAACCGTCCGCTCACGCGCAAAGCGCTTGATGGACTCGTTTATCGCCGATTCGGTCACGGCGTCCACCGCCGAGGTGGCGTCGTCGAGGATCAGGATTTCCGGGTCGGATATGAGCGCCCTGGCCAGGGCGACACGCTGCCGTTGCCCGCCAGAGAGGGTTATGCCCGCCTCACCCACGGTCGTCTCGTATCCGTCCGGCAGCGCCTCGATGAACTCCTTGGCCCCTGCCATCTCCGCCGCGCGCTCGATCTCGCTTCGGTCCGCACCCGGCTTGCCGTAGGCGATGTTGGCGGCGATGGTGTCCGAGAAAAGGAAGCTCTCCTCGAAGACAACACCGATCCTCCTACGCAGATCGGAAAGTCTTAACCTGCGGATGTCAACGCCGCCGATGGTCACCGAGCCGCCGGTCACGTCGTAAAAGCGCGGGAGCAGAAGCGCAAGCGTCGATTTCCCGGAACCGGACCGGCCGACCACCGCCGTGGCCCGCCCCGCCTCGACAACCAGGTCCAGCCCGTCAAGGACCTTTCGGCCGGGCTGGTAGGCGAAGTCGACGCCGGAAAAGACGACATCCCCCGCGGGAAATTCGGTAAGCGGCTCGGGCGGGTCGGTGACCAGGGGATTGGCATCCAGCAACTCGAAGATGCGCTCCGCGCCGGCCCGCGCTTGCTGCGAAAACGCTATTAGCGTGCTGAGCTGCCGCACCGGGGCCTGCATCTGGGTGATGTAGGAGAAGAAAACGAGGAAGGTTCCTACGGTCAGGTGGCCGTGGAGTGCGAGGTAGCCACCGATAAGCAGCACCAGGGCCTGGACAATCCCAGGGATGGCCGAGAGCGTCGAGCTGAGGCCCGCCTGCAGCTTGATCAAACGGACCCGGGCCTGGAAGAGCCGCAGGGCCGCAGCCGCGAGGCTGCGGATCCGGGCCCTCTCCCGGCCAAAACCCTTGACCACCCGGACCCCGGCAATCGACTCCTCGGCCACGGTTACGACCTGGCCCTCCTTCTGCTGTGCGTCGTAGCTGGCCGGGAAGACGCGGGAGCGGAGCGACACCGAGACCACCGCCAGCAGCGGCAGCGCCAGAGTCTCGACCAGCGCCAGAACCGGAGAGAGGATGAACATCACCACGAGCGAGACGGCCAACATCACCAAGTTGCCGATCATCAGCGGCAAAAAGGAGAGCAGGCCCTGGACCAGGCCAATGTCGGCGTTGGCCCGGGAGACCAGTTGGCCGGTCTGCAGCTCGTCGTGCCGGGCAAAATCGAGGCGCTGTAGATGGCTGAAGATTTGCTCGCGCAGGTCGTGCTGGACGTCGAAGGCCAGGCGCCCACCGAAGTAGCGCCGCAGGAAGGAGAGCCCGAAGGTGGCAACCGCGATGGAGATGATGAGGGCGACGTAAGGTCCTGCGGTGCCACGGTGCGCAACCATGACCCGGTCGATGATGTCGCGCTCCACGAGGGGCACCACCACCCCGGCCAGCATTCCGACCACCGCCGTTACCAGGGCCAGGACGACCGAGAGGCGTTGGGCCAGGACGACCGCCCCCAGGCGGCGAACCCATCCTCGCTGCGGGTCCACCGGCCCGCCCGGGCTCATCGGCATTGGGAGCCGCCGCGCAGCGTCCCCGCGCTCGGCTCCTTGCGAATCTTCTCCCCTGCGAATCCGCTCGGCCGTCCGAGCAAGCCCGCATCCCTTGGCATCAGCTCTCCAATTCCAGCGGCACCGGCCCGAGGCACCCAAGGATTAAGCGCTGCGAGGCGCCCTCAAATTCCGATCCGCGTACGCACGGCTCGCAGCGCCCGGTTGCCTGCCGAATCGCGGTACAGGTCCGATGCCGCCTCCAGCTCGGCCAGTTCCTCCCGGCCAAGCTCTATGTCGGCCGCCGCGGCGTTGGCCTCGAGCTGAGCGACGGACGACGCGCCGGGAATCGCGATCACATTGGGATGGGAAACGACCCAGGCCAGGGCGATCTGCGCGGAAGTGGCGTCGTGGGCCCTGGCGACGCGGGCCAGCGCGGCCAAGAGCGGCTGCATTCTTTCCAGAGCGTCCGGCGCGAAGTGGCGGTTCATGCGCCGAATGTCACGGGGACGATTGGCGCGGCCGTACTTGCCCGAGAGCACCCCTTGCTCGATCGGGGAGTAGGCGATGACCACCTTGGAATTGGCAAGGGCATAGGGAAGATGCTCGGCCTCGGGCCCTCGTTCGAGAAGCGAGTAGTGGACCTGATTGGAGACGATCGGCGACCTGGACAAGCGGCCGAGGCGGTCCCAAGCCGCCACCGAGAAGTTGGACACCCCAACCGACTTCACCATCCCCCGGTCCACCAGGCCGTCCAGCGCGACCGCCAGACGGCTCAGGCGGTCCAGGGGATTCGGGAAGTGCACCTGGTAGAGGTCGATCACCTCCACGCCCAAGCGCTGCCTGCTCTTGGAGCAGCGAGAAGCCGCGTATTC
>JAJZNF010000056.1 GCA_021847985.1 Actinomycetes bacterium | reverse complement strand
GAGGACGACCTCGTCATCGAGGAGGTCTCCATCGACGGCATGTGCGGCGTCTACTAGCCGGGCCTGCCTTGGCCAACGAACGGCTGTCACTCAACCCCCGGATCTCGGTAAGGCCGGAGTCCTTCGGGGCGCTTTGCTACAACTTTGCGACCCGGGACCTTTTCTTGATCAAGTCGCGCCTCGCCCTGAGGCTGGCCGAGCTCGCGAAGGACGGAATTGACCGCGCAGAAGCGGAGCTGGCCCTGGGCACGCGGCCCGATCAGTTCACCAAACTGGTCGATGCCTTGGCTGCCAAGCAAGTGATACTTGTCAGCGAAGCCACAGGGAGCCCGGGCAATGAATGACTCCCTGGCCGCCGCGCTGCGCGCCGGGCTCGACGCCCCAATCTGCCTGACCTGGGAGCTCACCTACGGCTGCAATCTCGCCTGCCGTCACTGCCTCTCCGACTCGGGGACGAAGGCTCCCGGCGAGCTCACCACCGGCGAAGCACTCTCGCTGATCGATGCGTTCGCCGAGATGGGGATCTTCTACGTGAACATCGGCGGGGGCGAGCCGATGATGCGCAGGGACTTCTTCCAAATCCTCGAGCATGCCGTCGCACGCAGGGTGGGGGTCAAGTTCTCCACCAACGGCACCTTCCTCGACGCCGACGCCGCCGAGAGGCTTGCCGCCATGGACTACGTGGACGTGCAGGTGTCCATCGACGGGCACGACGCCGCCACCAATGACGACGTCCGCGGCGAGGGGTCATTCGCCAAGGCCGTCGCGGCGCTCGCCAACCTCGCAGCCGCGGGCTTCGCCAACCCCAAGATCTCGGTCGTGGCCACCAGGCACAACATCGGCCACCTCGACGAGCTCGAGGCCTTGGCCAAGAGCCACGGCGCCGCCCTCAGGGTCACGCGCCTGCGCCCCTCGGGTCGCGGCGCGCTGAGCTACTCCGCGCTGCGCCCCACCGAACAGCAAAACCGGGAGCTTTTCGCCTGGCTCTCCGGCCGGCCCGAGGTTCTGACGGGCGACTCCTTCTTCCACCTCTCGCCGCTGGGCGATCCCCTGCCGGGCTTGAACATGTGCGGAGCCGGCAGAGTGGTCTGCCTGGTGGATCCGGTGGGCGATGTTTATGCCTGCCCGTTCACAATCCACCCCGACTTCAAGGCCGGAAACGTCCGCGATACGGAGTTCTCCCGCATCTGGCGGAGCTCCGGGCTCTTCGCCGCCCTGCGGGCCGAGCCCGGACCGTCCGGCTGCTCCAGCTGTGACGCCTATGCCTCCTGTCAAGGAGGCTGCATGGCCGCGAAGTTCCACACCGGCGCCGCCCTGGCCGATCCGGACCCGGAGTGCGTGATGGGGCGCGGTGCCAATGCGGTGGGCACCGTCGTCTCAATACGCCCACGGCGCAACGCCGTGGCCGCCCGCTAGGGGCGGATGGTGACGACCGGGCCACACTCGGCTCTGCTCCGGGCAGATCTGGTCCTGCATGGCCGGGGCCTGAAGAGCCGTGCGTACTTCGGCCCGCATCCCAGCAACCTCAACCGGCGTGAACGGTTCCGTCCCGCCTACGGGGACTACCTCGCCGCGCGGGCGGCGGGAGGAGCGGCGCTGTTGGTGAGCGAAGCCGCCTCCGTGAGCCCCGACGACTGGCCCTACGAATACGCTCCGCTTCTGCCTGCAGCCGCCGGCTCGCTCGGAGCGGTGGCATCCCTGGTCCACCGAGAAGGTTCGCTGCTGTTGGCCGGCCTCGGCCATGCCGGGGGGCAGGGCTCGTCGGCCTACTCGCGCCAGGCGCTCTCGGCCCCGTCCCCCTTCGCCGAGACCACCGCCAACGAGATCTCCAGCCGGCTTGAGGAGGAGCGGATCGAGGAGATCGTGGCCGACTTCGCCTCCGCGGCGGAGGCGGCCCTTTCGGTGGGCTGCGACGGCGTGGAGGTCAACGCCGGTCAATACTCCCTGATACGCCAGTTCCTCTCGCCTTTGACCAACCAGAGGCAGGATCGCTGGGGCGAGGACCGCGCCCTCTTCGCGGCCAGGGTTCTGGGGGCCGTTCGTGAGCAGGTGCCCGAGGCGATAGTGGGGCTCAGACTCTGTGTGGACGAGCTCGCGCCCTGGGCGGGAATCCTGCCCACACACGCCGCCCGGATATTTGCCGGCCTGGAGGGATACGTCGACTACCTGGTGCTCGAGCGCGGATCAATCTACACCCAGCACTCGACCTGCCCTGATTTTCACGACGGAACCGGGTTCCTGGACGAGGCCGTGGAGGAGTTCAAGGGCGCGCGCGCCATTGCCGTCCCGCTCGCGGTGCTTGACGGCCGCGTCGGACTGGGAGAGGCCGAGGCCAGGCTGGAGCGGGGCGCCGTCCAGCTGGCCGAGCTCACCCGCCCTCTAATCGCCGACCCCGAAGCGCTGAACCGGCTCGCCGAGGGCAGCCCAGCCAGGCCGTGCGTCGCCTGCAACCAGGGATGTCAAGTGCGTGACCCTCGCAACCCGGTGGTGAGCTGCGCCTTCAACCCGGACGCAGGGCATGAGGCCGAAGCCGCGCGCCGCGTCGGCCGAGCGGGGCACGTCTCCGGGACCCGTAGGCCGCCGCTACTGATCGCCGGAGCCGGGATCGCGGGGATGGAGGCGGCCCTGGAAGCCTCCCGCCTCGGCATGAACGTTCAGCTATGGGACGCCTCGGATCATCCCGGCGGAGAGCTGCGGTTGCTCGCCGAGCGCGGGCTCAATCCCAATCTGGCCCGCATGCTCGACTACTACCTGACAGCCCTCGCCGACGCAAAGGTGGAGATATCCACCTCCTGCAGCCTGGATGCGGACGCCGCCCTCGCCGCCGCGCAAGGCGGTGGGCCCGTCCTGGTGGCCACGGGCGCCACTTATGCGCCCCGCCCGTGGAACCTGGGGCGGCTGGCCGCGGCGGGCATCGAAGGCGCGCCACTGCCGGCCACGCCGGCGCAGGCTCTCCTGTCGCCGCCCGAATCCGGAGCCAAGGTGGCCGTTTTCGACCCCACCGGCGGGGCGTGGGCGATGACGGTCATCGACGCGCTGCTCGCCTCGGGGGCCGAATTGACCTTGATCACCCCCGACCGGCTGGCCGGCTCGCAGCTTGCTCCGACCGGTGACCTGGTTCCCGCCGCCCAACGCCTGGCAAGAGCGGGGGTGCGAGTCCTCACCGACTCCAACGTAACGGGGCTGGTCAAAGGCGGCGTTCGCGTCGAGCACCGCTTCGGCGGCGGTGGGCGGATGGTGGAGGCCGAGGTCCTGCTGGACTGCTCCCTTCCGGCGGCGCCGGGCGGCTGGCCCGAGCACCCGCTCCTGCGCCTGGCCGGAGACGCACTCGCCCCCAGGGGGTGGCAGGCGGCAATTCTCGATGCGCGCCGGGCGGTGGCCGAACTGGCGGCGGAGGTGGCCGGTGGCCGGCTTTAGACACCTCTTCTCCCCCATCACCATCGGACGCATGCGCCTGGAGAACCGGATCGTCTTCTCCGCCCACCTGACCAACTACGCCGCCGACGGCCTTCCGGGGCCGGCGCACGCCGCGTACTACGAAGCCCGGGCCAAGGGCGGCGCCGGCCTCATAATCACCGAGGAGCACTCGGTGCATCCCAGCGATTGGCCCTACGAGAAGATGATCCACGGCTTCAAGCCGGAGGCGCTCC
This sequence comes from Actinomycetes bacterium, assembly GCA_021847985.1. Taxonomy (GTDB): domain Bacteria; phylum Actinomycetota; class Acidimicrobiia; order Acidimicrobiales; family Acidimicrobiaceae; genus Acidithrix. The sequence continues at coordinate 1,636 of JAJZNF010000056.1, read as the reverse complement.
AGGGCTACCGCACCATCACCTCGGCCGTCCACCGTCATCCGGCGAAAATCATCGCCCAAATCAACCACAACGGTCCGCAAGGCTCTTCGATGTACTCGCGCCTTCCGCTACTCGGGCCGAGCCAGGTACCGGACCCTCTGTTCAGGGAGGTGCCCAAGGAGGCCACCGCCTCCGACCTGGCCCAGGTCGTGAACGGCTACCAGCTGGTTGCCGCGCGCGCCATGGAGGGCGGTTTCGACGGCGTGGAGCTGCAGTGCTCCCACTCCTCGATCGTCCGGGCCTTCCTCTCTCCGGCCAGCAACCACCGCGACGACGCCTACGGAGGCGACCTCAGGGGGCGAAGCAGGCTCATGCTGGAGATCGTCGCGGCGGTTCGCGATGCCATCGGCCCAGATCCGGCGCTAGGCGTGCGCCTCTCGGGCGACGAGATGATAGAGGACGGGACCACCCTCGAAGACGCGGTGGAGCTGGCCCGGATGCTCGAGGCCATTGGCGGCGTCGACTACATAAACACCTCCATAGGAGTGGCCACCGCCTCCCTCTACTCCATCGAGGCCTCCATGGCGATATCGCCCGGCTACGCCCTCTTCATTCCATCCGCGATACGCAAGGCGGTCAACCTCCCGGTGGTGGGTGTGGGGCGCATCAAGGACCCCCTGCAGGCCGAGAAAGCGCTTGCCGCCGGCCACTGCGACCTTGTGGGCATGGTGCGCGCGCAGATCGCCGACCCCGAGCTGGCCTCCAAGTCCCGCCTGGGACGGACGCGCGACATCCGCCTATGCCTCTCCTGCAACCAGGAGTGCGTGGGCAGGGTGGGAATGAACCGCTGGCTGGGTTGCATCGAGAACCCCAATGCGGGCAGGGAGTATCTCCCGCCGCCGTCCCGGTTCACCCGCCCGTCCTCTCCGCGGGTGGCGGTGATCGGCGCCGGGCCCGCCGGCTGCCAGGCGGCGATCTCGCTCGCCCGCGCGGGGGCGATGGTGGCACTCGTCGAAGCCGGGGATCGGCTCGGTGGCCAGCTGGCCTGGGCGGGCCGTGTCGCCTCCCGTGCCGAGCTGACCGACCTGGTGCGCAACCAGCGCAACGAGCTCGCCTCGCTCGGCATCGAGCCCGAGTTCGGCCGGCTGATCCGGCCCGAGGACATCCCGCTCCTCGGCGCAGACGCCGTTGTGGTGGCGACCGGATCCCGCGACGTCGCCCCCGACTGGGCCACCGATGGTGGCGAGCGCGCGATGCGGGTCATCTCGGCGCGCCGACTCATGGCAGAAGGTCCGCGCGTGCCTCCCGGAGCCACCGCGGTCGTCTACGACGAGGTCGGCTTTCACCAGGCGACCTCGGCCGCCGAACTCCTTTGGGAGATGGGCGTAAAGGTTCACTTTGCCACCCCGTTACTGGTGGCGGGCCAGGACTTGGGGATCACCCTCGACTACGAATCCTTCCGGATGCGCGCCGCCTCCCACGACGTGAAGTTCCACACGGCGGTGATAGCCACCGCAGCCGGGACACGAGGGGTCTCGCTGTTCAACCATCTCGACGGTGGCTTGCTCGAGCTGGAGGCGGACCTTCTCGTTCTCTCCCTACATGCCGCGGCGGAGGACTCGCTCTATCGGGCTGCGCGCGCCGGCGGAGTGCCGGC
>JAJZNF010000159.1 GCA_021847985.1 Actinomycetes bacterium | reverse complement strand
GGCGGGAGGGCGCTGGAAGGTAGCCTTCCGCCTCGAAAAGGTCGTGCTCGGTGGTGGCGTTGATGGATGGCACGCCGCGCGAGTCGAAGCTGACGGTCACGATCCCGTCCAATCCCGGGAGGTTGATTGTGGCCGAGCCGGGGAGGCGGGCGTTGCCGGCCATGGTCCACACGCCGCGCACGGGATTGAAGCTCTGCCCCAGCGGGGGCACCTTCCCGGCACCGAAGAACCCCACATAGTAGGTGGCCAGCAGTATCACGGCGGCAAGCACGGCCGAGACGGTGGAGCGCCTCACCCTTGCACTAGGCGACAATCGCGACCTCCCTGTGTGCCCGGACTCTTACCGCCGCAGGTGCTGCTTAGGCGAGGTTACTATGCTTTGGCGCTCAAGGGGGAGTGCCAAAGCCGATCGGCCGGTGCGGCCGGGCCCGAGGTGCAGGGCATACAGGGAGGTCTGAGATGGGTTCCGATGCGGTGGTTCTGCTGTCGGGCGGACTGGACTCCACCACGGTGCTCGCCTACGCGAATCACGAGGGGCGGCGTTGCCACGCACTGAGCTTCTCGTACGGGCAGCGCCACTCGGTGGAGCTCGAGGCGGCCAAGCGCGTGGCGGAGGCGCTCGGAGCCTACAGGCACCTGGTCGTCGAGATCGACCTGCGCATCTTCGGCCACTCCGCTCTCACCGCAGACATCGCGGTGCCCCACTTCGGAGCCGGGGAGGAGGCGCCGGAGGGCATCCCGGTCACCTACGTCCCGGCGCGCAACACGATCTTTCTCTCCTATGCCCTGGCGCTGGCCGAGACCACCGGGGCGCAGGAGATCTTCATCGGCGTCAACGCGCTGGACTACTCGGGATATCCGGACTGCCGCCCCGCCTACATCGAGGCCTTCGAGCAGATGGCCAACCTTGCCACCAAGGCCGCCGTGGAGGCCGGGCTGAGGATCGGCATCCGCGCCCCGCTCGTCTCCATGACCAAGGCGGAGATCATCTCCCTCGGCCTTTCGCTCGGAGTCGACTACTCGCTCACCCACAGCTGCTACGACCCGTCGCCGGAGGGCGCACCTTGTGGCACTTGCGACTCCTGCCGCCTGCGGGCGCGCGGCTTCTCGGCTCTCGGGCTCGAGGACCCGGCGCTGGCCCCAGGCCGCGCCTCTGGTGGCCGCGGCCCCACTGACTAGCATGGATCGCCGAAAGCGAGACGTCAGAACCGAGGGTTGTAAAGCAGAATGACCGACACTTCAGGCCTCAGCCATCTGGGCTCGGGAAGCACCAATTACAGCTACGATTCGCCCTCTCCCGGGATCCTCGATGTCTTTGCGAATCCGCGCCCGGGGGCGACCTATGTGATCGGGCTGGACTGCTTCGAATTCACCAGCCTTTGTCCGGTGACCGGCCAGCCCGACTACGGAAGGATCTGGATCGACTACGTCTCGGACGGTCTGTGCGTCGAGTCCAAGAGTCTCAAGCTGTATCTGGTGAGCTACCGGAATCACGGGGCCTTCCACGAGGCCTGCGTCAACAGCATCGCCGACGACCTCGTCTCCAGGCTCGACCCCTTCTATCTGCGCGTGTTCGGCGATTTCAACGCGCGCGGAGGGATAGCCATCCGGCCCATGGCGATTCGCTGGAAGGCCGGAATCGCCTCGGAGGCGCGGGCCGAGGTGGATTCGGCCGTGGCAACCTACGACCGGCTGGCCAGGAGATTGGGATGACGGACGAGGGCAAGAACCTGCGCGGCCTGCGCATCGCCGCCTCCGTGAGCTTCGCCGCCTACGTGGCGGTGATAGTCGGTGCCAACTGGATGATCGGCCACGTCGGGACTCCGATCCCCGGTGCCCACGTACTACCGGTGGGCTTCGGCCTCGAGGCCCCGTCCGGGGTTTACCTGGCCGCCCTGGCATTCGTGGCCCGCGACGTTCTGCAGCGGGTGGGAGGAGCCAAGGCGGGCGTGGCAGCGATCCTGGTCGGGGCGGGCATCTCCGCCTTTGTGGCGAGCGCTCATCTCGCCTTTGCCTCCGGGGCGACATTCCTCCTCTCGGAGACCTGCGACTTTTTGATCTACACGCCCCTGCAGAGGCGCAGCTTCCCCTTGGCGGTAGTGGCTTCGGGCTTGGTCGGCGACTTGGTGGATTCCACCGTCTTTCTCACCCTGGCGGGCATTCCACTTGCCGTGGCCCTTCCCGGCCAGCTGGTCGGCAAGCTCTGGGTCATGCTGCTAGGAGGGTTGCTTGCCGCTTGGATAAGGCGCTACCCGCTCTTTTCCACCCCGGCGCGCAACCTTTCGGCGGCCACCACGGCGGCGTGAACTCTCGTCTTGGGGCGAAGTCCCCGAACTGAGCTCCCGGCCGGCTACCAGTCGGCCGGATCCTCGGACAGGACGCGCTTTGCCACTGCGAAGGCGGCATTTGCGGCGGGCACCCCGGCGTATACGGCGGTGTGCATGAGGATCTCGGCGATCTCCTCCTCGCTCCAGCCGTTGCGCACGGCGCCGCGCAGATGGAGTTCGAGCTCCGCGTGGTGGCCGAGCGCCGTCAGTGCCGCCAACGTGATGGCGGACCGTGTTTTTCGGTCCAGTCCCGGCCGCGTCCAGATCTCTCCCCAGGCGAAGCTGGTGATCATGTCCACGAACCCGGCGTTGAAGGAGTTCGCCTGGCCGGCGGAGCGGTTCACATGCGCATCCCCGAGCACCGCTCGGCGGACCGCCTCGCCTCGGTGAGCGGGAAGCCCGGCGAGGTGGTTCAGCACCGCCTCGGTGAAAGGAGCGGGCTGCTCGATGTTGGCAAGGTGCGCGGCGTGCGGAATGATCACCATTGCCGATCCGGGTATGAGCTGCTGGGTCTCCAGCATCTTGGCCGGAGGCGTGACCGGATCCTGGGCACCCGCGATCAGCAGTGCCGGGGCGGTGATCCGGCCCAGGTCCGGGCGCAGGTCCATGGCGCCGATCGCCTCGCAGCAACCGGCATACCCCTCGGCCGAGGCCGCCGCCAGCATGCCCATGACCGATTCGCTGACCTGAGCCCGCTGGTCGAGAAAGCCCGGTGTGAACCAGCGTCCCAGCAATGTCGGCCCAAGCGCACGGGTGCCGTCTTTGCGCACCGCGGCGGCACGCTCCTGCCAGCCCGAGGCGGGCCCGAGCTCGGCGGCGGAACAGGCGACCACCAGGGACTCGACCCGCTCGGGATGGTTGGCGGCCAACCACATCGCCACCATGCCGCCCAGTGAGAGGCCGCAGACCGAGAAGTGCTCCACTCCCAGGGTGGTCAGGACCTCCAGGACGTCGCCGCCCAGCTCGCCGATCGCGTACGGACCGGGCGCGGGTGGCCGGGTTCCTCCGTGTCCGCGATGCTCGATTCGGATCACGCGATAACGGGCCGCGAGCGCCGGAATCTGGGGATCCCACATCTCCGCGGCGGTGCCGAGGGAGTTGAGCATCACCAGGACCGGTGCCTCGGCGGGACCGTCGATGCGATAGGCGTTCGTCATCATCTCTCCTTTTCGTAGATCTGGGCCATGGTGAGCGCCCGGCGCGTGTAGATCCTGCTTGCGCCCAGGTGCCCGGATGGCTCGAGCAGCTCCGCTATGGCTTTTGCCCCGAGGGCGCCCAGCGCCTCCGCGTCGCTGCGCAGACCCTCGGCGAAGCCGTCGGTGTGGGCCGCCGCACGGGCCAAGGTCGCTTGGGCGGCGTCGCGGCCCAGGACGGCCGATAACGCATATGAGGCCCGCTCGGTCATGAGCGCGCCCTTGGTGACTTCTAGGCCGGCCGCCATTCGGCTCTCGTCGAGGCGAAGACCTTCCGCCACTTCGGCAAGGGTGGCCACCGCTCCGCCGGCCAGGGCCAGAAGGTCCGAAAGCGGCTGCCATTCCGCCTGCCACGCTCCGGCGGCGCGTTCGTGCTCCTGGGCCATGGACGAGGTCAGCGTCGAGGCCAGGCCCACGCACTGGCGAGCGGCGGCAACCACCCGGACGGCTCCGGCCGGGTTGCGCTTGTTGGGCATTGATGAGGAGGCTCCCGGCGCGCCTTCGGCCACCTCGGCCACCTCATCCTGGGCCATGAGGATGACGTCGGTGGCGACCTTGGCGGCGGCGCCGGCGAGAATGGCCAGCGCCGAGCCGAGGGTGGCCACCCGCACGCGGTTGGTGTGCCAGCTAATGGCCGGCGTGGCCAGGCCGAGCTTGTCGGCGAAGCTCTCCTGCAGCTCCGGTCCGCGCTCTCCCGCGGCGGCCAGGGTCCCCACCGCGCCGCCCAAGGAGGCCGACAGTGCCGCGACGGCGGAGCGGAGGTTGAATCCGGCCTCGACCAAGGCGGCTATCCAGGCCGCCGCCTTCATCCCGAAGGTGGTGGGTGCCGCCTGCTGCATCAGGGTCCGTCCCGCCATGGGGGTCTCCACATGGTCGGCGGCCATCCGTGCCAGCGCGCGTAGCAGCCTGATCAGGTAGTCGTCGACGAGCGCGCAGGCCCTGGTGGCGATCAATGCGGCTGCCGTGTCCAGGATGTCCTGGCTGGTGGCGCCGTAGTGCACGTAATCGGAGGCCGGTTTGGCCAGCGAGGCGCGCAGTGAGGCGACATAGGGAATGACCGGATTCGCGCCCGCGCGCGCGGCCCTGCCGATCTCCCCAGGGTCGAAGGATCCGGCATGAGCCGCTGCGGCAATCTCCTCCGCTGCAGAGGCCGGGATCAAGCCCAGCTCGCCCTCGGACCGCGCCAAGGCCGCCTCGGCCTCGGCAAAGGCGGCTATCCAGGCTTCATCGCCGGTCGCCTCGAGGAGCCGGTCGGGGCAGAAGACGGCGAAGAAGAGCTCACCACGCGAAGAAGACAGTCTCCCCCTCCCCCTGCAGCCGGACGTCGAAGCGCAGGCCGGAGCCGTCCGGCCTGGCTATCAATGTAGCCCGCCGGTCCTCCTCGATGGAGCTGAGCAGGGGGTCGGCGTCATTGGCCCGCATCTCGTCGGGGAAGTAGATGCGGGTCGCGACTCGCTGCAGAAGCCCTCGCGCAAAGACGGAGACATCGATGTGTGGAGCCTGCTCGGCGTCCACCCGGCCGGGCTTGACGGTGCGGAAGGAGAAGCCGCCGTCGGGCGCCGTCAGGCAGCGTCCGAAGCCGAGCCAGGGGTCCGACGCGCTGCGTGCGAAGCCGCCGTCCGGCTTGGCCAGGAAAATCTCCACGACCGCGTCGTCCACTCCTTGTCCGGTTCCATCGATGACTTTGCCCGAAAGGAGGAATGCGCCCGGCTCGCCGGCCGGGGCCAGTTCGGTGGTGAAGTCCATCCATTCGAAGCCGAAGCGGAAGAACGGCCCCACGGTCTGGGAAGGCGTCGGCGCGCTCACAGGTCCTCCATGGGGGTGGCCAGCCGGCCGCCGACAACG
>JAJZNF010000296.1 GCA_021847985.1 Actinomycetes bacterium | reverse complement strand
ACATCGGCTCCAACCCCGGCGACATCGTCCTTGACTGCTTCGCGGGCTCGGGAACCACGGCGGCCGTGGCCCACAAGATGGGCAGGCGCTGGGTGACTATCGAGTGGAGTGCGGACAACATCGCCGAATTCACGCTCCCGCGCCTGGAGAAGGTCGTGAAGGGCGAGGACCCTGGCGGTGTAACCGAATCCGCCGGCTGGGAAGGCGGGGGTGGCTTCCGGCTGCTTGACGTGGCACCTTCGGTCTATGAAGTCTCCGGCGCGTCCATCCTCCTCGCCGACAACGTCACCGCCGGCGAGTTGGCCGAGAGCGTGGCCGCCCAGCTCGGCTTCACCTACGAACTCGATGGGGCCTTCTGCGGGCGCAAGAACAAGATGCGCCTGGCGGTGATCGACGGGGTGCTGAGTGACGACATCGTTCGCCTGCTCGTTGGAGCGCTAGGCGATGACGAGCGCTTGACCGTGGTGGCCACAGCGGCTGAGGCCGGGGCCGAGGACCTGTTGCGCAGCCTCTCGCCCGGCTCCAGGGCGCGCAAGGTGCCCCGGGATTTAGCGCGGCTCTCCAGGCGACGCTCGGAGCAGGTTCAGCTGATCCTCGATGGATTGGAGTCCCAACGGTGAAGCCACATATCCTGCTGCCTCTCGACGAGGCGGCGATCGCCGAGATAGCCGCCAACCTCGACCTGCGCAAAGCCAACCGGCAGGCGCTAGCCGCGGCCGCCAAGCGGTTTGACGCCGCGGCCGGCGAGCCGGTCGAGATCGTCCTGGACTTGGCCACCGCGGTTGGCAAGACCTATGTGGCTGCCGCCATCATCGACTACTGCGCCGCCCAGGGTGTCAGCAACTTCGTCATAGTCACCCCTTCGCGGACCATTCTCTCCAAGACCATCAACAACTTCACGCCCGGGCACCCCAAGGAGGTGCGCGGCCGATCGACCTCGCCGTTGCTCGTCACCACCGAAGACTTCGCCAACGGGGCGGTGAAGGCGGCCCTGGGCGACACAGGCACCGTCAAGCTCTTCGTGTTCACCGTGCAGCAGCTGATCAGGCCCAATGACAAGACCTCCCGGCGGGTGCGCGACTTCCAGGAGGGCTTGGGACAGGGCCTATACGACTACCTGCGCAGCGTCGGCGACCTGGTGGTCCTGGCCGACGAACACCACTCCTATTTCGGCGCGAGATTCTCCGAGGCCGTGCGCGATCTGGATGCCGCCGTGCTGGTGGGCCTGACTGCCACGGTGGCTCCTAAGACCCCGCCCGAGCAAATCGCCTTCCGTTACACTCTCGGTCAGGCAATTGCCGACGAGATTGTCAAGGTGCCGGTCTTGGTTGGTCGCGACGACGATCGCACCGATATCGAGACCCAGCTGCGCGACGGAGTCGCTCTGCTGGACGCCAAGGCCGTCGCGGTTGCCAAGTACTGCACCGCCTCAGGCGTTGCGCCGGTCAACCCGGTCATGTTCGTCATCTGCCAGTCGATCGAAGACGCCAACGAAGTGGCTGAGGTCCTGCGCCGGCCCGGCCTCTTTTCCGAGAATTATGCCGAGGCTGTGCTGACCGTGCACTCCGACGCCGGCGATCAGGTCCTTGAGGAACTTGGCAAGGTGGAGGACCCCACCAGCCCGGTCCGGGTGATCGTATCCGTATCGATGCTCAAAGAGGGTTGGGACGTCAAGAACATCTTCGTGATCTGCGCTCTGCGGGCCCTGGCATCCCAGGTGCTCACCGAGCAGACTCTGGGCCGCGGATTGCGCCTTCCATTTGGAACCCGCACCGGAGTCGAGATGCTGGACACCCTCGAACTGTTGGCACATGACCGTTACCGAGACCTTCTAGCCAGGGCCGACAGCCTGGTGGCGTCGCTGATAACCGATCGCACTAGCGGGGTGGCGGATCCCGTCACCGGTGTGGCCCCGGTGGACGCGGCCGAACCCGCTGCGGGGGTGGCCTGGCCGCAGGTCTCTGGGGATCCTGAGGCCGGCACAGGAGCCTCATCGACCCCTGGCGGTGTGCCGGGGGTGACTGGCACAGTTGTGCGTATCGCCGAAATCGGCCACCGCAAGGCGGAGATGGAGCGCGAAACCACGGCCATCAAGCAGATCATCTCCATAAGAGGCGACGTAGAGCCGTTCTACGTTCCGGTCATCAAGACCGTTCTGAAGCCCCGTCATTTCTCGCTCTCTGTGATTGACGACTCGGACTTCGAGTCCCTTGGCCAGAGCCTGGCCGCCAATCCCGAGGAGACCTTACGGCGCTCCAAGTTGGAGATGGTGGTTACCGCCTCCGGAGCGCTTAGCGTGCGGCCGGTCCCGGCTACCGACAAGGTTCAGGCAACTCTGCCCGAACTGGATCTCGGGGCCGGCGAAGAGGCGCTAGTTGCCGCCATCCTCAACCTTGGCCAGGTGCGCCAGTCTGCGGCCGAGAAGAATGCGGCAACCCGCCTGGTGGAGGCGTTTGTCCGTGGACTTGGTGACGACGCGGCCCGTCGCCTCTCGGCATTTTTCAACACGGCTTTGGATGCCATCAGCAAGGCCATCGACATCCGTTATCGAAAGACGCCCTCCGATAACGAGGTCAAGGTTGAGGAACGCCAGCTCGAGGTCAGGCGGTTGAACGATCGTCTGACGACCATGAACATCCATGAGCGTGTCGACCACAATCATCCGGTTGCCTATGAAGGCTGGACCAAGTCGCTGGTCGCCATTGAGTGGTTCGACTCCGACACCGAACGCCAGATGGCGGTGCTCCTGGATGAATCGGCAAAGATAAAGCGCTGGATCCGCCTGCACAGAAGTGACGGCGTCAACATTGCCTATCACGGGCGAAGCTACTATCCGGACTTCGCAGCCGAAGCCTCCGACGGCGTCTTTTGGCTGATCGAGACCAAGGCCGACCGCGACATGTCGGCGGAGGAGGTCCAGGCCAAGAAGGTCGCTGCTGAGCAATGGGCGCGGACCGCCAGCGATCACCTATCGCCCCGGCGCTGGCGCTACCTGTTGGTGGGGGAGACCGACCTGAACAGAGCCAAGGGCAACTGGGAGCTGCTTCTGACTCAGGCGGCTGCGAAGTAGCGCACGCGCTGGCTCGCTGGCGTTTGCTGAAGCTTCAGTGGTGGGCTTCTACCCGCAAAAAACCTTTGCCTGCGCGATATACAGAGCCTCGATCACCGCCGGCGCAATGCGTCCATGACCTGGTCCAGCGTCAGCGGGTCAAAGCCGACGTCCGGCGAATATTTCTCCCACCCACTCGAATCGGGCAGCTGTCGGGCGCTCTCAATCATCTGCGGCAATACGTCAAAGAGGTCTAAGCCGAAGTTCCCCCCGTGATTGTCGCGGCTATCCCCTGACCTGGGACTTCCTGCTTCGGTCCTGACTACAGGTAGCCGAGGCGATGCGAAACGCCGAGGAGCTCGAAGGCGCTTCGCTGCAGTGGCGTCGGGGTGGTGATGAGAGTGAAGCCTTCGAGCCTGGAGTCCGCCGGTGTGATCCGGTTGGAAGTTATCGTGGCCAAGTCACAGAGCAGGGTCGCGAAGCTGTGGACGGGCAGGTGTTCGGGAGTTACTTTGGTGGCCGCCTTCTTGAGCGCGGGGGCCGAGCGCTTGGCCGGGGCCACCGGACTCGTCCGGGCGGCTTCGGCACTCTCTTTGTCGTCGTCCCTGAAGAGCATGGGAGCCAGAGCCCGCTCCATGTGCAAGCTCACGTAATAAGAGAGCATGCGCAAAAAAACGTGGGCCCGCACCCGCTCGGCGGTCCTATGCCGTATCGGGCGGATGTCGAGGTCGGTGTTGAAGGCGCGAAAGGCCCGCTCGACATGGCTGAGCGCCTTGTAGGCCGAGACCACCTCCTTGGTGGCGAGCGCCTCTTCACCCAGGCTGGTGCGCAGCACGTAGATGCCGTCCAGGGCGGCCTCTGCGGCGATCTCGGCCTCTCGGCGGGAAAAGCCGAAGGCGTCCTCTGTGATCGCAAGCTCGAAGTGCTTGGCCATCTTGTACCGGTTGACGACTTTGCCCACCCTGAGGGCGATGGCATCCGCGCCCCGGAGCGGCCGGCGCTCTCTGGCCACCGCCACGGCGATCTTGGCCAGCTCGGCCTCCGTGGCCTGAAGGAGTGATTCGCGCTTCCTCCTGCGTTCGGTGGCCAGGAGCGGGTTCTTGCAGGCCACCAGGCGCTCGCCGGGAAAGTCGGGGTGGAGGATCTCCACCAGGTCGGTCTCGTCGAAGAGCCCGAGCTGGATGGCACCGCTCTCGGTCAGGGCCTTGATCTCAGGCGCGCGCAGGGCGCTCAGGTAGTCAAGTCCGCCCGGGACGACGTCGTCTCTCAGGCGCGCCTTGGTGAGCATGCCCCGGTCCCCGACCAGACAGACATGAGTGATCCCGAAGCGCTCCTTCAGCTTGGCGACCTGGTTGGCTACGGTCTTGGGATCTGCGGTGTTGCCCTTGAACACCTCGATGGCAACAGGCACCCCTTCGGAGTTGGTAAGCAGGCCATAGACGATCTGCAGCCGGCCGTGCACCCCGTCCTTGGGATGACCGAGCGCGCCCAAGGGGCAGGTCCTGCCCTCGAAGGCGGCCGAGGAGACGTCGTAGAGGACCAAGGTTCCCCCGCTCAGGTGCCGACGGGCAAGTGCGTCCTCGATGGCTCCCTGGCGCGAACCCAGCCAGTCCATCGCCTCGTAGAGGTCATCCTCGTCACAACCGGACAGCCCGAGCAGCTCCCCCAGGGAGGAGCCGGCCGTCTCGGCTCTCAGTCCCCGGGCCATGGCGAGCTTGGAGTCCGGTGCGATCACCTGGGCACAGACCATGGCCACAACAGAATCGCGCATCCGGGAGGGCTCGGGAGAGATCACCTCTTCAAGCCCCAGGCGCCGAAGCGTCCCCAGCACCGCCGCCACGTGCCCGTGGGGCAGGCTGCGGGAGATCTCAAAGGCTCCTTCAAGTGCACCAGGTGGCGTCTTGCCGCCGAGCGCCGCCTGCACGGCCGCGATCTTGTCCTCCGGCCAGTGCGAGAGGTTGGCCAGAGTGCGGTTCTTCACCTTCCCCCCTTCGCGATAGCTCTCCCGCAGGAGCACGGCCGGGGGAGAGTTACGGTTCGGCACCCGCACGATGTACATGACGACATTCTACCCTCTGAGATCGAAGGTATCAAGCCCTTAGACCATAATCTACATGACTACGCTATCTCCGCCCTCAGACCGTACTAACCCAGCTCAGAGCGGATGCAGGGTGTCAGAAACGTGATAGACGGGGGGAACTACGGCCTAGAACGCCGAAGGGTACGCGGAAGTCACGTAGAAACGAACCGTGAAGACATTGCGATTAAGTGACCCCCGCTCGGGCGACCCACTCCGACACACGCCGACAGTCGTTCGACGCCGAAGGCCCA
>JAJZNF010000212.1 GCA_021847985.1 Actinomycetes bacterium | reverse complement strand
CGTACCACGGCGAAGTTGAAGAGCCCGTTCCATCCCCAGCCCATCCCGAAAGCGACGGCGGCTGCAATCGCAAAAAGGGAGGGGCTCGCGTCCCGGGCACCGGCGGCAAGACCGGCATAGCCAAGCGCCCCGACGCCAAGCATTCCGGCCACGACATAGAAGAACCGGCGCATGCGATGGTCAGCGTGCCAACCCACCAGCAGGCGGACGCTCACTCCGACCCCGCCACCAATGGCGGCCACGATGCCGGCATCGCCACGGTTCAGGGCCGCGGCAGCCACGCCCGACGCCACCAAGAAGCCGGTAAGGGAACTGGCGGCCGCGAGGCCGAAGAAGAAGCCGCAGCTGAGGACCACGAGCGGCATGATGCTCATGCCCTCCCCGGCACGCCGCGCCGCGGCGCGGGTTAGCCGGGGGCCATCAGGGAGGCGGGGAAGCGCGATGGCGCTGGCGCCGGCGATCAGCGCTGCCGAAGCAAAGGCCCATCGCCAGCCGACGCTGAGCGCGATGACCGGGACGGCAACGCCGCCGAGCAGCGCTGCCAATGGCGCTGCCGATTGCTTGATGCCGAAGGCGATCCCCTGTCGACTCTTGGGAAACGACTCGGCCAGCAGCAGGTTCGCTGATGGCTGGGCCAGGCTGGATGCAAAACCCGCCACCATCAACGCCGGCACCAGCTCGGTCCAGTCACCTACGCCGGCGGCGATTGAGACCAGTGCCAAAGCGCTCAGCACTGCGGCGGTGCGCAGCGAGCGATCACCTCCGATGTTTTCGCTGAGGCGGCTGCCCGGGACCGATGAGACCGAAGCGACGAGGTAATAGATCGCCAGTGCGACACCGAAGCCCGCCACGTCCATTGACAAGGTCCGGCGCATCTCGACCTCCATGGAGCCGACCAGGAAGACGGGCAACGATGTCGAAGTCATCACCGCCACCACCGAAGCCAGCAGTCTCCTTGCAGTCGGCGCTTGCGCCACAGGACCGGACCGCGGGTGCACCCACTTTCGCGAGTTCACGACCCCCCGCCTTCAGGAGTTGCCTTGGCGCGCGCCATCTCCCCTTCTCAGGGATCGCTCGACCGCTCCAACCACCTCCAGGGTGCTTGCCGTCCCGCCCAGATCCGGTGTGCGATTCTGAGGCGCCGCCTGCGCTGCGCTGATCGCGGCCATTAGCGCCTCGGCGGCCACGGCCTCTCCAAGATGCTCGAGCATCAGTACGGCGGTCCAGAGCTGGCCCACCGGGTTGGCGATACCGCGACCGGCGATGTCCGGCGCGGAACCGTGAACGGGCTCGAACATGGAGGGGTAGCTGCCCTCGGGGTTCAAGTTCGCCGACGGTGCGATCCCCAGACTGCCGGCGGCTGCGGCACTGACATCGCTCAATATGTCCGCAAAGAGGTTGGAGCCCACCACGACGTCCAGCGACGTGGGCCGCAAAATCAGGCGGGCCGCAAGCGCATCGACGTGGACGAGCTCGAGCCGAACACTCGGATAGTCGGCGGCCACCTCGCGCGCCAACTCATCCCAGAAGGGCATGGTGTATATGATTCCGTTGGACTTGGTGGCCGCCGTCACCAGGCCTCGCCTGCGCTTGGCCGTCTCGAAAGCGTAACGGAGTACCTTTAGGCACCCCTCCCTCGTGAAAACGGCCTCCTGCATGGCGGCCACCCGAGTTCCCCCCGATTCGAGATAGCCCCCGATCTGGGAGTACTCCCCTTCCACGTTCTCCCGCACCACCACGACGTCCATCTGATTCGCAGCCGGATCCCGCAGCGAGGAGTTCAAGCCGGGCAGCACACGAACGGGGCGCAAATTGATGTACTGGGAAAAAGCCCGCCTGATTGGTATGAGTAGGCCCCACAGCGATATATGGTCGGGCACACCCGGGGCTCCGACGGCTCCGAGAAAGATGGCGTCGGTGCCACGCAATTGCTCCAGACCGGTCTCGGGCATCATGGACCCGACGCGCTTGTACCGCTCACACCCCCAGTCGAGGTGCTCCCATTCCCAGGAAAAGCCGAAGTCCGCGGCCATTCCATCGAGCAACTCCACCGTCGGCGGCACCACCTCGTGGCCGATCCCGTCGCCGGGAATAACCGCGACCCGGTAACGGCCGCCGCCACCAGGGCGGCCGGCCGTCAACGGGTGGGCAGGGGGCTTTTCAACGCTTGGCATCAGGGACTGTGGCCCTAAAGAGATCGGAGACGTCGGAAAGCTGATCCAGCCTCCACACCAGCTGGGCGAGCTCCTTGGCTCGCGCGGTGCCGATCACCGCGTCCGCCTGGTCGGCGAATTTCGCCTCCACCTCCTCGTCGCTAAGAGGATTCAAGGCGTGGCCGCGGTAGTAGCGCACCGTCGAGGAGCGCTCATTGCCGCTCTTGTCCCAAACCGTCACCTTGTTCATGCATGCCTCGGGCCAAGCCGACTCGCACTCCGGGTCGACCACCACCTCCAGATGGTCGAGCAGGCGTAGGACCTCGGGACGGTTCAGGGACGCCTCGTCGAAATCGGATCGATGCAGGGTGCCGTTGACCAGAGCCGTAGCCACGGCGTACGGGATGGAGTGGTCGGCAGTCTCCCTAGTCGTCGGGTGCCACTTCTCCCGGTCGCCCGCCATCACACGGCTTCCGAACTCAAAAGTTCCCACAACCACGCGCTCGATGTCCTCGCTGCCGGCGAACTCCGCCCTCACGTTCTCCGCGGCCTCCACCGCGCCCTGGGAAAAGTAGCCGCTGGGGTAGCGCTTGATGTGGCAATCCAGGATCGCCGGGCGCATCCCCTCACGGCGCATCAGCACCATGTCGGGCTCCTTGCCAATCGCTTCGAACAAGCCACCACGGCCCTCGAACGGCGCCTCCGGCCCGCTGATCCCGGCGGCGGCTACGTCGGCGGCGAAGATGCCGTTGCGGCATGCGTTCCCAGCCGCGCAGCCCTTCCACATCGAGAGCGTTCCCAAGCGGGTCACCTGCAACGCCAGGTTCGGGGTGAGTGCCAGCGACATCGCGTGACGCGTCTGCTCGTCGGAGAGTCCGAGCAGATACGCCGACGAGGCCGCCGCCGCCACCGCTCCGTTTATCACGTGGTCCCACTTGTCGACACCTATCTTGGTGGCATCGGTCAAGCGGCAGAACACCTCGTAGGAGAGGTTGACCGCAGCCAGCAGCTGAGCGCCGTCGGCGCCCACCCGCTCGGCCGTGGCCATTGCGGCGGCGATGTAGTCGCTGGGATGGCCTACCCCCACAGTGCTTCCGTAGCTGTCGTTGAGGTCGAGATAACGGATCATGGCGCTATTGGCGAAAGCCGCCATGGCCGGTACCACCTTGGCCGTGTCACCGATCACCGAGCATCCACCGTCGCCGACGGGGGCCGACCGCAAAAGGTGGCGGACGGAGGTCGGGGTATCCTCGTAAAACCCCCCAAAGGCGGTCCCGAGGCTGTCGAGGATAAACCTCTTTGCAGCTCGATCGGTCACGGGATCATTCGGGTTCTGCCTCGTTGCCCTAACGACATCCATCAATGCGTCCAGTACGCGGTCCTGGGCCATCTCCACTCCTTAATTTGCGGATCGTAAATACTTGCCGGTTCGGTGCTACTGCCTGATGCGTCAGGCCTCACGGGAAGGGTCGAGCAGCGCGACGATGTCGCCGGCCCGGGCGGCGAGCGGCAGCTTGCGGATGCCCTCTATCGCCACCCATGCCCGCTCGTCCCCAAGGGACTCCTTGGCGCAGTCGAGGAACTTCCCCGCCAGCTGGTCAGGAGAGAGGGGCTTGGTTGGATATCCTTGGGCCCACTCCGCCTCGCCCTCGTATACGTCGCCCTTCACCGTCTCCACGCGGACGCGGCTTCGCACGTGCTGATATCCCATTGCCTCGAGACGTGGATCGACAACAACGTCCACCCGGGGAATGAATGCCTGAATGGCCGGGTCGTTGACGCCCTCGTCAGTGAACTCGGCTATCCCTGCCCGCCGGCGGAGCACAGCCGTGGCCATGCAGTACTCCATCGAGAACTTCCCCTGCAGTCCGGTGGTCGGCCGGTGATGGATTAGCGCGTTGAGAACGTTGGAGTTCGTTCCGACCTCCACTCGCTTCACGTCTTCGGGACGCAGGTCGTTCGAGATCACGAAGTCCAGGATGAGATCCTGTGCGGGGTGGGAAAGTGAGCCGGATGGATACGGCTTGATGGAAACACCCGGATCCAAGAAAAAGAAGGGCTTCCCCAACTGGCCGACGATCTTCTCCGGGCGGAACCCTCCACCTGCGGCGCTGTAAAAGCCCCGAGGGGCCTCCAGGATCTCCTCGCTTGCGGTGAAGCCGCGCTCTGCCAACAGGGCCGCCGTAACCCCACTCTGACCTGCTCGACCGGAATGAAGGGGCTTGGTCATGGTCCCGAAGTTCTCCCGCAGGCCCGAGGACATGCTCGCGGCGATCCCCAGGGCCATCCGGAACCTGGTCTCATCAAGACCCAGCAAGCGGCCCACTCCGGCGGCTGCGCCGATTGCCCCGATGGTCCCGGTCGAATGAAAGCCGGCCTGGTAGTGACGCGGTGAGATGGCGTCCGCCACTCGGCAGGCGACCTCCACTCCCACCACGAAAGCAGTGACCAGATCCGCGCCCGAGGAACCCCGCTCCTCAGCGACACTGCTAACCGCCGAAAGCACAGGTACCGACGGATGGGTCAGGAGTCCGTAGACACCTTCCACGGACGTCGACAGCTGGGTGTCGTCATAGTCCAGCGCGTGGCCCGCGACTCCGTTTACCAGCGCCGCGCTGATTGGATCGCGGCGCTCGGTGGTCCCCACCACGAGCGAGCCGCCCTCGCGACCGGCCAAGACCTCCCGGACGATTCGCGCGGTCTCCTCGTTCACCCCTGACAGCATCACACCATAGGTGTCGAGTATGTGGTCGATGGCGATCGCCACCACCTCGTCCGATATGTCCTCCCACCGGGTGGCGAGAGCGAACTCGGCCACGGCGCGCGTAATGTCCGTGCTGTGGTCGTTGTCCATGGTTTTCTCCTTCTAATCTTGAAAAGTTCGATTCAGCCGACCAGGATGGCGGCAACTTCTTCGCGGGCAGCCAATTCTTTGGCGTTCCCTGAGATGGCATTGCGGCCCTGGGCCAGCAAATAGGCGCGGTCGGCGTGCTCCATGGCCATCTTGGCGTTTTGCTCCACCACCAGCATTCCGACCCCCAAGTCCCGCACTCGGGCCACCTGCTGCCACACGCGCTCCGAGTACAGGGGAGAAAGGCCGGCGGTCGGCTCGTCAAGAATGGCCACCTTGGGATCGGTCATCAACATCCGTGCCAGTGCCACCATGCGCTGCTGCCCGCCCGAGAGCTGGGCGGCCTTGCGGTGCCTGGCATCGGCCAGATCAGGAAAGATCGCCAA
>JAJZNF010000229.1 GCA_021847985.1 Actinomycetes bacterium | reverse complement strand
GACCTCGCCCTCCAGCATCCTGGAGACCGGGATCCCGGTGGCGCGTGAGACCACCTCGGCGATGTCCTCCTCGCTTACCTCCTCCTTGAGCATGCGCATGTTGGACTGAAGCTCCGCCAGCTCGGCAGTCTCGGTCTTGATGGCATCCTCGAGGCCGGGGATCACCGAGTAGAGGATCTCGGAGGCGGCATCCAGCCGCCCCTCACGGGTCATCTGATCCGCCCGGGCCCGCTCGGATTCGAGCTTCTCCTTCTTCTCGCGGATCGACTCGATCTTGGACTTCTCCAGCTGCCAATGGCCGACCATGCCAAGACGCTCCTCGTTGAGATTGGAGAGGTCCTCGTCGATGCGCTCCATGCGCTCGGCGGCTGCGGCGTCCTGTTCGCGGGCGAGCGAGATCCGCTCGATCTCCAGCTGGCGGATGCGCCGGTCGACCACGTCGATCTCGGTCGGCATCGAGTCGATCTCGATGCGGAGGTGGCTGGCCGCCTCGTCGACCAGGTCGATGGCCTTGTCGGGAAGGAACCGGTCGGTTATGTAGCGGTCCGAGAGCACCGCCGCGGCCACCAGCGCCGAGTCCTGGATGCGCACGCCGTGGTAGACCTCGTAACGCTCCTTGAGCCCGCGCAGGATGGCGATGGTCGCCTCCACGTTGGGCTGGTCGACCAGCACGCGCTGGAAACGCCTCTCGAGAGCGGCATCCTTCTCGATGTACTTGCGGTACTCGTCCAGGGTGGTGGCGCCGATCATGCGCAGTTCGCCCCGAGCGAGCATGGGCTTGAGCATGTTGGAGGCATCCATTGCCCCTTCCGCCGCTCCGGCTCCCACCACCGTGTGCATCTCGTCTATGAAGGTAATGATTTCGCCTTCCGAGGCGGCGATCTCGGCCAGCACGGCCTTCAGGCGCTCCTCGAACTCTCCGCGATACTTGGCGCCCGCGACCATGGAGGCCAGATCCAGTGCCACCAGCCTCTTGGTCTTCAGCTGCTCGGGCACATCGCCTTCGACGATGCGCACGGCCAGGCCCTCGACAATCGCCGTCTTGCCGACGCCCGGCTCGCCGATGAGCACAGGATTGTTCTTGGTCCTGCGGGACAGAACCTGGATGACGCGCCGGATCTCCTCGTCGCGCCCGATCACCGGGTCGATCTTGTGCCGGCGGGCGGCCTCGGTGAGATCCCGGCCGTACTTCTCCAGCGCCTGGAAAGACTCCTCGGGGTTCTGGGTCGTTACGCGATGGGTGCCGCGCACCTCGCGCAGGGCCGCCAACAGGGCCGCGCGGTCGGTGCCGAAATTGGGTGCCAACCCCAGGAGGATGTGCTCCACGGACAGGTAGTCGTCGCGCATCTCCTGGCGATCAAGGTCGGCCTGGCGGAGAATGTCCAGCAGCTGCCGGGAGAGCTGGGGCTCGGCGCCGTAGGCGCGCGGAAGCCGCTCCAGCCGGTCGCCGATCTGGTTCTTGAGCGAGAGCGGGGAAAGGCCGAGCTTGGCCATGATGGGCAGGGCGATGCCCTCCGCCTGGCCCAGCAGTGCCAAGGCCAGGTGGTCAGGTGTGACCTCGGGATTCGAGCGCTCCTTGGCCATGTCGACGGCCGAGGTCACGCCCTCCTGGGTCTTCTGCGTCCACTTGTTGGTGTCCATCGAGCTCATCTCTGCGTTGCACCCGCCTTTCTTTCAATCCATGTCCCTGACCGGGAAGCGGTAGCCGAAAGGAACCATCGCCTGGCGCAGAGGCACCAGGTCGCGCCGATACTGGCGGTGGGCCTCCATGATCCGCTCCTCGGCCAGCGCGCGAACTCGCCTGAGCTCCTCGCGCAATTCATCGATCTCCTTCTCGAGCTCGAGGACGCGCTTGACGCCTTCGAGATTGAGCCCGGCGTCCGTGAGCTCCGCGATCCGCCTCAACCGTGCGATGTCGGTCTCGCTGTAGCGCCTGCTTCCACCGCTGGTTCGCTGAGGGTCGAGAAGCCCTTTGCGCTCGTAGATCCTCAGCGTCTGCGGATGCACCCCGGCGAGCTCGGCGGCAACCGAGATCACGTACACCGCCCTCATGACGAACTCGTCGTCTCGATCCTTGGCCATCTAACCGAACACCTCCTTCAAGACTCTCATCACGCCTCCCCTGCGGGAGCTAGGAGCTTGCCCAGCTCCTCAACCGCCTTGCGCTGCTCGGCAGTGAGACTCTTGGGAACGTCGATCTCCACCGTCACCAGCAGGTCGCCCGCGGGGTGCTTGCCCTGGGCGGGGACTCCGAAGCCCCTCGCCCTCATCACCTGGCCGGAGCGCGTGGCGGCAGGCACCTTCAGGGTCACCTTCGAATGCAGCGTCGGCACCACAATCGTGGTCCCGAGCACCGCATCCGGGTAGGAGACCCGGGCCGTGGTGGTCAGATCCCTCCCTTTTCGCCCGAAGCGGGCGTCGGGAGCGACTTTCACGACCACGTAGAGGTCGCCCGCCGGGCCGCCGTTGCGCCCCGAAGCGCCCTTTTGCTTGATGCGAATCCTCTGCCCGTCCTCGACGCCCGCGGGGATGCGAACGCTGATCTGGCGGTTCTGGACAGTGGTTCCGGTCCCATGACAGGTAGGGCAAGGGGTGTCAACCCGGACCCCGCGGCCGTGGCAGGCCGGGCAGGGCGACGAGAAGGAGAAGAACCCCTGGTTCTCGTTCACCGAGCCGGTGCCTTGGCAGCGGGCGCAGACTTGAGGGGAGGTCCCCGGCGCGGCTCCGGTCCCATGACAGGTGGCGCATGTGGTTTCGCCCGCCACGTTGACGGTGGTGGTGACGCCGTCCACGGCATCGGCGAAGCTCAGGCCGAGCGTGGTCTCAAGATCCGCTCCCCGCTGCGGGCCTTGGCCGCTCCTGCGTCCGCCCCTGCCGAACATTCCTCCGAAGACGTCGCCCAGGTCCTCCATGCGAATGTTGAATCCGCCGGGGCCGCCTCCCCTGCCCTGGCCCATGAAGGGCCCCTGGGCCCGGACCGCGTCGTACTCCGCCCTCTTCTGGGCGTCGCCGAGCACTTCGTAGGCGGCCGAAATCTCCTTGAACTTGTCCTCGGACCCCGGATTCGCATCCGGATGGTACTGCTTGGCCAGCTTGCGGTAGGCCTTTTGGATCTCCTTGTCCGTAGCCGACGAGCTGACACCAAGGATCTTGTAGTAGTCCTTCTCGTACCACTCGCTGCTAGCGGCCATTCAGATTCACCCCACTACCTTCACCATCGCCGGCCTCAGCGTCCTGCCCTTGAAGGCATACCCGGCGCGCATAACCTCCGCAACCAGGGGTCCGTCATCGCCATCCTCGTGCAGCACCGCCTGGTGCAGCTCGGGGTCGAAGGGGACACCGGTCGCCTCAATTCGATCAAGACCCTCGGCGGCCAAGACCGCAAAGAGGGGCAGGACCGTCTTCGAAACCACGTCCTCGTCCTCCGTCCCCAGCTTGTGCAGGTAGAGGGAGTTGAGATCGTCCAAATTGGGAAGCAGCCGCTCGAAGACCGAGATCAACTTCCGGTCCTGGAGCTCCGCCTCCATTCGCTGCATGCGCCGCCGGTAGTTGTCGAAGTCCGCCTTGGTGAGCTGGAGAGCTCTCAAATACTCGTCCCGCTCGGCGGTCAGCACGTCCACCAGTTGCGCCAGGGAAAGCTCTTCGGCGCCTTCCGCGCCTAGGCCCTCGCCTTCGCCGTACTCGCCGGCGCCCTCAGCTTCGAGGGCTTCATCCGGCAGCTCGCCGCCGGGCTCAACCCCGGGCTGGTCGTCCATTGCGTTCCTTTCCAAACTCGATCACGCAGCCCCTGCCGCGACTCTCGTGGGCGCGGCAGGCGCGGAGACTCACTCCTTGGGCTCGTCGACGATCTCGGCGTCGACAACCTCGTCCTCGCCGGAGGCCGCCGTCGCGGAGCCGCCTGGCGCCGTCGAGGCGTTCTTGGAAGCCTCTTCGTAGAGCCGCTGGGTGAACTCCTGCGAGGCGCTCATGAGGGCGTCGGTCGCGGACTTGATCTCGGTCACGTCCGAACCCGCCAGCGCCTTGCGCAGATCGGTCAGTGCCGCGTCCACCTTCTCGCGCTCCTCGCCGGAGAGCTTCTCGCCCTGCTCGGCAAGCAGCTTGTCGGTCTGGTAAACGAGGGTGTCGGCGTTGTTGCGAACTTCGGCCTCTTCGCGGCGCCGCTTGTCATCCGCGGCATGGGCCTCGGCGTCCTTCACCATGCGATCGATGTCGTCCTTGGAGAGCGAGGACTGTCCCGTGATGGTTATCGACTGCTCCTGGCCGGTCGCCCGGTCCTTGGCCGAGACGTGCACGATGCCGTTGGCGTCGATGTCGAAGGTCACCTCGATCTGGGGGATGCCCCTGGGTGCGGGCGGGAGCCCGACCAGCTGGAACTTGCCCAGGGTCTTGTTGTACATCGCCATCTCGCGCTCGCCTTGCAGCACGTGGATCTCGACCGAGGGCTGGTTGTCGTCAGCCGTGGTGAAGACCTCGGTGCGCTTGGTCGGGATGGTGGTGTTGCGCTCGATGAGCTTGGTCATGACGCCACCCTTGGTCTCGATGCCGAGACTCAGAGGTGTCACGTCGAGTAGCAGGACGTCCTTGACTTCGCCCTTGAGCACGCCGGCCTGGATGGCGGCGCCCACGGCCACGACTTCGTCGGGGTTCACGCCCTTGTGCGGCTCACGGCCGGTGAGGGAGATCACCAGGTCCTGCACGGCGGGCATGCGGGTGGATCCACCCACCATGACCACGTGATCGATCTGCTCCTTGGAGAGTCCCGCGTCACGGATGGCCTGCTCGAACGGCCCCTTGCACGCGTCCACCAGGTCAGCGGTGAGCTCCTGGAACTTGGCGCGCGTCAGCTTCATGTCGAGGTGCTTGGGACCCTCGACATTTGCGGTGATGAAGGGCAGGTTGATGGTGGTCTCCTGCACCGCCGACAACTCGATCTTGGCCTTCTCGGCGGCCTCCTTGAGGCGCTGCATGGCCATCTTGTCGCCGGAAAGATCGATTCCCTCGGTGTCCTTGAACGACTTCACCAGCCAGTCGATGACACGCTGGTCCCAGTCGTCGCCGCCAAGGTGGGTGTTGCCCGAGGTCGACTTGACCTCGAAGACGCCATCGCCGATCTCCAGGATGGATACGTCGAAGGTTCCACCGCCCAGGTCGAAGACGAGGACCGTCTGCTCCTGGGAATCCTTGTCGAGCCCGTAGGCCAGGGCGGCCGCGGTGGGTTCGTTGATGATGCGCAGCACCTCGAGCCCGGCGATCTGCCCGGCCTCCTTGGTGGCGGTGCGCTGGGCATCGTCGAAGTAAGCAGGAACGGTGATGACCGCCTGGCTGACCGTGTCGCCCAGGTAGCTCTCGGCGTCCCTCTTCAGCTTGGCGAGAATGCGCGCGGAGATCTCCTGCGCG
>JAJZNF010000211.1 GCA_021847985.1 Actinomycetes bacterium | reverse complement strand
TGTCCGGCCTGGAGCACCTGCCCCATGAAGACGTACTGCACCTCCTCGGGCGCCACATTGGCGCGGGCCAGAGCCTCCTTGATGGCGACGCCGCCGAGATCCATCGCGCTCAGGCTCGCGAAGGCGCCCTGAAACTTCCCAATCGGAGTGCGGGCTCCCGCAACGAGGTAAGAACCGGCCATTTTGACCTCCCGGGGGGTTGGGATGCCGAGGCTCGGACTTTCCGGCCTCGGGGATTGCCATCCATTGTGACAACTACTCTCTCATTGATAGTAGTTTCACTTCAGCGGTTGGCAAAAGCCCATCGCTCAACAGTTGGCCATCCCCGTCCGGCCCCCGACCCGCAACCAAGCGGGAGGGGAGCAGGGACGGCTAGAGGACGGGAAACATTCAAGATATGCAGGAGTTCTTGCAGGCAATCCTTGCCGGTGCACCAGCCGCCGAGATCGAGGCGATTCCGCTACCCAGCCATTTCCGCGCCGCGTATCTGCGGCGGGAGGACGCCAAGATCTTCGAAGGAATGGCGTCCAAGGATAAGGACCCCCGCCGAACCATAAAGGTCGGCGACATACCCACCCCCGAGCTTGCACCGGACGAGGTGCTCGTCGCGGTTATGGCGTCGTCCATCAATTTCAACACCGTATGGTCTTCGATCTTCGAGCCCTTGTCGACTTTCAATTTCCTCGACCGTCTCGGTCGTTCCGGCTCGCTCTGGGACCAGCGCCACAGCCAGCCGTTCCACGTGATGGGCTCGGACGGCTCCGGCGTGGTGGTACGCATCGGATCCGCCGTGCGCAACTGGAAGGTGGGCGACAAGGTCACTATCCATTGCAACTACGTGGACGATCAGGAGCCGAGTGCCCACGACGACTCCATGTTGGCGACTCACCAGCGCATCTGGGGCTTCGAGACCAACTACGGGGGACTCGCCGAGTTGGCCGTGGTCAGGGCGAACCAGCTGATGCCCAAGCCCGCGCATCTCACCTGGGAAGAGGCCGCGTGCAACGCGCTGACCAACTCCACCTCCTATCGAATGCTGGTATCCCATAACGGTGCCGCGATGAAGCAGGGCGATGTCGTCCTCATCTGGGGAGCCACGGGCGGCCTGGGCGGATACGCCGTCCAGTACGTCCTCAACGGCGGCGGAATCCCGGTCGGCGTGGTGTCCTCTCCGGAGAAGGCCGATCTGCTGCGCAAGATGGGCTGCGAGGCGGTCATCGATCGGCGTGCCCAGGGGTACAAATTCTGGAAGGACGAGCACACCCAGGACGAGGCCGAGTGGCGCCGCTTCGGCAAGGACATCCGCGATCTGGTGGGCGAGGATCCCGATATCGTTTTCGAACACCCGGGCCGTGAGACCATGGGTGCTTCGGTTTTTGTTGCCAAGCGTGGTGGAACGGTTGTCACCTGCGCCGCCACCAGCGGCTACATGATCGAGTACGACAACCGCCATCTCTGGATGAAGCTGAAGTCGATCAAGTCCAGCCACTTTGCCAACTACAAGGAGGCCTGGGAGGCGAACCGGCTGATCGACAAGGGCATGATCCAGCCGATCCTCTCCAAGACCTTTGATCTCGAGCATGTCGCCGAGGCCTGTAACTCGGTGCGCCTCAACGAACACGAGGGCAAGATCGGCGTGCTTTGCCTCGCCCCTGAGGAGAACATGGGTGTCGACGACCCGGAGATGCGCGAAAGGGTCGGCGAGGACAAGATCACGATGTTCAAGCGGTTCGCGGCCGGTCACGCCGCAGGCTCGGCGAAGGGCAAGTAGCGATGGGGGAACATCACCACGGCTTGCTCACCGAGATCGACCATATCGGCATCGCAGTTCGCGACCTCGACGCCGCCATCGGCTTCTACACGGGTCTTTTCGGGGCCGAACTGGTGCAGCGGGAGAGGATCGAGTCGGACGGGGTCGATGAGGCGCTGATTCGAGTCGCGGACTCCTATGTCCAGCTGGTCTGCCCGTTCAGAGACGATTCCCCGGCCGCCAAGTTCATCGCCAAGCGAGGCGAAGGGGTGCACCACGTCGGCTACCGCGTGGAGTCCTGCGCCGAGGTGCTCAAGCAGGCCCAGGAGATGGGGTACGAAACGGTCGACAAGGTGCCGCGGCCCGGTTCGCGCAACACCACCGTCGCCTTCATCCACCCCAAAGCCGCCTTCGGCACGCTGATCGAGCTGGTGGAGGAGTAGCGTTCTCGTCGCATCCGCGGTGATCCCGGTCGGCGCCACAGGCATGTGATGCCGGTCCGGCTGCGGACTGAGCGCGCAGTCGGAGCTCCGTTCGTTAGGAACCGCCGCAAGTCAGCTTGAATCGGCCTTGCGGCGGCTCCATCGCGGTGAATGCAAGCGGGCGGAGTGACAGCGCCGGCGACCGTCCCGGAGTGTGAATTCGAGTGCGAATTTCAGGGGCGTGACCTTGTCCCGGCCTAGTATCGACCTCCAACGGCTGTTATTTGCGGCCCCTTAGCACGATTCGCATCGGGATTGTCCGAAATGGTTTTACGTGTGGGATCGGCGCCCGCTACGTGGCGATTCCGGAGCCGGCGCCGTCTGCCCGAGGCGCTGCTGCTGCTTCTGCTCTGCTCCTTGGCCTGGGCGATAGTGATTGGCCTGCTCGTCCAAGTCGACGGAGCCGCCAATGCCAGGCACCCTGATCTTGTCCAGAAGCTGATCGACCTTCTGGCAATCGTGGTGGGAATCGTTGCCGGGGTCGCCATCCTGGTCATGGTCCTATTGCGTGCCAGGACTACCGTGGTCGCGGCGAACTCCGAAGGTGTCGCGGTCATGGGCGCCTCTCGCAGGGCGTTCCCATGGCCGATGGTCGCCTCCGTCGAGGTGAGGCAAGTAGGGAGGTCGGGGCGCCGGGTAGAGCCGGTTCTGGTGCTGCGCAACGGGGCTTCAATACCGATCCGAGGCGCGCGGTCTCGGCTGAGCAAAGGGGACGTATCTCGGTCGGGAGGCTCGACCAACCCTGCCTTCCCCCCTGGGCTTTCTTCGCGCTCTGCAGCGGCCCGGGTCGCCTCCGTCCTCAAATCACGCGTCGGGGCAGCGGCGCCAACGTTTGCGCCGGATCCCACGCCGCCCGCCATGGTACGAGAGTTGCCGGGCGAGCCGCTCTTTCAGAAGCGGAACCGCGATGCAATGCGGCCGGACGTCAAGCTGTACGGGTTCGGTGTCTTTGTCATGGCCGTGGGGCGCTTGGCTCTGAGCGTCGCGCGCGCACAGACCGAGGGCGGACGTCCCTTCAGCTGGCACCTTTTTGTTGTTTGGTTCCTTGTTGCCCTTACCGCCGGAGCCGCTCTGGGGGCCGCTCTGCTCGCGCTGTCTCCTGCGGAGCTGGCAGTAGGCGACACCTGGCTGGCGCAGCGTCGCAACTTCCAGCGGCGCTGGTGTTTGATGGACAGGGATGCCGTTTGCTCGGTGGGCGTTCGGTCCGCTCCCTCCCGCTCGTATCGCGGCGCCGGAACTCCGACACGGATGCTGCTGGTCGAGGGTGTATCAGGCCGGCGGATCCCGATCTCCGCGGCCCTTCTCGACGCCGGCGCGTCCGAACAGCTACGCCGCGTCCTGGGCCGGAGCCCTGCGCTCTTCCCCCAGGCGGCGGACCTCCTGTCTATTGGCGGAGCCCCGAGTGCTCCTGCATCCGACGGACGCGTAGAGGCGGTGGCCGAGGCTCGTACCGACTTGGTTCGCAGCGTCACGCTCCTGGTTTCTTTCGTCGTTGTCGCTGCGATCGCCGCCAACCTCGCCTTCGCGAATCATGCCCTCTGGGTGTTGGCTCCGGTTGTTGTGGCGCTGCCACTTCTTCTTTGGTTGACGACCGGTAGCCTGCGCGCGCTTCGTGTGGTCAAGGCCGGAAAATCGTCCGGGCGAGTCGGACCGCCCCCACCCAGGAGCGGTCTTGTGGTCCGTCGAGTGGTCGAGGCGTGCTTCGTGGTTACCGTGGTGCTGGTCGCATATACGACGCAGCGCGCCGCCCAGGCCCCTCCGCCCGGCTATTCGACAGCCGTCCTGACCCATTCCGTCGATAAGCTTCCCCCGCTCGCCTACTCGGTGCAGCGTTCCGCTGACAATTCGCCCAGCGCCGCCTATGCGGGGCATGTGCTGAGCCTTCTATGGGGACAGCGGGAGTCCGCCATCAGCCGCTTGGATCCGAATCAGCTCCGCGTCGTGGACGAGCCCCGAAGCGAGGCGCTTGGCACGGATATTGCCCAGGTGGAGCTGGCAACGGTCGGGCAGGCGCCCGGTTCGAAGATTCCAGATCTGCCTGACCTGCAGCAAGCCGTGGTTATCCCCCCGGGCGACGCGTACCCTTTGACCTTCCTCGGCGAGGTGTCGACCCGGTCCGGCCAGGCAGGACGCCAGTTGGTTACCTTGCTCGTGATACAGAAGGATGACGCCGAGGCTCCTTGGCGGGTCGCCTTTGCCACCGACTACACGGTAAAGGCCACGGTCTATCCGTTCCTGGTTCCCCAGAGCGGTCGGAGCCAGGTTGCGTCGATCGCTCCTGGCAGAATTCCCGGGCTCCTTGCCGGGTATTGGCAGTCCTGGGTGGACAATCATCGGCCGAGCAGTGCGCCCTTCGAGCCCGGGCCTTGGACGACGGTGCTTGGCAAGGAGCTGAGCACTATTCGGCAAGGGGGACTTGTCAACGGCGGCCTTAACACCCAGACGATAGAGTATCGCCCGGGCTTTGGCCCCTGGGTCTTTCCAGGGCCCTTTGGATCGCCGATGACCTGCACCGGGATATTGGCAAAGGCCGTCTATGCAGCGGTACCCGGCCAGGAGCTACGCCAGGACAAGTACCGCAGCAACTGGGGTGGCTTACTGCCGGCGGGCTACTACCGGGTGATAACCGATATTTCTGTTCATCCCAGCTGCGTTGCAGAGCAAGCGAACGGGACCCTTCTTGTAGTTGGGGGAGATCTCGTAGAACTCTCCACGACAGGGAGCGGATGACTGGCGCTTCGTCCTGTGCGGCTCGCCATCGCCGGTCCGAGAAACCGCTTGAGCGGTGGCCGTTGTCGTTCGATCGGGCCCTTACGATATCCGGTCGGCCCGGCCCCTTGACGGCGAGCCACGCGTGCCAGGGACCCGCGAGATTCTCGTGTCTAGCGGCTGTGGGTGCCGACTCACGAAACCATTATGGGGTCCCGTCGTGCGAAGGCGACCGCCACCCCGATGGTTCGGACAGCCTGTACACGGCTTGGCCCTCGTCGTCGAAGCCGCTCAGGACGAAGGCGTTCTTTTCGAGCACGCGACGGCTGGCGACATTTGCAACGAGTGTGGTCGCGATGACGGCGCGCACCTCGGGCTGCCCAAGAAGCCACTGACTGGCGGCGCCCACCAGCTCGGTTCCGAAACCGCGTCCTCGGAACGGGGCGGCCAAGCCGTATCCGATCTCGATCA
>JAJZNF010000224.1 GCA_021847985.1 Actinomycetes bacterium | reverse complement strand
CTGTAGGCGCCGGGCGGGACACCGACCAGTTCGGTGAAGCGGGAGCTGAAGGTGCCGAGCGACGAGTAACCGACCGCGTAACAGACCTCGGTCACACTCATGTCCCCGCGTTGCAACAGGGCCATGGCCCGCTCGATGCGCCGCGTCATCAGGTAGCTGTAGGGCGATTCGCCGTAGGCGAGCCGGAACTGCCTGCTGAGATGCCCCGCGGACATGTTGGCACCACGTGCGAGCGCCTCGACGTCAAGGGGCTTCGCATAGTCCCTGTCGATCCTGTCCCGGACGCGCCTCAGCCAGGCCAGGTCGTCCGGACTCCTCTTCTCCTCGCGTCGGCGCGGGGAACGCCCGGGGGCGGCTGGCGCCTCCTCCGGAACGGCCCGCCGCTCGGATTTGCCCATTTCGCCGATCTCGCCGCGTAGGTGTTCGCAGCCCATGAAGCCGGTGCCGGGGCAGTCGAGTGCGTGGGCCAGGGCCCTGTCCATGACGCTCAGCGCATCAAGGCGCATTGCAACGGCCGCCTGCCCGGCTCGCAGCAGGGAGACACGGTCGGCCTCTGCAGCACAGGAGAGGAGGGAGGCGATCTCCTCGAGCGGGAAGCCCGCCCGCTGGGCCAGTGCTATCACCGCCAGGCGGTCCAGGGTGTCAGGCTCTTACTGACGCCGAAGGCCGTATCGGTCCGCGCTTCGTATGAGGCCCTTTCTCTCGTAGTAGTGCAGGCCGGCTTGTGCGCAGACGTCCCCGATGTCGATCAGCTCGGGCATAAACCTCAACCATAGTTGAGGTTTGCGGCCGCTGGAGGGCCGGCCCGGAATCGGCGGGCTCCGGCTCCTCGCCGGGCGTGGGCGGGGAAATTTCGCTCGTGTCTTCCATGAGACGGGTTCTACCGAGACCAGTGTCGGTATAGGGCCGGTACGGCCCTCAGGGTTCTGGAGCTCTGCCTTTGGCGCCTGGTCGGAGCCATAGAATCTGATGAGCGACGAAGGGGCTGAAATTGCTTATCTGCTACCTGGGGCCCGAGGGCACCTCCGATCTGCGAGCGATATCACTGCTGCGGACGGTTGGGGATTCCGATCCCTTGCCCATGAGTTCTGTCTCGGACGTGATCGAGACCGTCAACTACACGCCGGGCTGTCTTGGGATCATTCCTCTCGAGAACTCCACGGACGGCGAGATAAGCACCAACCTCGACAAACTCATCTTCGACTGCGACTCGGTCTACGTCCGCGAGGAGGTGGTGCTGAGCGAGCGGATCGACGCCTTTTGCATGGATCCGGAGGCACCGCACACCCAGGTCCTCTCCCACCCCCAAATCCTGGATCTCTGCAGCCAGTACATCAAGCAGCAGGGTCTGACCGTGCGCCACACGCTCTCCACGGCGGAGGCCTGCCGGATCGTGTCACAGTCCGGAGACCCCACTCTGGTGGCTCTGGCGCCGCCGGTTGTAGGGGAGGAGCGCGGGCTGGTTCCGGTCTCCAACGCCGTCATGGACGTGCCGGACATCCGAACCCGCTACGTCCTCATTGGCCGGGAGGTGGCCGTCCCCACGGGAGACGACCGCAGTGCCATTGTGATCACGCCCGCCACCGACCGCGTCGGTTTCCTCGCGGCGGTCACTCGCATGTTTGCCGAGCACGGCATCAACATGAACCAGATCCTGTCGCGGCCCCTCAGCGCCAAGCTGGGCAACTACTGCTTCGTGGTCATCTTCGAGGGGCACGTGACCGATTCGGCGGTGACGGGGCTGCTCGAGTCGCTGGTGGGCCTGGACGCCTCGGTAAAGCTGCTCGGCTCCTATCCGCGCTGGAGGGGAACCGAGGTCTCCACTCCCTCCGCCAGCCTGCCCCGTGGCGGCGTCGATGCGCAGAGTTCGGCGGAGCAACGGGCGGCGCTGCTCTCGCCTCCCCAGGCTCAGCCCTTCGCCCTGCGCCGATGAGCCCGGCGTCGGCTCGATCCGCGCGTACGGCGGACGTGCGAGGGGGCGGGGCATGAGGCTGGAGGAATTCTCTTCGATCGGCATCGTGGGGATGGGCCAGATCGGCGCGTCCCTGGCGCTCGGACTGCGCCACCAGCTGCAGGTGATCGGATTCGACGCGGACCCTCAGGCGGCAGAGGCCGCGGCGCTGCAGGGGATCGCCCAGGGAGCCTCTACCGAAGAGCTCCTCTCCGAGAGCGATCTTTGCATCTTTGCCGTCCCGGCCGGACGCCTGAAGTCGCAACTGGCCGATCTGCAGGCGAAGCGCATCCGGCCCAGGGCGGTTCTGGCGGACGTGTGCTCGACCAAGCTCGACATCGACGATGCGGTGACCGCCTACTCGGAGGCGGTGGGGCCCTTGCGCTACGTGGGCCTGCACCCGCTGGCCGGAAACGAGCGTCCGGGGATCGCCGGGGCGGAGGCGGAGCTCTTCCGGGGGCGCACCGTGGTGGTGTCGAGCGGAGCCGCCGCGGACCCCGAGGCTTCGCTCTCGGTGGCGGCGCTGCTGTCGTCGGCTCTGGGCTCCCAGGAGCTGTTCGTCAATCCCGCCCTCCACGACCGGGTCACCAACTTCACCATCCAGCTGCCCCACATATTCGCCTACCTGACGGCGTCCTTCTCGAACTCCATCGACGACGCGTCGCTGCTGACCCTGCTGTCGGGCAACTCGTTCGCCGACGTCACCCGGGTGGCCCGCAGCAGGCCTGAGATGGTGGCGAGCTTCCTCTACGCCGACCGGGAGATTCTGCTGGAGTCGCTCTCTCAGGTGCAAGGGAGGATCGACGTCCTGCGCGACGCGCTGCGGGGCGAGGAGGACCGGTTGGCGGCGGTGCTGGAGCGGTTCGCGCCGCGGACCGGCGCCCTTGCCCTCGAGGGCTACGCCAATACCTTCGGGGGCCTCGCCGGTCTCGAGGCGGGCGACGTCGTCGCCGAACTCGAGCGGGAGCGTGTACTGGTCGCCTCGCTCGTCGCCGAGGGAGGGCGGCTGCAGGTCTCAGGCTTCAGGCCGACGGGCGCAGGCCGCTAGAACTCCAGCTGCAGGGCGCTGCGAGCGATCATGTTCGGCGTGAGGTGCGTGGCGATCATCTCCAGGTGAGCCGGGTGGCCGGCATAGGCCAGATAGTCCTCGGTGCTCTCGAAGTCGACGCTGACCGCATAGTCGTAATTGCCCTCGCGCAGCCCGAGGTCGGCTCCGTGCACCGCCTTCACGAGCCCGCGATACCCGCTGAGAAACTCCTCCACCGCGGCGGCGATGGCGGCCAACTCGGCCGGGTCAAGGTCGGGGCGGAACTTGAAAAGGGCGAGGTGTCTGACCATGTGTTCTCCTTGGTCTGGGTAAGTCTTCTGCTCTGAGAGGCTATCAAGCCCGGTGGTCGGGCAGGTGGAGGTTTGCCGCCTTCAAAGCAGCGAGCGGACTGCGCCCCCATCGATGACCAGCGACTGGCCGGTCATGTACCAGGCGTGCCTGGAGGCGACGAAGGCGGCCACCTTGCCGAAGCTCTCCGGATCGCCGAGCGCTTTGGCCGGCACCAGTGCCTCAGCGCGCTTCTGTGCGTCCTCTCCCGACAGTTCGATGAGCCGCTCGGTGCGGTGAAGGCCGGGAAGGAGCGAGTTGACGGTCACCCCGTAGGCTGCAACCTCCGCTGACAGGGTCTTCAGGTAAGCGGTCAGGCCGGTGCGGGCGGTGTTGGAGAGGATCAGCTCCGGACTGGGCTGCTTCACATACAGCGAGGTGATGGCGATGATGCGCCCGAATCCCTTGGCCCGCATCTCTCCGACCACCCCGTTGCACAAGGCGATCATCGAGAGCAGGTTCTGCTCTATTGCGGCCCGGTAGTCGTCGATGGTGACCGCCGCGTATCCGCCGGCGCGGGGCCCGCCGGCGTTGGCGATCAGGATGTCCGGGCTCCCGAAGTCGCGGCGAACCTCCTCGAGCAGGGCCGAGGCGCCGGAGGGGGAGGAGAGGTCGGCTTGGAAGGCCGCCGAACCCCGGGGCAGTTCGGCCAAGGCGCGGCCAAGTTTGTCGGCTGAGCGCGACGCGATCGCCACCCGCACTCCTTCGGCGGCAAGGGCCTTGGCGATGGCCAGGCCAAGGCCGGCGGAGCCTCCGGTCACCAGCGCGGACTTGTCCGAGATCTCAAGGTTCATGGATTGGAAGGCTACAGCGTTCCCGGATGCGGGTCAGCTCGGCACTAGGGGAGGCAGCCTTCCGCCATGCCCAGCTCGGCCAAGCCGCGCAGGTCGCCGGAGGCGTAAGTGATGGGGGAGGACTCGTCCACCGGGTACATGATCTGGCTGGTCCAGCTGGTGTGGCCAAGGCCGATGACGTGCCCCAGCTCATGCAGCACGAGGTGAATCTCGTCGTCCTCGGTGAGCGGGTAGGTGGAGGAGACGGCGGCTTGGCCGCTCACGTACTGGTACTGACCAGCGGTGGAGTTGTAGATGTAGACCGATCCGCCCATGCCGACCACGGTCCCGCTGCTGTTGCTCTGGGGCAGGTAGTCGGTCTGGCCGTTCGCCTCCCAGGCCACCAGGATCGGATTGGGGCTGCCGTTCACGTAGGCGGGCCGGGTGGAGGTCGGGAGCTCGGTAGTGGTTCCGTCGAAGGCGAATTGGATTCCGGTTGCCTGGGAGATCTCCTGGAAGGCGTTCTGGACCAGCTGCAGCCCGTAGCTCGGAGCCTGGGTCACGTTCACCACGTAGTGAATCGTCGCGCACGGGTTGTAACGAACCGGAAGGGACGAATTCGGCTGGGTCACCAGGAATCCGTAGGGGCCGCTGGCCGGCGAGCTCTGGACGACCGGGGCGGCGCTCGAGGAGAAGGTGATGTTGTTGTCCGGGGAGAGCCCGTAGGTGTTCCAGGTGGTGCCGGTGAAGGGAATCAGCGAGGCGCCGTTCGAGGTGCCGACCGAGGGGGCGGTTTGGGCCGTGGTCGGGTTGAGCAGGTAGCTCGAGCCGTCGCTGCCCGCCATGTAGTAGGAGTTGGTTCCGCTGGCCGCCATGCCGACCACGTTCGATGTGGCCTGGCCGCTTTCGCTGCCTTCGAAGTTCGCGTCACCGAAGGTGAAGATGCCGCCGTCCGCTCCGACCATCCAGTAGCCCTTGCCGTCGGAGGTGGCCGCCATGCCGACGACGGGCTTGTTGAGCACGGTTGCGCCCATTGAGCCGTAGAAGGTGGCGTCGAAGGAGAAGATTCCTCCGTCGGAGGCAACCAGCCAGTAGCCGCCGGTGGCGGGGTCGGCCGCCATTCCCACTATCGGCTTGTTCAGTGGAGTGCCGCCCATTGAGCCGTAGAAGGGGGCGTCCCCGAAGGAGAAGATTCCTCCGTCGGAGGCAACCAGCCAGTAGCCCTTGCCGTCGGAGGTGGATGCCATGCCCACCACTGGCTTGTTCAGCCGAGTACCGCCCATTGAGCCGTAGAAGGTCGCGTCCCCGAAGCTGAAGATTCCTCCGTCCGCGGCGACCAGCCAGTAGCCCTTGCCGTCGGGGGTGGATGCCATGCCGACGATGGGCTGGTTGAGTCGCGTGCCGCCCATGGAGCCGTAGAAGGTCGCGTCCCCGAAGCTGAAG
>JAJZNF010000146.1 GCA_021847985.1 Actinomycetes bacterium | reverse complement strand
GGTCGAGCCGCGCTCGGTCTTCACCGCGGCCCTGCTGACCAACGCGGCGGCGGTCATCGTGGCGCACAACCACCCCAGCGGCGACCCCGAACCCAGCCCACAGGACATCCTGCTCACCCACCGGCTGGTGCAGTGCGGCGGCATCCTTGGCATCCCGGTGCTGGACCACCTGGTCATCGGCGCCGGCTGCTGGTCGAGCATGCGCGCCCTCCATCCGGCGTGCTGGAAGGGGGAGCGCCCGTGAAGGCATGGGAGGTGGTCGGCTACACGGCCGACGGGGAGGCCTGGTGTCCGGCGTGCGCGGAGGCCCGGTACGGGCCCGCGCACCCGACCCACGAGCGGAGAGACCGCGAGGACAACGCGGTGCACCCCGTCTTCGCCGCGGACGAGTGGACCTACGAGCCGACATGCGGTGCTTGTGGGGCAGTCATCCCGCTGCGGGTGGTCGATGTCAGGAGGTGGGGTCGGTGATGCGGCCGGTGCGGTTGTACCTGGCGGGGCCGGCGGGGTCGGGCAAGACCACGGTGGCAGAGATGCTGGTCCGCGAGTACGGCTTCGCGCGGGTCTCCATGGGCGGCCTCTGCCGCGAAGAGGCGCGCCGCATGGGACTACCCGAGGACCGGGCGACGCTGCAGGCGATGGGGACGTGCTGCGCGGCCCGGAATCGGCCCGGCTGGCGATCCTCGCGTGGGAGCAAACACGGCGGGCACCGGGGCCGGTCGTGATCGACGGGGTGCGCCTGCGGGCGGAGGCCGAATGGCTGTCGGCGCGGGGAGCCATCGGGGTCCACGTCTCCGCACCGGAGCGTGTACGGACGGTGCGGCTCCTGCGCCGCGACGGGGCTGCCGGGGTGCCGCCCCACCCGACGGAATCCGAAGCGGAGACGCTGTCGGCAGACCTCCGGCTGCAGACGAGCGACGACCGTGCCGAGGTCTGCCGGACAACGCGGCTCCTGATAGCGCGCGCCCACCTGCTCGCCGCTACAGCGCAGCAGTCCCCGCAGCCAGCCGCAGCCCAGTAGGCCGAGAGGGCCAGTTCTCCCAACCGCCGCTGGGGCATGGACGCCTCGTCCCGCAGTTGGCGCAGTGCCTGCCATCTCGGCCGCAGCACCGTGCTCTCGAAGCTAGCAGGCACACGCCGCCGCCCTCCACCAGGAGAAGGGTGTCGGCGCGGAGGCCGCCGGGATCGAGCACCAGGAACTCCCCCACATCGATGGCCGTAGCTGGACCTCCGGGCAGGCGTTCCGCCCGCGCTTCGGCGGGCGTGTGAACCCGGTGGAAGGCGTTGTCGCTTGTGGCGTCGAACCGTGCCTCTGTACCTTCCGGGCCAAAGCTGCCGACCGAGTATTGGCCCCGACGGGCCTCGGCCGGCAACCCAATGCCTGCACGTGGGATCACCGACGATCGGCGTCGGCGATCGGACTTCGGGTGCAACCGCCATGGAGGTGGAGG
This sequence comes from Actinomycetes bacterium, assembly GCA_021847985.1. Taxonomy (GTDB): domain Bacteria; phylum Actinomycetota; class Acidimicrobiia; order Acidimicrobiales; family Acidimicrobiaceae; genus Acidithrix. The sequence goes on along the minus strand of JAJZNF010000146.1, from coordinate 4,095 downwards.
CTCCCTCCCGAACGGAGACCAGAGACGCTCCGGTGGTGGGGCGCTCCGGTCACGTCATGGCGGCTAGTACCGCACGGGAGTGGTGCTACTACGGGCAGTCGATTTTCCGCCGCCGATTCGGCTCTTGGCTACCTGTACCAGGTTCGCGTGGCGCTACTATGGTCGCTGCGCCGTTTGAAGCGCGACAACGACTTTATAGTCTCACTTGAAACCCTGGACGATGTCACCTTTGAATCGGCGGGCGGGACGCCCGAAGAACTCCTGCAAACCAAGCACCACCGCCAGCACGAAGGAGCCTTGACTGACACCAGCCCAGACCTATGGAAAACCATACGCATTTGGTTAGAGGCGCAGGCCGCGGGGACCCTTCCTCCAGATACTACCCTGCATTTGCTGACTACTGGCACAGCTCCAGCGGGCTCAATTGCATCCTGCCTTCGATACGAGGGGCGCAACGTTGATGCGGCTCTTCGGGGGCTTGAGGCCACGGCACGATCATCTACCAGTGAGGTCAACGCTGCATCCTACTCCGTGTTCCTACAGGCGTCCGTCCCTCAGCGCAGGGCGGTGTTGGAGCAGATGGTCGTCTTGGACGCACAGCCAACGATTACGGACCTGAACAGCGACCTCACGGCAGAAGTCTTTTGGGCTGTTGACCGGAGGTATCACGAGCCTTTCTTGGACCGGCTCGAAGGTTGGTGGGTGCGGAGAGCACTCCGCCAACTCGCATCGGCATCCGCGTCGGATCGAATCCTCGCGGCCGAACTCGACGCCCAGATGTCGGATCTACGCGAGCAGTTCCAACACGACGCGCTCCCCGTCGACGATGATCTCCTCCGGCTGTTCGATCTCGACGCGGCAACCCACAGCGCTTACGCTGAGTTTCCATTTGTGCGTCAGCTCGAAATCATAGCCGCGGGCAAGAAGCGCATTGCCGCTGCGGTCCGCGACTACTATCGGGCGTTTGAGCAGCGCTCCCGGTGGCTCCGAGATGAACTCTTGCTGGTTGGGGATCTTTCGCAATACGAGACGCGCCTGATAGCGGAGTGGGAGTTGGTCTTTGACCAGGTAAAGGACGAACTCGGCTCCGCCGTTGCCGAAGAGGAAAAACGCAAGGCCGCACGCGAAGTCCTTAGGTGGGCAGAGTCTGCATTCATCCCAATACGGCCCCGAGTAACAGAGCCATTTATTACGCGCGGCTCACTGCATATGTTGGCCGACTCCCTGCACATTGCGTGGCATCCCGACTTTCCGAACCTCGACTTTCGGGATCGACTGGAATCGGTTTTGCGAACGACTGGGCAGATCCGATGACATTCCGGACGACGAAAGCCCCAGAAGAACGCGCCCTGCTAAACCCTGGCTTTTGCAGTTGCCTCCTTTGGCATGCTGTCGTTGGATACACAAACGTCACTGGTGTTTCAATGCCATTCGAGGTTGCCTTTGTCATACTTGCCCTAGTGCTTCATCGCCAGACCCGCCAGTTGCTCCCTCGAACAGTTGCGACCTCCCTCGTAGTGTGGCTCGACGCTAATCCGCTTTTACGGGTGAGGATTGCACATCGCGCACAAGCGCTGTCGCCATTCACGAAGGATGCCCTGATGTTCGGGGGTATTTACGGGCTCTTTCGTTTCGATACCAAGGAAGGAACGATGGTCGCCCATAATGGCTTTAGAGGTCGCATGGCCGCGCACGCTAGGGGATCGAGCGAAGAAGTGCAGGCATGCTTAAGCAAGGCCGCATTTGTCGGCAAGTGGCTAGCGCGGGCCGGTAGTACTGCCACTGTCTTGGCACTCATGGGGGTGAAGCCGTGACCATTCAGATTCTGAGTCTAGTGCTGTACAGTCATGACGGGCGGCGCAGACTTCTCAACCTTAGGCCGGGAGCCGTGAACGTCATTACCGGGGCATCCAAGACCGGGAAGTCTGCCCTAATCCACATCGTCGATTACTGCTTTGGAAGTGGCTCGTGTCAGATACCTGAGGGGCCGATACGTCAAACTGTATCGTGGTTTGGCCTTCTTTTGCAACTTGACAGCGGACAGGCCTTCGTTGCCAGGCGGTGTCCGAGTGGTCACTCGGGGTCCAGTGACGAGTGCTTCGTAGACTTTGGTGCCCTCGTCGAGATCCCTGATAGTCAGAGGCTCCGTCAGACTACCAACGCGAAAGGGCTTCGAGTCCTTCTCGGTGAGTGGTGTGGTATTGCAGACAACATTCACGAGCCGCCAGTCGATCAGACAAGGGAGCCCCTCACCGCCACGATCCGCCATTCTCTGGCGTTGTGCTTTCAGGCTCAAGACGAGATCCTGAGACGTCAACAGCTCTTTCATGGAGCTGGAGATCATTTCGTTGCCCAGGCGCTGAAAGATACCTTCCCATATCTATTGGGCGCGGTTGATGACAACCATATCGGGAAGCGAGACGAGTTGCGCCGTCGTCGCGAGGAGCTCCGTTCTTGCGAACGCGGACTTGCCGAAGTAAGTGCACTACGGGGCGACGGAAGCAGCAAGGTACACGGCCTGCTGGCGGAAGCTCGGGACGTTGGTCTCACTGCGGCCATTCCACAGTCGTGGGAGGATGCGGTTGAAGCACTGCGGACCGTTGCAGCCACCCCTCTCGCCTACGTAGACACGAGCTTACCGGACAGTGGCGAGTTTTCGCGGCTGGCGAACGAACGCGCCAGGTTGCTCGAACAACAGCGTCAGATCCGCAACACGCTTGCGGCGACTCGACGGTTTAAACAGGACGAGCTTGGGTTCTCTCGCGAGGCGACCGAGCAAAGCGCGCGCCTGAAGAGCCTGGGAATCTTCGAGGGGATTTCCCCAGGAGATACGTGTCCCTTGTGCATGCAGCCGCTTGAGCCCAACGAGCACCAGCCGATTATAAGTGAGGCCAAAGCGATGCTGGTCACACTATCCTCTCGCCTGGAATCGGTGACTCGTACCGTTCCGCAGGTTGAGCAGGCACTGGGCGAACTTGAACGCGAGCTTCAGGCTGCGCAGGCAGCGCTCGGGAAGAACCGTTCTGAGATGGAAGCAGTACGCTTGGCGGATCAGCGGTTGGCACAAATCCAGGATGAGGCCGCAAAGAGAGCACACGTTTTGGGTCGTGTTAGCTTGTATGTGGAAAGCTTACCTGAGTTGCCGGACACCACGCGACTCGAAGAGCATGCGGCATTTCTCCGTGGGGAGTGCGAGCGCCTTGAGAAGGACTTGAGCCATGAACAGGTGCAGGATCGGCTAAACTCCATTATGTCCATCGTAGGGCAGAAGATGACGAAATGGTCAGTTGCACTGGGCCTGGAGTACTCTGGCTCTCCACTTCGAATAGACCTGAAGAAGCTTACAATCGTGGCCGACACACCCACTGGTCCGGTGCCAATGGATCGCATGGGGAGTGGCGAGAACTGGGTCGGATATCATTTAATCGCCCATCTAGCGTTGCACCAGTGGTTCGTACAGCAGAAGCGGCCGGTACCCGGGTTTCTTTTTTTGGATCAACCTTCCGAGGTCTACTTTCCTCCGGAGAAGGATCTCGATGGCTCAATGTCAGCGCTTGGGGAGGATGACCGTGCGGCCGTGAGACGCATGTTCGAAGTGGTATTCCATGCGGTGAGAGATGTGGTTCCTGGGCTGCAAGTCATAATGACGGAACACGCCGACATCAACACTAATTGGTATCAAGAGGCAGTTGTGGAGCGGTGGAGAGGAGGCCAAAAGCTGGTGCCAGACGACTGGCCGCACCGTCAATAGTCCAGTCCAGGAATCCGGCACTATGTACCGTGTTGCGTCCCTGGAAGGGACCAGCGCGTCGTCCTCGTCTGGGGTAGGCCTTCTGAACCCACAGAGGGCGTTGTCGCCGGCGCCAGTGGGTGTCCCGCACCACTAACGCAGGTCTGGTGGCTGACGGTACACGGCTGCAAGGCGGCCCGCTCGAAATGCCCATTGGGCGCCAGACCACTGCTGGGTTGGAAGCAGGATAAGAGACCGACTCTCGCGGCACAGGCAAAGCCTGCGCGTGAGTTGGGAATCACCGGCCCCCTAAACCGGGCGAAGAGAGTGCCGGGGGCGCGGCGCCGACTCCACGCCCAACATGA
>JAJZNF010000137.1 GCA_021847985.1 Actinomycetes bacterium | reverse complement strand
CGCCGCCAGACTCCGGCGCCAGGCGAGGCTCTCCTTTCTGGCCAACCTGGCGGCCCAGGCCGCTTTTGCCGCCTCGACATGGTTCGCCCTGAACGCCATCGAGGCGCACAGGATGCGGGCCGTCCTGGTCGGCTTGATGCCCCTCGCCGCCCAGGCGGCCTTCGAAGCGGTCGCGGTGCTGGCGGCGGGCATTGCCATCGGCCCCGCCCAGCTGCTCTCGGTGGCCAAGCTTCCAGTGGAGACAGAAGCTGCACCGTCCGCGCTGCCCGGCGGCTCACCAGTTCTCGGCTTCAGCTTCCATCACGTAGTTCTCGAGCGCTCCACGGCCAGGGCACTCGGCCCGTTCAGCTTCACGATCGAGCCTGGCAGCAGCACAGCCCTGGTGGGAGCCTCCGGCACGGGCAAGACGACCCTCGCCTATGCCGCCCTGGGCTACCTCCGGCCCGTCTCGGGAAGCATCACGCTGCTAGGCGCGCCGAACAGCGGCCCCCCGCCCAGGATCGGCTTCGTCCCCGAGAGCCCCGCGGTGCTGGAAACCACGCTTCGCTCCAACCTCGCTCTCGCCGATCCCTCCGCCGACGAAGGCCGGATGCGCGCCGCTCTTGCGGCCGCAGCGCTCGAAAACCTCCTGGAAGGGTCGGGACTCGACACCATGCTCGGACCCGCCGGCCGGCGGCTCTCCGGCGGTGAGAGGGAGCGTCTTGCCGTTGCACGACTGCTGCTGGCGGGATACGGTACCGTGATCCTCGACGAACCGACCGCGTCGGTCGACCGCGCCACAGCCGAAGAGGTGCTCTCGACCCTGTTGCGCGCGTACCGGGGCAAGACGCTGGTGGTCATCACCCACCAGGAGTTTCTGCTCTCGGGCTTCGACCAGGTGATCCGCCTGGCTAGCCCACCACGGTGATCGCCGTCGCGCCGCGATCCCGCTCGCGCAGCAATAGTCTGCGCCCTACGAGCATGCCCGCCGCCGCCACCACAGCGGTCACGGAGGCGAGCGCCCATGCCCATTGGAAGGAGAGGTGGTCGACGGCGTAGCCAAAGGCCAACGGCCCGATCACCGAGCCGATGTAGGCTCCCGCCTGCGTCGTTCCGGTTGCCCTACCCTCGGCGCCCGGGTGGTTCACTACGATCGCGAAGTTGAAGACGCCGTTCCAGCCCCAGCCGGCCGCATATGCAATTGCGGTGGCGGGAATCACGAGCCAGTAGTTCTGCAGCGCGAATGCGGCGTATCCCACCGCCCCCAATCCGACCATCCCGGCAATCACGGGCAGGTGGCGACCGCCGCGCCTGTCCGCCAAGGCTCCCCCGACCAGACGGGAGATCAGACCGCATGCCGAGCCGAACGCCGCCAGCAGGCCGGCATCGGAGGGCGAGAAGCCGGTGTGTACCGCGTTCTCGACCAGGAATGCGCCCAAAGCGTTGGCGGCGCCGGCTCCGAGCGCCATTGCGGCCGCCAGGGTGATGATCGGCGGCAGGGCGATACGCGGCCTCGCCTTGGAATCCCCTCCGGAGCGCGTAATGCCGGTGGAACGGCCCGGAGGCACCGCCGCCAGAACGATCAGCGCCACCACTCCGGCGATGGCATAGGCGTACTGCCAGCCGATGGTGAGGGCGATCGCGGGGACGGCGAGGCCGGCAAAGAGGGTGGAGACCGGGATTGCCGCCTGCTTGACGCCCAACGCGAACCCCCGGCGTCCGGGAGGAACCGCGTCGATTACGAAGAGGTTGACGGCGGGCTGCATGGCCCCATTTGTGAAGCCGGCCAGCACCAGCAGTACCAGCAACACCGCATAACTGTGCCCAAAGACGGCGATTCCGAAGAGCAGGAACGCCACTGCGAGCGCGCACGCGCGCATGATCCGCTCGCCACCCAGCTTCTCGGCCATGGCGCCCGCCAAGACAGAAACGAGCGAAGCCGACGCGAAGAACGCCGCCACCAGTAAACCGAGGGCTCCCACGCTGAAGTGGAGACTCTCACGGACTTGCACCGCAAGTGCACCGGTCAGAAAGACGGGCAGCGTGGTCGCGGTGGTGGCGGTAATCGACACCGCCACCTTGTATGCACTTCGTTGGTAGAAGGGGCGCCTTTCCGCGAGAACTCCTCTCTGCGGCTCCTGGTTACCTGGTCCAGGCTACCCCTGCTCGGCGCCTAATGACAAACCAACTATTCATCTACAATGCTGATGGCAAGCTCCGGGCAAAGCTGGGCGGCCCGACGCAAAAGATCCGCGTGGCTCACGGACACCTTCTGCTTGGCAACGATCGGATAGTGCCACTTATCAAGCCGGATGTATTCATCCAGAAGCTGCGCGCAAGTGCCATGGCCGTGGCAGCGAGTGGGATCGATCACCAGCCGCATCAGCCCGCGCCTCCAGTGCCGACCGATGCGCCGGGAGGCAGAAGCACCGAAGTGTGGCTGCCCTGGGCGCTGCAACGGCCGGAGCGGTGCAGCTTGACCTCTTCGGCAAAGGCACCCACTGTGGATCGGACCAGCTGGATCACGCCGTCGGGGTGCTGGCAGCCGCCGCGATGCTCGACCAGTGGGATCACAGATCGAAGATCGTGCATGCCACGCTCGACGTCCGAGGACAAGGCGATGCGGGCCATCGCAGTGGAGATCTCCGGGAGACCGTGCACACACGGCCCGCACTGCCCCGCACTTTGGCCGGCAAGATACTCGGTGATGGCCGCCGCCTCCACAACCGGGCAGGTCTCACGGCCGACAACGCCGAGGATGCCGGCCCCGAAGGAGAGCTTGTGCTCGGCCAGGGCCTGATCATCCAAGGGGAACTTAGCGGTGTTGGGCGCGCCCAGATCGATCCAGCGGCCGAAGTACCCGCCGAAGAGGACCGCCCTCGGATCTGAGGCATCGGCCTCACGCAGCAGCTCGGCCAGGCTCGCGCCCGGAGAGAGTTCGTAGACACCGGGACGCCCGACCGCTCCCACCAGGGTCAACAGGCGCGTACCTCTGTCTCCGCCTTGCCCACCCTGGCGATACCACTCGGCGCCAAAGCGGAGAATCATCGCGACATGAGCGAAGGTCTCGACGTTCGACAGCAAGGTGGGAGCACCGCGGAGACCCGACGAGGAGATCCGGTCCAAAGAGAACTGAGGCAGCGCAGGGCCCTTGCCAATGCGGCGCACCACGGCTGTCTCCTGCCCGGCAACGTAACCCGCCGGTGCCTCGACAATGGTGACCCGCAGTTCGCTTATGCCACGCTCACGGCGCTCACGTATCGCTGCGTTCACCGCGGTATGGGCTTCACGGTCCTTGACGTACAGGTAGGCGCTCTTGGCGCCCAGCATGCCGGCAACCAGCGAGATTCCGTCCAGGACCAAATGAGGATTGTTCTTCAGCAGAAGCGCGTCCTTCTTGCTGAGCGGCTCGGACTCCGAGCCGTTGGCGATCACCACCGGGCTCTTGCGGCTCTCGGCGGTGGCCACAGCCTGGAGCTTCTTCCAGAAGGGGAAGCCGGCGCCCCCGCGGCCGGTCAAATTGGCCGCCCGCAAGGTGTCGAGCACCATGCGCATGGTCAAGCCTCCCGGCAACCTGCCGTAGGCCGCGACGTGCTCGGCAAGCGGCATGACCAGCCGAGGACGTGCGGAAAGGTCCGAGACGAAGGCCACCCTGCCCGAAGGAACGGGCCTCTGGGCGGACTCCCAACCCAGTGACAACCGCCTGGGACCAGTTGGCGCCATGATGCTTGCAGAAACGCTCTCGATCACGTTTTCTCCTCCTCGATCTTCATGCGGTCTCTAGTGATGACAGGTTGACGGCTCATCCGGACTCGGACTGGGATCCCAACGCGGCCGGCGCCTGCAGGACGCCCGAGAAAGAACCGCCATTGATGTTGACGGAAAGGGCTCCCGTAACGCTCCCCTGCGGGCCGTGCAAGGAGAGCACCAGCGTGGAACCTCCGGCCTGTGCCACAGATCCCGTGTAGGTGTTCGGTGCCGAAGCAGTCCCAATTGCAACGGATGACCCCTGGAGGACGAGCGAGCCCTGCTGAACCAGCCCGACGAGACGGACGGTAATCACGTCCGCGGTCCCCGTCACGGTTCCGGTCATGGTCACGGTGGACGTCCCGGAACTCGCATTGGCAATGGAAACGGTCCCCTGCACCCCACCGTCGACGGGCCAGACGAATGAATTGGCGCCGGCGCTCGACGTGGCGGCCGTGGTGGTGGTGACCTTCGGGAGAAGGGAGAAGCTGGAGGATGCCGAGGCCCATCCGCTGCGCAGCGGCCCCTTGAACGACCATCCGAGTGCCAGCAGCGGCACGGCCACGATGACGGCGGAGCCGCCAATCCTGGCCAACTTCCGCAGTTGGACATCTCTGGCGGTCCTGAAGATCGCCGCCAGCGCAACTACGCCCACCAGCGCCATGTAGATGCCCTCGACCAGTCCGACGCGCGCGTCGGAACCGGTCCCCATGGCATGGAAAATCGCGAAGGTGACTACGAGCCAGCTTGCGTAGTGGATCTTCTTCCACGGGCCCTGAGAGAACCGATGCCTTGCCACTGACGTGGCTATGACCACCAGCAGCAGGTCGAAGGAGATAGCCCCGAAACCGACCCAGATCGGCCTGTAGCTGGAGACGAACGGGATGATCGACGCGGCCAGGCCTATATGCACGAAGCTGTCCAGAAGAGCCGTCACGATGTGGATCCCCAAGAAGACAGCCGCGGAAATGGAGAGACGGCGGTGCAGGTCGGGAACCAGGAACTTGGCAAACCCCTTGGGAGCGGCCTTGGTCGCGGTGACCATTCCCAGGATAACCACCAGCGCGAGCAGGAGGATGGCAATGATTCCCGTGGCCCTGGTCAGATACCAGAGAACCTTCGGATTCCCGCCAATGGCGGCCACGACGGTCGCAAAGGCGATCATATGGCCGCCTCCAGGCGCCTATCTGCCCTGCGGCGCGATCCCCGCGAGGGCCAGCCGCTGAGGGTGACCGCGGTGCCATCGGCCCCTCTCAGCAAGGCAGGGTAACCGAAGCGCGCCATTACGGCAACGCCCCTGGCGCCTGCGAGCAAGGTGGACAAGGTCGCGACGTTCGCCTCAAGCGCCGTCCCGGCCGCTGCCGTGGCGGTGACGATCGGGACGCCGACGCTACCCGTCTGGTCCACCCCGACCAGGTGCTCACGAATTTGCCCTTCCGAGTCAAGCCATCTGCGAGTGAGCCGGGAAGAGGTCGCAATCGCGCCGGAGGAAAGGTGAACCGTCTGCCCCGCCGCGTCGGGATTCAAGGATGCGTCGTCCGTGATGCGAATGGGCCAGCCGCCGCTGGGCGCCTCACCAACGATGGCGATGTCTCCACCCAGGTTGACGAGCACTCCACCGCCGCCGGCATGTACCATCCGCTTAGCGACCCGGTCGGCGAGCCAACTCTTGCCAAGGCCACCGAGGTCCAGGAGGAGTCCCACCGGTCGGGTGACCGTCAAGTCGCGCGGGTTCAACTTGACAGCGGAGAAATCGAGTTCCGGAGCGGTTAGAGCTGCAGCGTGCACACCAGAGTTGCTTTCCCGCACGAGTTCGGCGAGTTCGGCTCCGACGGTGGCGTCGATGGCCCCGCCGCTAATCCGAAAGGCGTTGCGAT
>JAJZNF010000164.1 GCA_021847985.1 Actinomycetes bacterium | reverse complement strand
GGTGGTGGCTTGCAACACCGCCTCCGCCCAGGCGCTTCCCCAACTCGTGGAACGATTCCTGATCCCGGTGGTGGGCATGATCGAGCCCGGAGCCAGGGCTCTGGCCATGCAGTCGATGGGTGAGCGAATCGGGGTGATCGGTACGGTCGGCACCATCGGCTCGGGCGCATACCAGACCCGCCTGGCGCAGATCGCCCCCAAGAAGCGGCTGGTCTGCGCGGCGACCCCGGGCTTTGTGGAGTTCGTCGAGCGCGGGGAGACGGACACCGATCAGGTGAAGGTGCTGGCAGAGAGGCTGCTACGCCCGGTGCTTGACGCCAAGGTGCAGACCCTGCTACTTGGGTGCACTCACTACCCTTTCCTCGCCCGTGCCATCGGCGAGGTGCTCGGCCCGGAGACGGTGCTCGTCTCCTCGTCGGAGGAGACGGCCTTCGAGGTGCGGCACGCATTGCTGGAGGCCGAGCTGGCGAGCCCATCCAGCGAGACGGCTGATATCGTCTACATGACCTCGGGAGACCCGGACGAATTCCGCCGGGTCGGCAGGAGTCTTTTGGGCATCGAGCTCCGGGACGTCGTCCCGGTGAAATGGGCCGGGTAGTGACCAGCGCCTGCGCGCTTGGGCACGGCGGCAAGGGAGATAAACATGCGGCATGACGGCAGGGGCCTCGACGAGCTGCGCCCGGCGTTGATCGAGCGCGACTTCACCGAGATGGCCCTCGGCTCGGCACTGGTGACAATGGGCAGGACCAAGGTTCTCTGCACCGCATCCATGGAGGAGCGTGGCCCGGCCTGGCTTCGCGGCACGGGCAAGGGGTGGGTGACCGCCGAGTACTCGCTGCTGCCAGGGTCCACCAGCGAGCGGACTGCGCGCGAGGCCGCCAGGGGGCGACAGTCGGGGCGGACACTGGAGATCCAGCGTCTGATAGGGCGCTCTCTGCGCACCGTCGTCGACCTCGGCGCTCTTCCGGAGACCCAGATCGTGGTGGACTGTGACGTCATCCAGGCTGATGGCGGGACCCGCACCGCCTCCATCGTGGGCGGGTACGTCGCCCTCGCCGATGCCCTGTCCCGCCTGGCGCGGATGGGAAAGGCGGGCAGTAGGGCGCTGACCGGCCAGTGCGCTGCCGTTTCGGTCGGCATCGTCAACGGGTATCCCATGCTCGACCTCGACTACGTCGAGGACTCCGGCGCCGAGGTGGACATGAACGTGGTCATGGGCATGGACGGGCGCTTCGTGGAGGTGCAGGGCACCGCCGAGGGCGAGGCATTCGACCGCGCCCAGCTGGACGAACTCCTTTCCCTGGCGGAGCACGGCATCGCCTATCTCCTGGATCTGCAGTCGGCCACGCTGGCAGAACCCCCGGCCCTCAGGCCCGGAAGGTAGCAGATGCGCCTGATGGTAGCCACCGGCAACCGCGGCAAGCTCGCCGAGTTCGCGGCGATGCTGGGCGGATCGGGAATCGAGGTCCTCCCACTGCCCGCCGGGGCGGAGACGCCCGAGGAAACCGGAACCACCCTCGCCGAAAATGCGCTCATCAAAGCCCGGGCATGCCATGTGGCCTTCGGTGGCGCTTCGGTGGCGGACGACTCGGGGCTCTTCGTGGACGCCCTGGGTGGAGCGCCGGGGGTGCGCTCGGCCCGCTTCGCCGGCGAGGATGCCGACGACGCCTCCAACCGCGCCCGCCTGCTCGGGGAGATGGCGGAGGTGCCGGCCGGCCTGCGCGGAGCCGAGTTTCGCTGCGTTCTTTGCCTGGTGGGCGAGGTGGGCGAGGCCCGCTACTTCCAAGGCGTCGTCCGCGGCACCATCGCGCTCGCAGAGCGCGGTGGTAACGGCTTCGGATATGATCCGCTCTTCGTCCCTGATGAAGGGGACGGGCGTACCTTCTCGGAGATGCTGCCCCAGGAGAAGGACGCGATCTCCCATCGCGGACGGGCGATCGCGCTGCTTGCCGCGGAACTCGGCGTGGCTGCGGGCGGTGGCCGGGTTACCGGCCTCGACCACGTGCAGGTGGCGGGTCCCGCCGGCTGCGAGGAGGCCATGCGCGCCTTCTACGCCGGGCTACTGGGCCTGGAGGAGATTCCCAAACCGGAGCCCCTGGCCACCCGGGGCGGTGTGTGGTTCAGGTTGGGCGCCCAGCAGCTGCATGTCGGAATCGAGAAGGAATTCTCACCGGCGCGCAAGGCGCACCCGGGGATTAGGGTCACCGGACTGGCCTCGCTCAAGGAGCGCCTGTCGCGGGCCGGGGTGGCCGTTATCGAGGACGGCCTGCTGGAACCCTACGGAGTGAACCGCTTCTACGCCGACGATCCGGCCGGGAACCGCCTCGAGTTCGTGGAGATAATCGGCTGATCCGGCCGACGGGTTCCATTGGGCGCCCATTAACGGCCACGGCGGGCAGGCAATCCTCGACCGCGCGCCTCGCGGCGCGGGTCGGCTAGCCCCGGACCAACAGGATGGCCCGGCTCGAGTTGCCTCCGCCGGTCGTCTTTCCTCCCACCACCAGGACATCGGATCCCACCGAGGTGGCCCCCGCATAGGCGAGCGGCACCGGCAGAGATCCCGCCGAGTAAACCATGGCGGTGCCGGGGTCGAACTGCCAGATGGCCGATTGCGGGTTTCCCGAGGAGTCGCTTCCGCCCAGCAGATAGATGTCTCCGGCGCTCACCACCGCGGCCATGCCCTCGCTTGCCACCGGCAGCTGGCCGACGATCTCGGCCTGGCCGGTGCGGACGTTGACAGCCTGGATGTCGGAGGTCGTCACGCCGCCACTCTCGCCGCCGAAGACATACAGCCGGTCACCGTAGAGTACCGAGGCCCCGTAACGCACCGGGAATACAAGGCTGCCGACGGTGGTGAAGCTGCGTCCGTTGGTGGTTTTCAGGACACCGGCATCCATGCTCGTGCCGTCGTAGCCGCCCGCCACATAGGCTGCGCCTCCTCCGCCGGTGGCGGCCAGGTCCGAGCGGGGCTGGGGCAGGTTGCCTGCAACGGCGGCGGTGCCGCCATTCAGCCCGGACGACTGGACGGTGGTGATTGTCGCGGCCTGCCCACCTCCGAAAACCCAGATGTGCGATCCGATGCGCGCCGCGCCCGCATCATGGGTCGGCTGGGCCAGAGAGCCTGCGTTCGCCAATGCCAGCTTGGAGCCCGAGACGGTGAAGCGGTAGATGGAGGTCACCGAGTTGCCGGCGTTGTCCAGCCCACCCAGTGACAACGCCGTCGAGCTTCCCGAGGCGGCCACCGCGACTCGCTGCAGGGCCTGGGGCATAGTGCGTGTCGTCACCACTTTGAGCGGGGCCTTGGAGGCCGGCTGGGTGATGTTGATCTGGCCGGCGAGCGCCGAGGCAGGGGTGCCCGAGGGCGGCTGTCCCATGGTGGCGGCGTGTGCGACCAGCAGCGAGAAGGGAGGGGCAAGATCCAGCCCATCAGGGTTGGAGAGCTGCCCGGGAGCCGACCCGGCCACGCCGGTTCCGTACTGCCAGACGACCTGATTGGTCTTGGGATCGACGACGATCACGCGATTGTTCTTGTCGTCATTCAGGATCACGTCCCCGTTGGGCAGCGGCAGGGCGAGTGAGGGCTGATTGAGCGCCTGTGCACCGGTCGGGGAGTAGCGCCACAGCACCTGGCCGCTGGAGGTGAATTCCTCGACGGTGCCGGGCTTGGAATAGTCGGCGGTGAGGAAGACTCCCGGCCGTACCTCGTTGGTGTCGGAGGGGTAGTTGACGCCTGGGGCGTGGAAGCTCTGGTAGATGGTCCCGTTCAGGCCCATTTCGTCCACCCAGTCCCCATTGATCTCGGTGACCACGTAATGGCCGTTGGTCATGGGGAAGGACCCGTTGGGGCTACCAAAGCGGGCCGGAGGATTGTGGTAGCAGGCGTTCGTCGAGAGACCGTAGATGTGCACCGGCGAGAGGGTGCCCGGCTTTATCAGCAGGATCCTGCAGTTCTTGATGTCCGGGGAGAGGATGTAGCCGTCCGGCAGCATCATGGCGTCGTCGGGGTTCCAGAGCTGGTTCGGTCCCATGCCCTCCTGGCCGGGAGTCCCGTAACGGAAGATGATCCTGTGCTGGGCGATCGAGATGACGCTGATCACGAAGTCGTCCTCTTCGGTGACGATGATGTACTTGCCGTCGGGGGTGAAGAAGGCGTCGTCGGGGATCAGGAAGGTCTGGCCGGGAGCCAGGTCGCCGGGCCGCGGGAACTGCCAGAGGACCTGCCCCTTGGGCGATACGACGATCAGCCGGTTGTTGGAGCGGTCCGCTATCAGAAGCGGCCCGGGCAGCACCGAGGGGTTGGAGCCGGGCTGAAGATGCGGACTTGTGATCGGCTTGTCAAAGGCCGCGGGCAGTCCCGGAAGCGCGGATGTGGCCCCCTTGGAGGTGTGCGCAGTCGTGGGGGTCGTGCCCTTGGCGGTGCCGGGCGTCTTGGCCGACGTTGAGGTGTTGGCGCGGTGACGCGCGGCGAGATAGATGGACGCTCCTGCCAGAAGCAGCACGACAACGGCTACTGCAAGCGGCTTGGCTCCGCGCACCGGTACCCCCTGTTCGGCCGCGCGGCCTTTTGCCCCCGTCCCGCGCCGAATAGGCCGATTCTAGGGTCTCGTTGCCGAACCACGCGTGATACCCTGACCGGGCGGCAGTGTCAAGGGGCTTGGGTCGCCGGCTGTATGACAAAGGCGCTGCCGGTGGGGTCGGCAAGGTGGCCTATCCTTCCGTACATCGTCTCCTCGGTGGGCCGCTTCAGCGAACCTCCATTGGCCAAGGCGGCGGCCAAGGCGGCTTCGGTGTCGCGCACACCGAAGCGCACTTCCCAGCGTGGCGAAGATTCCCGGTCTTGGAGTATCCCTGCGAACCGCCTTCCCTGATGGTCGGCGGTGGCGTATTGGAATCCGGGCGAGTCGCCCACGGTGCTGATCTCCCAGCCGAATACACCCCGGTAGAAGTCAACGGCACTTTCGTAGTCGCCGGTATGCAGTTCGAACCACTTCGGCGTACCCGGCTCGTCCAGGCGGCCAAAGCCGCTGAACTCCTGCGGAGCCCATACGCCAACGGCCGCTCCGCTCGGGTCCACCATCATGCCCATCGTGCCCAGGTCCCCGACGGCCATGGCGGGAACCACCACCGTGGCCCCGTGCGAGGCGCCGCGCCCCAGGCTTTCCTCGGCGTTCGCAGTGGCCAGGTAGATCGTCCAGGCGTCGGGCGTGTGGTCAGCGGAATTTTTGGACATGCACCCCGCCACGGGCACGCCGTCGCAAAGGAACATGAAGTAGCCGCCGAACTGCTCGGCCTGTTCGCCTGCCTTCCAGCCCAGCACGGCTGAATAGAAGGCACGTGCCTTTGCCACGTCCTTTGTGTACAGGTCTATCCAGCAAGGCTCTCCCGGGAACCATTCCTCCCTAGCGGTCATTGCGCCCCCGATCCATCGCACGAAGCGTGGGGGGAACTCCCGCCCGCCTGGGCAGGCCGGGGTAGGCCGGGCGGGTCGGGGCTCCCTTACGTGGCTAATTCTGGCACCGTAGGTGCCTCTTCGTGCCCAAAGGGGTGGGAATCCTGGTGCAGCCCCCTTGGCCAAGACCTACCTCAAGGCGGTTGCCAAAGTGGGGT
>JAJZNF010000031.1 GCA_021847985.1 Actinomycetes bacterium | reverse complement strand
AGGATCGCCGGCAGCGCGTTGATCGACAGGCCGATTCGCCCGAAGTCGTTGCTTCCAAGCAGTGCCAGGCACTGCTCGCCGCTCAACATCTCCAAGCCGTTCCTGTCAAACCTGGTCACATCAACATCCTTGTGCACCGCCAGGTTCGCGGTAAGGGTACAAGGTCACTAGGACCATGTGAAAAGTCACAAACCAAGGCATCTACCAGGGAGTTTCCCATAAATAGCAAGGCCCCGGCCCCCTTTGAGGGAAGCCGGGGCCCAAGGAGGGTCGGGGGGCCGGTCAGACCTTGGCCTTCTCCTCTTCGCGGTAGTAGTCCTTCCAGATGAACCGGTAGACCTTGACCTTCTCAGGAATCGTCCTGAGTCCGGGGATGACCGGCACTGCGATCATAACCAGCGAGAGCAGGATCATGAGGGCCCAGACCATCACGTCAGCGTTGCCGGAGGAGGCGAAGGGCTGCACCTGGTACCAGAAGGTGTAGAGCCACAGCCAGGCCTGGCCGGGATAGCTGCCTGTCTCGTTCATCATTCCCCACTGCGTGCCGAGCAGGTGGTCCTTCTGGGCGATGTTGGCCAGATAGCTTCCATCGGCCAGGAAGAGCAGCGGCTTGGTGTAGTCGGTCCCATAGAAGCCGTGGTTCGCCACCAGAGAGGCCTCCAGGCCTCCGTTGTCGGCCATCTTGAGCAGCGCGCCCATCATCACCGGCAGCGGACCGTAGTTCCCGGAGGAGACCACGACGCCACCGTTCACCGCCTTGGCGTTGTTGAGCGCCTTGGTGTAGTTGTCGAGCCACTTGGTCTGCTGTGCCGAGCCCGCGCCATTGTAAGTGGACAGCGCGCTGGTGAGAGACGGATCGAATGCAATGGTGGAGAGCGGCCGAAGCACGAAGTCCTGCGCGGGGTTGACCGGGATGGTGACGCCGAAGATCGACGGCAGCGAGATCGGCCCCAGCTTCTGCCCCGATCCGGGAACGTTGTTGTAAGGGTACCCGTAGCTCGCCGAGGTGGTGGAGCCGGAAAGCTCGCCCGTCGCGGTGGTCACGAAGTCCACCGGATCGTTCTGGGCCCACTGCTGCAGTGTGACCTGCTTGTCGTCAGGCGAGGAGAAGACGATCGAGAAGAGCAGGGTGAGCACGAAGACGATCACCAGTGCGGTCGTGCCCTCCTTCAGGATGTCATACCTGCGGTACTTGCCCGTCCAGGGCGCGTCGTCGGCCGGGTGCGTCTTGGCGCCCTTGGGCGCGAAGGGGTGCACCACTCCGCGGAGCCGGACCATCAGCACGTGGATGACGATGATCACTCCGGCCACCAGGGGCAGCAGCAGGATGTGCCACATAAGCATCTGGCCGAAGTTGAGCACGTTGAACAGCGCGCCCACGCCGGCCGCGTTGAGGCCGTCCTTGCCCTGGGTGGAGATCCACTGGGAGTCGAAGTTCTGCTGGGACACGTACCCGGTGAAGGCCGTCCCGACGGAGACCAGGAAGGCCACCATCCCCGTGACCCAGGTCCACGCTCTCTTGCCGCGCCAGGCGGCCATGAAGAACTTGCCCCAAAGGTGGATGACCATGAAGAAGAAGAACAGCTCGACACTCCACAGGTGCAGGGAGTTGACGAAGTGCCCTTCAGGGGAGTTGTGCCACCAGTCCGGGCCCTTCAGCGCCAGGAGCGCGCCGGAGAGCAGCACGACGGCTAGTGCCGACAGTGTGAGCACTCCAAAGACGTAGATCCAGGATGACACATAGGAAGGCTGGCGGTCCGGAAGAAGCTTTTCCGGCGGCAGCTTTCCGTAGAACTTGCGGCGAAGCTTGTTCGTCCACATGTCGCGGTCCTCGGGAAGGCCGGCGACGATTGCCTCGCGATCCCTGTCCTCCATAACAGTCATGCCCCGTGCTCCTTCTTGTGCGGGAACGGGAGCGCCACGGCCAAGATGAAGACGATCGCCATCAAGATGATCACCAACAGATTGGCCACCGAGATGGAAATCACCCCGATGTTGACATAGTGCCCCGGGCCGTCCAGGTTTACGAGACTGGCGAGCAATGGCAGGATTACAGCAAGCGCCAGCTTCATACACACCACCTTCCTTGCATTACCGACGAGCAAAAGCTCGTTGATCCATTCTCTCAGGGAATTCACAGGGCCCTAAGTGACCTTTGGCCCATACCGGCCCCGAATTCGTCCCAAACCCTCTCCTTCCTGCGGGACTATCGGCAACCGGAAGGGGTCCGCACCAGCGGCTCGGCACAGGTTGAAGTGCCTATGCCCCGAAATTACCACCTGGAAATTACCTGGGAGCCCAACCCTGGCGGCAAAGCTCCGGCGGGTGCTACTTTTTGGCGCTATGGCCAAGAGCGAAGAGCGTAACACCCGCCGCCCCCCACGCATCGCGACGCTCACGCTCAATCCGGCGGTGGACGTCTCCTACGAAGTGCACACCCTGGAGCCTGATCGCAAGAGCCACGCGTTGTCCACTCGCTTCGATCCCGGCGGCAACGGCATCAACGTCGCCCGTGGGCTGCAGGCGCTCGGGGTGGCCGCCCACAGCTGCTGCTTCATCGGCGGACGGGTCGGGCTGCTCTTGAAGGACCTGCTAGGCCAAGAACTCCACCACTCCCACTGGGTGCAGGTGCCAGGCGAGACCCGCATCAACGCCACGGTCCTACAGCAGGAGCCCAGGGCCCAGTTCGAGGTCACCGGCAACGGACCGCTGGTCGGCCCGGTGCACCTGGATGACATCACCGAGCTGTTCCTCCGACTGGCCGGAGGAGGATTCGCCGTGATCACCGGCTCCACGCCGCCGGGGGTGCCGGCGGGTTACTACGCCGATCTCGTTCGGCGGGCCTCGGCCCAAGGCGCCCGGGTGGTGGCCGACCTCAACGGCCCGCAGCTTGCCGAAGTACTGGACGAGAAGCCCTTCCTGGTCAAGCCGAACCTCTACGAGCTAGAGCAGCACTGCGGAAGGCCCATCGGCTCCATGGAAGCAGCCGCCGCCGAGGCGCTGCGCCTCAACGAGACCGGCGTTGCGAACGTCTGTGTCTCCCTGGGGGCAGCCGGTGCGCTTCTGGCAAGCCGGGGGAGATGTCTTCACGCATCCGCCCCTCCGATAGAGGTGCGCTCCACTGTCGGGGCCGGGGACTCCACGGTTGCCGGACTGGTAGCGGCTCTGGCCGCCGGCCGTTCTCCGGAAGAGGCGCTGGCGCTGGGAGTCGCCTGCGGCAGCGGCACCGCCGCCAAGCCGGGCACGGCCATCTTCGACTGGCCCCAGGTGGAGGCGCTGATGTCCGCGGTCGAGATCTCGGAGTGCGCGCCCGGGGGCTAGAGCAAGGGCTCCTCGCGCTTGGGCGGGATTATCACCACCGGGCAGCAGGCGCGCTCCGCGACCTGGTGCGAGGTGGAGCCGAGCGCATCGGTGGTCATCTTGTGCCCCCTGGACCCCAACACGACCAGGTCGACCTCCTCCTCGGAGGCCACGACCAGGATGGCCGACACCGGGTTGCCGTCGACCACCACCGGCTTGTAACGAATGCCGGCCTCGGCGAGCGGCAGGCACCAGCGCTGTTCGAACTCGTCGATGATCGCCTGGCGGTGCTTCTCGGTCGGCACCAGCTGCCCTGCGTAGTCGGGCGAGAGAAGGCCCAGCGTGTGCAGTGCCACCACCTCTGCGGAAAGGGACCTGGCCAGCTCGGCTACCCAGGCCAGCGCCGCGTTGGACGCGGACGAGCCGTCCACTCCGACGAGAATCTTGCGGATCATGCCTTTCCTCCCGGCCTGGCGCGAGGCTCGGCGACCAATAGCCGGCCGGGCCCTGCGCCTCCCGGCCTGAGGCTAGGTGCCCCGGGCCGCCTTCGCAAATCCGGCCCGGGGCAGCTTGGGCCATATACGGGCCACCAGGTTGGCTAATCTGGAGGCGTGCCGATACGCGTTTTTCTGGTGGACGATCACGAAGTCGTGCGACGAGGGCTCGTGAGCTTGGTCGAGATGGAGGATGACATCGAGGTGGTCGGTGAAGCCGGCTCGGTGGCGGACACCCTCTCCCGCATGCCTGCCGCCCGGCCCGATGTAATGGTTCTTGATGTGAGACTGCCGGACGGCGACGGGATCGAGCTGTGCCGGGAGATCAAGTCAGCGCACCCCGAGATCGCCTGCCTCATGCTCACCTCCTTTTCCGACGACGAAGCTCTGTTTTCGGCCATCCTGGCCGGCGCCTCCGGATACCTCCTCAAGCAGATCAAGACCTCCGATCTTGTGGAGGCGGTGCGGCGCGTCTCGCGCGGGGAGTCGCTTCTCGACCCCGCCGTGACCGCCAAGGTTCTCGCCCGCTTGCGCGATCCGGCCCCCGAGGACGACCTGCTCTCCAAGCTCTCACCCCAGGAGCACAAGATCCTGGACCTGATCGCCGAGGGACTTACCAACCGTGAGATCGCAAAGGAGATGTTCCTGGCCGAGAAGACGGTAAAGAACTACGTTTCGAACCTGCTCGCCAAGTTGGGCATGAGCCACCGCAGCGAAGCTGCCGCCTATGCCGCGCGACTGGACGAACGCAAGAGGATGCGCGACCACACCTAGGGGCCAATGTGACTTTGTGCCCCCGACTTGGGGGCATTCGTCATTAGGTCGACTGTGCGGAAGTCGTCACGATGTTTGCAAAGGGCTGCGCGCCGGAGGGAGATGAGCGATGGCTGGATTTAACCAGGCCAACCGTGTAGTGGTAGGGATCGACGGCTCTGCCGCCGCGGACGAGGCTCTGGCGTGGGCCGCCGAGGAGGCGCGGGTGCGGGGAGCGGTGCTCGAGATCGACCACGTTTGGAACCTCCCCAACCTCGGCTACGGAGGCTTCGTGGCCCAGATAGACGACTTCGAGAAGGACGCCAAGGAGCTGCTCGAAAAAGTTGCCGCCGAGGCGCGCAAGAATTACCCGGATCTCACCATCGAGGCCAACCTGCTCGAGGGCCCGGCTGCTCCCGCACTGATCGTGCGTGGAAAGCTGGCCGACCTGCTGGTCGTGGGATCGCGCGGGCACGGAGGCTTCGCCGGCCTCATGCTCGGATCGGTCTCCCAGCAACTGGTCCACCATGCCGAGTTCCCCATCGTGGTCGTGCATCCCAGCAAGATCTGACGCCGAGCCCGGACCCCAACCAACCCAGCGAAAGCCCCCGGCAAAAACCGGGGGCTTTCGCTGTTTCCATGCTCTGTCACGGCTGCCACAAATAGCGCGATAATCCCCATATTTCCGCTCCGCTTCGGCCCCAATCCGTTCTACTTAGGGTGTCTTTCGTCACTCTGTGTAGCGAAATTCCTAAAGTCGCACCCTTTACTCTCCGTTCTCTAAGGCAGGCAGCAAAGCAACCGGAGAGCATCGGGGAGGCACTGGATGGCCTGGAAGGATCGGCAGTCGGCCCTGGCGGGCATCGGCCTGTTGCGGCGGCGGACGGCCCGGATCGCCTCTGCCGCGATTCTCGTCGGAGCCGCGGGAAGCCTGGCCCTGGCTTCTTCGGGTCCGGCAGCGGGATCCACTCCGAAGGTGGTCGGAAGCACCGCCGACACCTACAACGCGGCGCGCCAGGCCGGAATCCTCAATGGCCCCCTCACCCTCAACAAGCCCATCGTCGGCATGGCATCCACCCCCGACGGCAAG
>JAJZNF010000128.1:13451-30919 GCA_021847985.1 Actinomycetes bacterium | reverse complement strand
GCGGGTGCTGCAAAGATCGTCGCCAGCCATGTAGAGGAGCGCACCGGGCCCAAGCTCGACGAGGCCACCGTGGTCGTGGCCGGCGGACGCGGCCTGGGCCAGGCGGACAAGTTCGCGCTGATCGAGGAGCTGGCGGGCCTTCTGGGCGGGGCTCCGGGAGCTTCCCGGGCCATAGTGGACGCCGGGTGGGTGCCTTACGCCTACCAGGTGGGCCAGACCGGTAAGACGGTCAAGCCCAACGTCTACATCGCCTGCGGAATCAGCGGTGCCACCCAGCACATGGTCGGCATGAAGGGCGCCAAGAACATCATCGCCATCAACAAGGACGCCGACGCGCCCATCTTCTCCATCGCCGACCTCGGAATCGTCGGAGACGTCCAGAAGGTGCTGCCCGCGGTCATCGAGGCGGTAAAAGCGCGCAAGGGGTGATGCCGGCGGGCATCGCACTGCAGCGCGTCGCATAGTCTCGCTGGCATGGATGAAGAACTGATAACCGGAGCGGCTCTGGAGATACTCTCCCAAGGGCCGCTTCCTTTGTCGGAGCTCGCCGAGGCGCTCGCCTCGCGCGGGCTGCTCGAAAAGGACCGCGACCAGTCGCAGCTCGTGGACGCGCTCGGCGACGAGGTCTGGCTCGACAACCAGGACGTTGCCTATTCCATCCCGGCCTTGACCGAGGGGCGCCGCTTCACCCATCGCCTGGCCCAGGAAGAGAAGACGCTCGGCCGACTTCGCCAATTCCCGGACTTCGCGGGGTTCTGGCTTCAGCTCCAGGAGCCCGCCGAGCGCCAAGGCGCCACCCATTACAGCCTTCTCGACGACGAATTCGTGCAGTGGGTGGTTTCGACCGACCCGGAGTGGCTGGCGCCGTTCGCCGCCGGGGAGCTGATCCAGGTAACGCGGCGGGATGAAGCGTTGGTCGTCTCCGGTTGCGAGGATCCGGGCGAGGGGGAGGCCGAGCGGCAGGCGATCGCGGAACTGCACAGGCGGTTCGTCGAGGACAAGGAGTCCGGCGATGCCGAGGACTTCATGCTGCATCTGCTGGCCGGTGATCCCGAGCTGTTCCGAAGCCCCCAACCTCCGCTGGGCGAGATCTTCGTCGCCTGCCGGATCCCGGTTATCGGGGCCCAGATCGAAGGTCTTAACTCCCACTTGGATGACCACTTCGTAGCCATGCTCTCCGACATGCACGACTTCGATCGCTGCTGCCAGCAGGCGCTGCGCGCCGTCAAGAGCGCGTTCGCCTACTGGCGGGTTCCCGAGCTGCGCGGCGAGGTCGACATCTCCGCGGCCGCCCGCAACATGGCGCACGGCCAAGTGGCCGAGGCGTTTACCGACCTGTTCCTCGAGACGTCGATGACCCGCGAGCCGGCCTTCCGGGAATTTGCCGAGGCGCTGGCCAAGGTCAAGGGAGACCGCGCCGCGGCCGGCATGTACCTCCTGGGCTGCATCCACGACGTCTCGCTCGACCCCGAGCGCGCTCGGGCCGGCTTTTCCATGGCACATATGCGCGATCCCGGTTATACCCCTGCCATCGAGGCACTGGCCGAGCTGGCGGCGGCAAGAGGGGATGCCGCCGAGGCCAGGGGCCTTTGGGGCCGTTCCGCCTCGGTCGCGGCAAAGGATGAGGCCGAGGCGCTGGACCAGCTGCTTGGCGCGGAGGTGCCCAAGGTGGGCAGGAACGATCCCTGCCCCTGCGGCTCGGGCAGGAAGTACAAGGTCTGTCACGAAGGAATGCGTGCCACCCTGACCCCGGACCAGCGCCACTCCTGGCTGATGCGCAAGATCGCCTATTTCCCGCAGCGCGCCGGAAACGGGATACGGCTGGCGACGGAGATGGCGCACCTGGACCAGCTGATCGACCCCGAGCACGAGGGGGAGTTTTCAGACGCGCTGTACCTGGACTTGATCGCCTGGGACGACCGCAATCTCTCCGCCTTTTACGCTCGCCGGGGGCCGATCCTGCCTCCCGAGGACGCCGCGACCGCGCGTGCGCTGGCGGAGTCGCGGCGTGACCTCTGGGAGGTGGTCGCCGCCGATCCGGGCCGGCTTCTCTCTTTGCGCAATGTGCGCAGCGGCGAGGAGGTCCAGGTGGAGGAGGGCCACGGAGCCGTTGATTATCCGGCGGGAAGCAGGCTCCTGGCCCGCGTCGTCGAGCTCGCGGTGGGAACCTCGCTCTACGGCGTGGTCTATCGGGTGCCCGAGGAAGAGGTGGAGCGGGTCCTGGCCATGCTGGCGGAGGGCATGGACTCCTGGGACCTGGCCCAGTGGTACGCGGAAAGCCCGGGCACCGGGGAGGACGTCTTCAACAGCTCCGGGGAACCGATCGTCTTCTGCACGGTGACGGCGAGGCTGCCCGATCCGGCCGCCGCCGCCGCGCTTCTCGACCGGCACTTGGAGAGGAGCGGCGACGCGACCTGGGTCGCGAAGGAGGATACCGAGCAGCTGGAGAGCGCCATCGTGGGCACTTTCCAGATACACGGTGATCTGCTGGCCTATGGCGCAAACTCTGTGCAGCGCTTTGCCCGAGTCTCCAAGAAGGTGGAGGAGCTGCTCGGCGATCTGGAGATCCTCGAGCAGCGCTCGATCCCGCTGGCCGAAGCCATGGGCGAGGATGGCGAGGTGCACGAGGAATCATCGGCGGAGATGCCCTCCACCGATGATCCGGCGATGCAGGCTCTCTTCCACGAGGTCATGCAGAAGGCAGAGCTGAAGTGGGTGGACCAGCCGGTGCCGGCGCTGCGTGGCCGCACGCCGCGCCAGGCGGTGGCCGACCCCGAACTGAGGGGCGAATTGGAGCGGCTGCTGGCCGGCTTCGAGAGGGACGAGGCGCGCCTGCCGGTGGGCGCGGCCGGCTTCAGCGCCGCGCGGCTCAGGGCTTTGCTGGGGATTTGAAGATGCCCTTCACCGGGCACCTGGCCGGCCTTCGGCGTCCACCCGGCAGGAGGCGACGATGCGCAATGTGAAGCCCAGGCGCCGATAGAGGGCTATGGCCGGGTCGTTGTCGGCATCGACCAGGAGCGCTACCAGCGGGCGGGTCTCGAGCAGGTCGCCGGCGACCAGCGCGCACACCTTTCGTCCCAGCCCCTGGCCGCGGAGGGCGGGATCGGTCCCGACGCCGGAGATGAAGCCCACCTCCGGGCTCGACCATGCATCCGCCGCCACGGCCACCAGCGCCCCTCCGGCTCGGCACCCCGCCCAGCGCGAGACCCCGTCCATACCCACTCGCGCGTAGCTATCGGGGTTGGCGCGGGTGAGCAGCTCCGCCACCTCCGGCCACTCGACCTCGCCGAGCCACTCGGCCCCGCTGGCGGCTTCCCGGGGGACTTCGGAGGTGTCCATCCAGCCGAAGGCCTGGGTGAAGCGGAGCCATGGCAATTGCCTCATCACCGACCGCACCAGCGCCAGGTCCCCCTGCGGCCTGAAGCCGGTCCCCATCTCCTCCAGGGCCAGCGCCGCCAGCTCGGCGGCGCCCTTGTGGTCGCCGGAGAGGACTATCCGGTCACGGGCGCAAGCCCGGGGGGCCGCCACGGCCACCGCGCCCCCTGCCGACCAGGCACGCCCCCCTTTGCGGAAGCCCTGGGCCGCCCAGAGCGGGTAAGGGTCACCGTGGCAGGCTTCGGCAAGGGTGTGGATGTCGGTGATTTCCTCGACCACAGGCCCTCAGACCAGCGGCCAGGGGTAGGGGCGGCGGTCCGGGTCCAACGCAGGCAGCCTCCTCTTGCGCGCCAGGAAGCGCGCCCTGGAGCGGAATGCGTCGATTTCCGCGGCGTCCAGCAGCCCTTGGAACAGGGAGGCCGCTTCGGCCTCGACTTTTCGCACCGCCTCCAACTCCTCTTCGCTGAGCTGGGTGCCTCCGAACTCCCAGATGACGGTGCGAAGTTTTGGTTCAGTGTGGAATGTTAGGCCGTTGTCGATCCCCCAGATGTGGCCGTCGGCGTCGATCACCACATGCCCCGACTTGCGGTCGGTGTTGTTGGCGATGAGGTCGAAGGCGGCCAGCCGGACGAAATGTCCGGCCAGCTCCTGGCGTCCGGCGAGGGAGAAGTAATGCTCGGAGAAGTCGGCGTCGATGAAGAGCTGGAAGGAGCCCTCCCCGTAGGGCGCCTCCAGGCGCAGGATGGTGGGAGGGATGAGTTCCCACCCCAGGGCCTCGGAGAGCATCCAGGCCGCCACCTCGCGGCGGTGCAGCCCGGGAGGAAAGTCCCAGAGCGGCCGTTCGCCTCGGGCGGGCTTGTAGATGGCGGCGCACTCCATCTCTTCCAGGGTGAGCTTTGCGTAAAGGGTCGCGTTGGAGCTGTCGGGCATTCGCCCGACCACCTCGATCTCCCCCCGGCTGAGCAGCTCTACGGCTTGGGAGCGCGATAGCCGTTCGTTCGCGGACACGGGTGACCCTCCGGTTCGATCGGGAAGCCGCAGAGCGGGCAGGTCGGCCTTCCGGCCTCGATCAGCTCGGTTCCCTGGATGGCCAGTGTGCCGGCCAGCTCCTTGGTGATCCGCACCGTCACCTTCGAGGCCTCCTCGTCCTCCTCCTCGGCCAGCTCGGTGAGCGTCAAGGTGACCGAGTCATCGTCCCCGGAATAGGCCACGGCGATCTCGCCCACCACGAAGAGCGGCTCGAGCGGCGGGACCACCGGCGCCGCCTTGGGCAGGTGCCCGAGTTTGTCGAGGTCCCCGAGGATGAGGGCTATGTAGCGAACCAGCCCGGCTACTTGGGCCTTCTCCAGCTTCAGGGTGATGGCATCCAGCGTGGTACGGATCTGGATGACGAATACCCGGTTGCCGGGCTCGCCGATCGCGCCAAGAGCCACCGCCTCGGGCAGCTCGAAGTTCATCTCTAGGGACAAGTCAGGAGACCTTCAGGTTCGGCATCGGGGTGGAGTTGACAAACAAAGCGTAGTTGGCGCCGTCGGTGACGGAGATTCCGGTGATGCCGGCGGTGGAGATGACGATGCGTTGGAAGGAGTCGAGGTGCATCCCCAGGCAGTGGGCCACCAGCGCCTTGATGGGGTCGGCGTGGGAGAAGGCCACCACCGTCTCCCCGCGGTGGCAGGCATGCACCCACTCCAGGAAGTCGACCATGCGGGCGCTCATGGAGCGGAACGACTCCCCCTCGGGGAAGGTGAACTTGGAGGGCGCGTGCTGAACCACTTTCCACTCCGGCAGTTTGGTGAGCTCGTCGAGCTTGCGCCCGGTCCAGGAGCCGAAGTCGCACTCGTAGAGGCGCTCGTCCACCACGGGGACCATCCCCCTGGCGGCGGCCAACGGGGCGGCGGTCTCCATGGCCCGCTCCAGTGGCGAGGAGTAGATGGCCGCTATCTTCTCGATGGAGGCAAGCTCCCGGGCCACCTCTTCGGCCTGGCTGCGGCCGTCTTCGGCGAGCAGCAGGCCGTGCGCCCTGCCTGGCAGGATCTGCCCGGTGGTGGCGGTCTTTCCGTGCCTGACCAGTATCAGCCTGGTTGCCACCGGCTCCTGCGTCTCTGAAGCGGCATCCTTGGCGTCCTCGGCCATGCCAACCCCTTTGAGAAGGCCTCCCCCCGGGGCGGATGCACCGGGGGGAGGATGCCAACCAATTGCGGGGCCCGCCCACGGGCCGGCCCTCAGCTTGTGGCCAAGGCTAGTTGAGGCGCTCCACGATCATGGCCATGCCTTGCCCGCCCCCGACGCACATGGTCTCCAGGCCGATGGTCTTGTCCATCGTGGTCAGGTCGTTAAGGAGGGTGGTCATGATGCGCGCGCCGGTCATGCCGAAGGGATGGCCCAGCGCGATGGCGCCGCCATGAGGGTTCAGCTGATCCTCTATGGAGATGCCGAGCTCGCGGCAGACGGGCAGCACCTGGGCGGCAAAGGCCTCGTTTAGCTCCACCACGTCGATGTCCGTGATCGACATCTTGGTTTGGGCCAGCACCTTGCGCACCGCTTCGATCGGCCCGACTCCCATGATCTCCGGGGCGAGGCCGGTTACGGCCGAGGCGATGATACGGGCGATGGGCTTCAGGCCGAGGGCCTCGGCCTTGGAACGGGACATGACCAGCACGGCCGCCGCGCCGTCATTGAGCGGGCAGGCGTTGCCCGCGGTGACCTTGCCGTCCTCTTTGAAGGCGGGCTTCAGCTCGGCCAGGCGTTCCAGAGTGGTGCCCGCACGTGGCCCGTCGTCCTTGGAGACGACGGTGCCGTCGGCCAAGGTGACCGGGGTGATCTCGCGCTCGAAGAAGCCGTTGGCCTGAGCCTCCACGGCCCGGTCCTGGGAGAGCTTGGCGAAGGCGTCCATGTCCTGGCGGGAGACGCTGTACATGTCGGCCACGTTCTCGGCGGTCATGCCCATGGCGATGTACATCTCGTTGATGAAGTCCGGCCGGCTCCTGTCGGTGAAGCGGGGGTTCAGATCCTCCGCGCGGAAGCCCACCCCCATGGTGCGGGTGACGCTCTCCACGCCACCGGCCACAAAGGCGTGCCCCTCGCCGACGGCGATGGCGTGGAAGGCCATGCGTATCGACTGGAGTGAGGAAGCGCAGAACCGGTTCACCGTGGTGCCGGGGACGGTGTCGGGAATCCCGGCCAATGCGGCGACATTGCGGCCCAGGTTGAAGGACTGCTCGCCGACATGGTTGGCGGCTCCGATGATGACGTCGTCGATCTCGGCGCGATCGAGCGCCGGCGCCTTCTTCAGCAGGTCGTCGACGATGAATCCTGCCAGGTCGTCGGCACGGTAGGTGACCAGGGAGCCCTTGTACGCGCGTCCGATAGGGGTGCGCGCGGTGGCAACAATTACCGCTTCTTCCATCTCTTGGCTGTCCGATCTGATCGGTTGGGGGACCGCCGTCGGCCCCACTTTCTCCGCCTTATGTTACCACTGGGAAACAAATCGGCACAGTGGAAAAAGTCGCCGCGCTCAGCCATAGAGCTCGCGGTCCAGCCGCACCGCGGCCCGCTCCTCCGCCTTGGCCCACTGCAGGAAGATCGCACCCAGAGCAGCAAGGGTGAAGATCTCCCCGAAGGCCCAGAGGACGGATCCACCCATGTGGGTGTCGGCGAGCGTGTGCACGGCCGGGTCTATGGAGGTGCGCATCTGCATGATGGCGATGCCCAGGAAGGAGCCGAAGGGGATCCCGGTGAGCAGGTAGGCGAGCTTTGCCGGGAAGCCCATCTTGTGGGGCAGCGGGTCCACCGAGATGAGCGCGCCCCAGAAGAAGAAGCCGGCGATCAGGAAGTGCAGGTGGGTGTAGTCATGGAAGAGGGGATGTTCGATGGAGAGCTTGTAGACGGGCGTCAGGAAGTAGACGTACATGGTCACCCAGTTCATGAGCCAGGCGACCACGGGGAAGGTCATGAAGCGCAGGTAGCGCGAGTGGAGGATCTTGATGACCACCGTCTGGGTGCGGCGGTTCGACGCCTGCAGCAGGAGGGTCATGGAGCCGGAAAGCGCAAGGAGGATTGGCGCCGCGTTCATCAACAGCAGGTGCTGGATCACGTGCACCGTAAAGACGGAGTCGTCGTATCCGGCGAAGCCGCTGCCGGTGGCGATGAATATGACGGCGTCACCGGCCAGGAACGAGACCGTGCGGACCACAGGCCAGCTGCGCCCCTTGGCCTTCAAGCGCGAGACGCCCACCAGGTATGCGATGGCCAGGGCCGCCTCGATGGCGTCGGCCAGTAGCGTCAGCCAGTCGGTCGGGAAGCCGAGGAGCAGCCTATGGAGCTGAACCGGTGGGGAGAGGACAACCGCGGCGAATTGCATCGGTCCCCAGCCTAATTGCCACCCCGTTTTGCCCGTGGAAGTCCTCGCCGAGGTGCGGTGAAGCCGCCGGGGAGGCTCGGGTCAACCGTCCCTAGGCCAGCCCGGCCGCGATCCTGGCGGCGTGCCCCTTGGCCTTGACCCCGGTGAAGGCCTGCTCGATCCTGCCGTCGGGGCCGATCACGAAGGTGGAGCGGATCACGCCGACGACGGTCTTGCCGTAGTTCTGCTTCTCCCCGTAGGCGCCGTATGCGCTCATCACCTCGTGGCCGGGGTCCGACAGCAGCGGGAAGGGGAGGGAGTACTCGCGCGCGAAGTCCGCGTGCTTGGCCGGAGGATCGGCCGAGATGCCGATAACAGCATCGGCCTTGAGCGAACGTGCCTGGAGGAGGTCCCTGAAGTCGCAGGCCTCGGTGGTGCAACCGGGGGTGAAGTCCTTGGGGTAGAAGTAGAGAACCACCCGCTTGCCCGCATAGTCCGAGAGGCTGACATCCTGGCCGTCCTGGTTCTTCAAGGTGAACCCGGGGGCCAGGTCCCCGGGCTTGGGAGCATCCGCCATGGCTTTCCTCCAGCTCATATCGCTCTTCGGCCCAAGGCTAGCCCACCGCCGGGCTGGGTAGTCTGGAAAGCTCCGGCCGCAATCTCCGGCCCCGGGGATCGAAACAAATCCACCTCCTGGGCTGTTGGCCTGTTTGCCGCGGAGCTTAGAGACAGAGGTGCACGATATGGATCCGATGGAACTGGTAGCCCCTTCGCGCGTCCTGGTCGTTGTGGCGCATCCCGACGACGCGGACTTCGGCGCGGGCGGGACGATAGCGAAGTGGATCTCCGAGGGTGTCGAGGTCCACTACTGCCTGGCAACCAGCGGAGACAGAGGTGGCTTCGACCTCGAGGTTCCCAGGGCGGAGATGCCCGCCATCCGTGAGCGCGAGCAGACCGCCGCCGCCGCGGTCTACGGCGTCTCCTCCATCGAGTTCCTGCGCTACGGCGACGGGCTGGTGGAGGTCAGCCACGAGCTGCGCCGCGACATCTCGCGCGTTATCCGCCGCGTCAGGCCCGACACGCTCGTCTGCCAATCGCCGGAGCGAAACTGGGACAGGATCGGCGCCTCCCATCCGGATCACATGAACACCGGCGAGGCGGCCCTGAGAGCCGTCTATCCCGATGCGCGCAACCCATTCGCCTACCCCGAGCTGATGGCCGAGGGTTTCGAGCCTCACGTCGTACCCCAGGTCCTGATGATGGCCTCCCCGCAGTTCAACTACGTGAGCGACGTGACTGAACACTTCGACAAGAAGATCGCGGCGCTTCTCGAACACAAAAGCCAGCTACCCAACCCGGACGAGCTGCCGGTCTTCGTGCGCGGATGGGCGGCTGCCTCGGCCGAGCGGGCGGGGCTCCCCGAGGGGCACCTGGCCGAGCTGTTCAGGATCGTCAAGACCGCCTGAGCCGTCCAAGCCGCCTGAGCGATTGTATGCGCCTCGCGCCGTGCCTCTTCCCGGGGTCACTTCTTCTTCCGGCTCCGGTGGACGCAGGCTGAGCGGGGCCTGGGCCCGTTGGTGGTGGCGGGTGGGGCGAACAGCCTGGCCCCCAGCACCTCGTCGCCCTTGTCGGCCGGCGGGAGCCAGGGGAAATCGGCTCCCTGAGCCACGTTCACCTTGGATTTCGGGAGCCCGAGGGTCACCGCGATGATTCCGGGGCCGGGGCCTGCGCCCCGGCTGAGCTCCAACGCCTATGCGGGAATTCGCACCGCGAGGCGCGGATGGGGAATCGCCTCGTCCGTTTCGTCACGGTTTCTCCCGCTGCGCCATTCGGCCACCTTTCCCGGCCGGCCTGGCCATCGGGAGTAGTGGTGCACCTCACCGGCGGTGGCTGGAGTGGTGCTCCGGCGGATTGTGATCCGAGCGAGCGTCAAGCTCGGCGCGGCTTCACAGTGGGCCGACGATCGATCCGCTGCAGGCATCCCCCGCGGCCAACCGCCGGAATAATCTCATCTTCGCAGGTGGGCACGACCGGTAGCCGTGCGGCTTAGTTGTGATGCTTCTTACCCGGAGGTCCCGGCGGCGGCGCGGTGGTACTGGTCGTGGTTGTGGTGGTCGGCGGTGCCACTGAATAGTCGATGGCCACGGTCGAGCCGATCGCGACCTCGCCGGTCGGCGCCACCGCTACGACATCTCCGGGCGTCGCGGTGGAAAAGACCGGCACCAAGGAGGTCTTGAGCCCGAACGACTCCAGGAGGGCCTGCGCCTTGGCATAGGGCTGGCCGACCAGTTCGGACTGGCTTATGCGGACCTTCCCGCTGGCCACCAAAAGCTTGACGACGGACCCGGGTTTGAGCTCGGTGCCGGACTTGGGGATCTCGGCCATCACCTCGCCCGCTTTCGCGTCGGCGAAGTCCCCCACCTGCTCGGTGGCTTTGAGGCCGTCCTTTGCGACGATGGCCGCCGCTTGGGAGTAGCTCATCCCCACCAGGGAGGGCACCTTCACCTGGCTCGGGCCCGACAGTGCGGCCCATGCCACCACCACGACGATGGCCAATGCGGCTATGCCGGCCATGGCCAGGCGGCGCCGATTGAGGTGGCGGAGCAAGGGGGAGGTCCGCCCGGCAGGCTCTTGGGCGGGTTGAGGCTCCTCTGCCAGGACGCGCGTGTAATCGTCCTGCTCCTGGATCCCCTGCAGGGTGGCTGCCGAAGAGGCCGCGGCCGGCTCGGGGGAAAGGGACGCATGGCCGGGAAGATCGGTGATGGCCAGGGCCACGGTCGCCTCCCCGGCGGCCGTCCCGTTGTGGGCCGAGGCCGCCAACGTCCGCGCGGTACGGCTCACCTCCACCGCGGTCGGCCTTGAGGCGGGATCCTTGGCGAGCATCGAGGCCACCAGGTCCGCGACGCCGTCGGGGATGGGAGCGCCCAGGCGCGGGACTCCCTCGTGCACCTTGGCGTATGCGGCCGCCAGCGGCTCGCGATCGGCGAAGGGGGTTTCCCCGGTCAGGCACTGATAGGCGACCACTCCCAAGGCGAAGACGTCGGCAGGCGCTCCGTAGTCGCCACCGGCCAGTTGCTCGGGGGCTATGTAGCGCGCGGTCCCCAGAACCGAGCCCGGGATCGTGAGGTCGGAGCCCCCCGCCGCCCTTGCGATGCCGAAGTCGGTGATCTTCACGGAGCCGTCCGGACGCACCAGTATGTTTCCCGGCTTGACGTCCCGGTGCACAATTCCTTTGGCGTGAGCGGCCGCCAATCCGTCGGCGGCTTGTGCCACCAGGTCCAGCGCAGTCGGCACCGGGACGCCCTGGGCGGGAAGCATTCGTGAGAGAACCTCGCCGTGGATCAACTCCATGACGATGTAGGCGCGTACGCGGCCGCCGGCATCCTCGGCCTCGCCGTAGTCGAAAACGGTGGCGATATTGGGGTGCGAGAGGCTGGCCGCCGCCCTGGCCTCGAAGCGGAAGCGCTCCACGAAGGACCGGTCGTGGCCGAACTCGGCCTTGAGGATCTTGACCGCGACTTCACGCCCCAGCACCTCGTCGGAGGCGTGCCAGACATCACCCATGCCGCCGCCGGCAATCCAGCGCACGAGACGGTACCGGGCGGCGATCTGCTCGCCGCTGTCATGGATGGTCAAAGCCGGAGTCTCCTCTTTGTGCCACCAGCGCTTGGCTCTTTCCGGATTTCACCCAGCCTAGCCGGAGGCGCCCACGAGCGGGGGTTGGCGTACCCATGAACGGGTCGCCCCGGCCCGCGGCCCACCGCCCGGGTCGATCTTTGCCATTAGCTTCGGGGGGATGCAACCGGCACTCAGCCCCGCCTCGAGGCGCGTCGCGAACAAGGTGATCGAGGCCATGGCCGGCCCCGGGGCAATGCTTCGGGCCGACCAGGAGGAGGCGGTGTCGGCGCTCGGCGTCCCGGGCTCACGGGTGCTGGTGGTTCAGGCCACCGGGTGGGGAAAGTCCGCTGTCTACTGGGCCGCTACCGCAATACGCAGGGCGGAGGGAGCCGGTCCGACGCTGGTGGTGTCGCCCCTTCTCTCTCTCATGCGCGACCAGGTGGAGGCGGCTTCGCGTGCTGGCCTTGTGGCCGCCACCCTCAACTCCTCCAATCCCGGCGAATGGGCGGCCATCGAGGCGGCTCTGCACGAGGGGAGGATCGACGTCCTGCTGGTATCACCGGAGCGCCTCGCCAATCCGGGCTTCGGCACCAGAGTGATGGAGGCATTGGCCGGGCGGATAGGCCTGCTCGTCATCGACGAGGCGCACGCGGTCTCGGACTGGGGGCACGACTTCCGCCCCGACTACCGCCGGGTTGCGGCGGTCCTCGAGCGGCTCAACCCCTCCACTCCGGTTCTGGCCACCACCGCCACGGCCAACCGCAGAGTGACGGATGACGTGGCCGGCCAGCTCGGCAGCGAGGCCCTGGTGCTGCGCGGCTCGCTCGCGCGCACCAGCTTGGAGCTTTCGGTGGTCGGCTCGCTCGCGCCCATCGAGCGCTTTGCCTGGGTGGTCGAGAACCTGCCCATGCTCCCTGGCTCCGGCATCGTATATACGCTCACCGTCTCGGATGCGCAGCGCCTTACCGCCGCGGTGCGGGAGGTGCACGGCGAGGTGCCGGCGGTCTCCGCCTACACCGGGCAGATGGACAGCGCCGAGCGCGAGGCTTTGGAGGAGGCGCTGAAGTCCAACCGGGTCAAGGCACTGATCGCGACAAGTGCGCTCGGAATGGGATTCGACAAGCCCGACCTCGGCTTCGTCGTGCACGTCGGCTCACCTCCGTCCCCGGTCTCCTACTACCAGCAAATCGGCCGGGCGGGGCGCGGCATCGACCGGGCGCTGGTGGCGCTCCTCCCCTCGGAGTCAGACGAGAGGGTCTGGCATTACTTCGCCACGGCGACCATTCCCGATCCCGCTCAGGTGGAGCGCCTGCTGGCGGGCCTGGCCGCCTACGAGGGGAGCGCCGCAACGGTTCCCGGCCTCGAGGCGGAGACCGGACTGCGGCGTGGCCGCATCGAGATGATGCTTCGCCAACTCGCCGTGGACGGTGCGGTCGAGAGGCGCGAGAGCGGCTGGGCCGCCACCGGGCAGCCGTGGATCTTCGACAAAGAGCGATACGAGGGAATCCTCGCCACCAGACGGCGCGAGGCGGCGATAATGCGCGCCTACGTAGCCGGGGAGGCCTGTCTGATGCAGCTCTTGCAGTCCGCGCTCGACGATCCGAGCGCCGCCCCTTGCGGGCGCTGCTCGGTCTGCACCGGCAGGTTGCCCGAGCCGCTGACCGGGAGACCCTCTGACGAGGTTGTGCAGCGTGTGAAGAGCCTCCTGCGAGGCGAGACCGTGGCGCTCGAGCCACGCAAGATGTGGCCTGGAGGCGCCTACGGCACCAGGGGCAGGATCGCTCCCGGGGAGATGGCGGAGGAGGGGAGGGTGATCGCCTTCGCGGACGCGCCCGAATGGCGTGAGCTGGTTGAGGAGGCCTTCCAAGAGGATGCGCCCCCTTCCGCGGAGCTGCGGGCGGCTGGCGTGGCGACGCTCTCTCGCTGGAAGCGGGACTGGCAAAGCCGGCCCGAGGTCGTGATCGATCTGCCCGCTGCGGGATACCGCCGGCTGGTGGCGGGCTTGGCCGACCACCTCGCCGAAGCCGGCCACCTGGATCGGGCCGCGCTCGCCATGAGTCCCGGGCCGCACGAAGTCGCCGAGATGGGCTCGGCCGAGGAGGCCGCCTACTGGCGCCAGGTACTCGAGACCGACGCCCGCTGCAAGGAGGCGGTGCGCGGACGGTGCGTGCTGCTCGTGGTGGACGCGACCTCGTCGCAGTGGCCCATCACGGTTGCCGCGGCCAAGCTTCGTGGGGCGGGAGCGAAGATGGTGCTGCCACTCCTGGTGCACCGCCGGCCCTGAGCGGGCGTGGTGCAGCACGCCCGCACTGTGCGGGTCCGCCTCCCATACCTCGGGCGGTCCGGGGCTAAGCTCGGGGGATGCCCGATCAACCTCCCGGAGATGAGCACCCCGAGACGCTGCCGGAGAGACAATTCGGCTGGAGCAACGTCTTCGTCCCGCCCGAGGAGGATCCGCGCGACTACGGCCCGGTTTCGGGCGAGCGGGATACGCTGCTCTCCTATCTGCGCGCCTACCGCCATACCTTGGAGCTGAAGTGCCAGGGTCTGGAGGCGGCCGCAATGGCGGCACGGTCGGTACCACCTTCGGACCTCTCACTGCTGGGGCTGGTCCGCCACATGGCCGAAGTGGAGAGCCACTGGTTCCGCCGGGTCATGGCCGGAGAGTATGTGCCATGGATCTATCGCACCGCCGAGGACAGGGATGCGGCGTTCACCGGCGCCGCGGCCGATGCCCGGGTGGTCGAGGATGCCTGGGCGACCTGGCGGGCCGAGGTGGAATTCGCCGAGGATTTCGTGGAACGAAATCATGACCTGGGACTGATCGGCGTCTTCGAGCATCGGGGCAAGCGCGAGGAGCTGGCGCTGCGCGAGGTGCTCCTGCACATGATCGAGGAGTACGCGCGACATTGCGGGCACGCCGATCTTCTGCGCGAGCGCATCGACGGGCGGATCGGCCAGTAGGGGCGTCGCGCCGCCGGCTCCCTTGTGGCGCGTGCAACCGATCTTGGCTTCTCTCCGCCTTCGTGGAAATGGACGCGGGTGCACGCGTCAACAACCCGGCGGTTTGGGCCGTGGCCGTACCCTTGGCGAGGCGGCGGCATAGAGTGAACTCCGTTTGGTGCGCCGAGCCACTCCGGTCCGTTGGCACACGCCGAAGGAGGCCCGCTGCCTGTTACCTGCGCGCCTGCACGGCGGCTCCCAGGTTGAAGCCAACCTCGAGGGCCTTGTTGTTTAGCTCGGCGAACTCGGGCTTGACCCGGCCGGCGACTGCGGCAGCCAGGCTGGCGCGCGTGACCACCTCGGAGATCGCCACCAGAGCACCCAGGCCGATGATGTTGGTGGTCAGCTCGTTGCCCAGCTCCAGGGCGGTCGCGCGGAAAGGCAGGTAGACGGTGCTCTCGGCCTCGCCCATCTCCTCGCTCATCGCGGAGTCCGCGATGAGCAGGCCACCAGAGGCAAGGCTCTGCGCGTAGCGGAGATAGGCCGCCCTTGACAGGCACAGAATCAGGTCGGCTTTCTCCACCTCGGGATAGGCGATCTCACGGGTGGAGATGATCAGGTCCGCCTTGGTTGCGCCCAGGCGCGCCTCGGGGCCGTATTCCTGGGTCTCGGAGACGAGCAGGCCGTCGCGCATGGCCGCTTCGGCCAGGATCGCGCCTCCGAGCATGATCCCCTGGCCGCCTCGTCCGGTTAGCCGGATGCGCACCGGGTCGCGGTCAACTAGCCGCATAGCTGCCTCCTTGAGCCGCGCACATCTCGCGATAGACTTCGGTGTACTCCGGGTCGTCCTCGTTGCGGAAGACCCCGGTTCGCAGCGGTCCGACCATCTCCTCCCTGGAGAGCAGCGTCACCGGCTCGTCGGCGGTGTGCTCGCGTTCCCAGATGAGCATGTCGGACGGATCGCCGATGCGGTTCAGCCGCCCGTAGTAGGTGGGGCACTGGGTGAGCACCTCCACCAGCGAGAAGCCCTTGTGCCGTAGTGCCTCCTCGATGCGCAGGGGGATCTCCTGCATGTCGAAGGTGGTGGTGCGCGCCACGTAGCTCGCCCCGGCGGCCAGTGCCAGCTCGATGGTGTCGAAGGTGCGCTCGACCGCCCCGTGCAGCGAGGTGGTGGTGCGCGAGCCGACCGGCGTGGTTGGCGCCTCCTGGCCCCCGGTCATGCCGTAGATGCCGTTGTTGTAGACGATGGCGGTCAGGTCGATGTTACGCCGTGCCGCATGGATGAAGTGGTTCCCGCCAATGGCGAGAGCGTCGCCGTCTCCCATGGTCACCACCACTGTGAGTTCGGGGTTGGCCATCTTCAGGCCGGTGGCGTAGGCCAGGGCCCGTCCATGGGTGGTGTGCATAGCATTGGTGCGCACGTAGAAAGGAGTGCGTCCAGAGCAGCCGATGCCTCCCACCACCACGACCTTTTCGGGATCGAGGCCTATGCGGGAGAAGGCGGTGCCGATTCCCTCCACGATGTTGCCGTTGCCGCACCCTGGGCACCAGACGGTGGGGAGCACCTCGGTGCGCAGGTATTGGTCGATGTCGAGGCCGAGCTTAGGCATCTTGCCCTCCTTGGACCGAGATGGTGAACTCGGCGATGTCCTCCGGGGTTAGCAGCGTCCCGTCGGCGCGGTTGAGTTGATGGACCTTGGCCGCGCCTTCCACTGCTGCGCGCACGGGCATGACCATCTGGCCCAGGTTCAGCTCCGGGACGATGATCGTCCTGGCCTTGGCGGCCACCTCGCGCAGCCGGTGCTCGGGGAAGGGCCATAGGATGCGCAGATCGAGCAGCCCTGCCGCCACCCCTTTCTCGCGTAGCTGGTCCACGGCTTGGCGAGCGGCGCGGGCGGTGATTCCGTAGGCGACGATCGCCACCTCCGCGTCGTCCAGGCGGTAGTCGCTGGTCCAGTCGGCCCGGATCTCCGGGTCCTGCTCCAGCTTGGTGATGGAGTTGATGATCATCGCCTCGGTCTGCACTCCGCGCCTGGTCTCGGCCAGGCCGTCGCCCCCGTGGGAGAGCCCGGTAACGACGGTTATGGGACCGTATCCGAAGGGCACGAAGGGAGCCTCACCGAAGCGGGGGTCACCCTCCTTGAGCTTGGGGAAGCTCCGCTCGGGCGGAGGAGGGGGCGGTGGAAGCTCGACCGGCTCGCGCATATGGGAGATGACCGCATCGAAGAGGAGCACCACCGGCATGCGGTGGCGCTTTGCGAGCTTGAACGCCAGGACGGTGGCGTCGTAGCAGCCCCGCACGGAGGAGGCCGTGATGACCAGCGCCGGCCGGTCGCCGTGGGTTCCGAATCGCGCTTGCATGGCGTCCCCTTGGGAGGGGAGAGTGGGCAGCCCGGTGGAGGGACCGCCTCGCTGGGAGTCGACTATGACGCAGGGGGTTTGGGTTATCGAGGCGTAGCCGAGGTTCTCCTGCATCAGGGAGAAGCCCGGGCCGGAGGTGGCGGTCATCGCCGTGGCCCCACCCCAGGCTGCCCCGATGATCGCGGCCATGGCGGAGAGCTCGTCCTCCATCTGCAGGAAGACGCCGCCCCGCTTGGGCAGCAACCGGGCCATTTCCTCCAGGATCTCCGTGGCCGGGGTGATGGGGTAGCCGGCGTAGAAGTCGCAGCCGGCGGCTATGGCCCCGAAGGCCACAGCCTCGTTGCCCATGACCAGCCGCCTGGTGTCCTTGCCGTTGGTGGACGTCTCAGTTACCGTCGCCATCTCGCACCTCCTTATTGTGGGTGCCGGCGTCCAGCACGAAGACGAAATCCGGGCAGCGGCCGGCGCAGGCCCCGCAGAAGATGCAGGCGTCTATGTCGGTTACGTAAATCAGGTCGTCGGTGTCGAGCTTCAAGATCTTGCTTGGGCATGAGTCGATGCAGAGCAGACACCCCTTGCAATACGCCCGGCGCACCGTGAGGCTCGCATCCACCTGCTCGTAACGGATCACGTCCCCCGGCGCCAGCCGCGCCGGAGCCGGCTCGCCGGCTTTGACAACCAGCGTGCTCATTGACGGCTCCTCTCGACGATGTATTCGTTGGCGCCCTCGGCGGCGATCTTGCCCAGGCGCACGGCCTCGACCACGGTGGCGCCGCCATTGGCCGCGTCTCCGGCGCCGAAGAAGGCGCTCATCCCGATCCGGCCGGTGTAG
>JAJZNF010000128.1:0-13441 GCA_021847985.1 Actinomycetes bacterium | reverse complement strand
AGGGGTCGATCAGCAGGCGCCCGCCCTCGAAGCGCGCGCCCTCGACTCCCGCCAGGAGGCCGGAGCGCGGGCGCTGCCCGATGGCCTCGACCACGGTGCCGCATTCGATCACCAGCTCGTCGCCGGCGATCGGGACCGGGCGGCGCCTGCCGCTCTCGTCGGGCTCGGATAGCTCCATGCGTCGGCAGACCACCCGCTCCAGGTGGCCCTGGCCCTCGTAGCGGATCGGATTGGTCAGCCAGGCGAACTCGACGCCCTCCTCGACGGCTTCGTCGTACTCGACCCAGAACGCGGGCATCTCTTCCCGTGTGCGCCGGTAGACCACCGTGACTTTGGAGGCTCCCAGCCGGACCGCCTCGCGGGCGACGTCCATTGCCGTGTTGCCGCCTCCGACGACGACCACATGGTCGCTGACCTCGGGAAAGTTGCCGCTCTTGATGGCGGCTATGAAGGGCAGGGAGTTCCAGACGCCGGGAAGCCCGCTGCCGGGGGTCCCGGTCGTTGCGTCCTCGCCCATTCCGATGGCCAGAACCACCGCGTCGTAGCCGTCCCCGAGCGCCGCAACTTGGTCCGGGCTCAGCTCGGCTCCCATGTGGAAGCTCACGCCCAGCTCGAGCAAGCGGGATGTTTCTGTGGGCAGTGGGTCGAAGACCTGCCGGTAAGGGGCGATGGCCGCCCGGACCAGCCCGCCCGTGTTGGAGAATGCGTCGAAGACCTCCACCCTGTGTCCGAGTTCGGCCAGGCGGCTGGCGGCCGCCAGTCCGGCCGGGCCGGCCCCGACTACAGCCACCTTCGCGCCCGTCTCGGGCGCCTTGTCCGGCACGAGCAGGTCTCCGACCTTCTCGGCCTGGTCCATCGAGTAGCGCTGCAGGCGGGCGATGTCCACCGGCCGCTGGCCCTGCAGGTTCAGCACGCAGGCGCCCTCGCACAGCTCCTCGGTGGGGCAGACCCTCGCGCAGCTTCCGCCCAGCGGATTGCTGGAGGCGATGATCCCCGCGGACTTGACCGGGTCCCCGTCGATTATGGCTCCGATGAATCCCGCCACGTCCACGTCGGCGGGGCATGCCACGGTGCAGGGAGCCGGGTTGTGCGGCCCGCCGCAGAGCAGGCAGCGATAAGCCTCTATGAAGGCGTCCTCGTGGGACAGCGGTGGCTTCAGCTCGGTGGTCATCGCTTCCCAGGTATCGGGAAGGTGTGCGGCGTCGTAGAGATTCGGTCTCTCAGCCGCCTTGCGCAGCCCCCGCATTATCGGCTCGGCTCGCATCGCGATTCCTCCTTGGCACCCGACATGGGCGCCCTGAGCAATCTTCATCCCAAGCCTTTACAAGTGTCAATTCCGCGCCGGGTTCATGCGACTTTCGCTCCGGAACTTGGGTCCTTGTGCCCTGAACGGGGCGGTATGTGCCGGAGCCCTGGGCGGGTAGCTCATTCGGGGGCGCGGACGAAGGCCTGTGTCTCGAAGAGCTCGTGGTAAGTGCCGCCTTCGGCGATCAGCTCGGCGTGGGTGCCCCGTTCCACGATCCTGCCGTCTTTGACCACCAGGATCTGATCCGCGGCCAGGATGGTGGAGAGGCGATGCGCGATGACGATGGAGGTGCGCTCCGCCAGAAGCTGGTGCAGCGCCTCTTGGACTGCCGCTTCGTTCTCCGCGTCCAGGTGCGAGGTGGCCTCGTCCAGGATCACCACCCGTGGCCGCTTCAGGAAGACCCTGGCGATGGCGATACGCTGGCGCTCGCCTCCGGAGAGGCGGTAGCCGCGCTCGCCGACGACGGTCTCGAAGCCGTCCGGCAGCGCCAGGACCGTGTCCAGGATCTGGGCGGCGCGGGCCGCCTCCACGATCTCCTCCATGGTCGCCTCGGGCCTGGCGTAGCGCAGGTTGGCGACGATCGAGTCGTGGAAGAGATGTGGATCCTGGGAGACCACCCCGATATGGGAGGCGAGCTCGGCCAGGCGAAGGTCGCGGATGTCGACGCCGTCGAGCAGCACCTGGCCCTGGTCCGGGTCGTAAAGGCGCGAGATGAGGGAAGCGATCGTGCTCTTGCCCGCTCCCGACGGCCCGACCAGAGCCGTCATGGTGCCCGCGGTGACCTGGAAGTTAACGTCGTGCAGTACCTGGGGCCGCTCGGCTGACTCCACCAGCTCCGAGACGGCGAAGGGCGTGTCGACGGCCGGATAGGCGAAGTCGACGTGGCGAAACTCGATCTCGCCGCGCGGGGACTCGAGACTTACGGGCTCGGCGGGGTCCACCACGCTGGGCTTGACCTCCAGCACCTCGGTGACACGGTCGAAGGAGACCAGCGCCTGGCTCAGGTTCACCCGCGAGGAGGCCAGGTCGGTGATGGGGCTGTACAGGCGGGTGGCGTACTGGGCGAGAGCCACCAGGGTCCCGACGCTCATCGCCCCCTGGATGGCCAGCCGGCCGCCGATCAGGTAGACCGCCACGGCACCCAGTCCTCCGATCAATCCCAGAAGGCTGAAGTAGAGCCTGCCGCCCAGGGCGAGGGCGATGCCGGCGTCGCGTACCTTGGCCGCCTGTTTGCGGTAGTTGCGCTCCTCGGCGCTCGCGTTGCCGAAGAGCTTGACGAGCGTGGCGCCCGAGACGTTGAAGCGCTCGGTTGCATAGGTGGACATGGAGGCGTTGGCCACCATCTGAGCTCTCGCCAAGGGGGCGATCCGCTTGCCCAGGGTCCGGTCGATGACGATCAGGAAGGGGATGATGACCAGTGCCAGCAAGGTCACGGGCAAGGAGAGCTTCACCATCACGGCCAGCGTCAGCACCAGGGTGAGAACATCGGAGACTGCGCTTGAGGCGGTGGAGACCGACTGCTGGGCGCCGAGCACGTCGGAGTTGAGCCGGGAAAGGATGGCCCCGGTCTGGCTCTTGGTATAGAAGGCGATGGGAAGGCGCTGCAGGTGGGCGAAGAGCTCCGAACGGAGGTCGAAGATGAGGCCTTCCCCTATGCGCGATCCGATCCAGCGCGAGAGGACGCCCAGGCCGGTGGTGGCCAGGTTGAGCACCACCGCCAGGACCACCAGCTCGTACAGAAAGCCGAAGGAGTGCTTGGGGATGGCGGTATCCAGGATGGCCCTCAGCACCAGCGGCGGGGCGAGGCCGACCACCGCGGTGAGAGCGATGATGGCGATGTAGACCGCCAGCGCCGAGCGGTACTTGGACGCGAACGACCATGCGCGCCGAAGCGATTCTTGGCTGATGCCCGCCTTGGATAGGTCCGCTCCGTTGGCTGCGGCCATGCGCGCGTATCTCATCTGTTGCACTTCAACCGTCCTGCTGGCTTTTCAATATCCAACACCCGGGCCGGTTATTCATGCCAGGTCGGCCCGGCAAGGTCATTGGCCGCCGCAATGGCGCAGGCCGGTTGCCCCGGTGTTTTGGGATCAGCGCACCGATGCCTTTCCGGCGCCTCGGAGGCGGTCGATCTGGTTCATGCCGACGCCGTCGATGTTTCGACTGCCAATCTATGAGGAACGAAATGGCGGTCATACCTGGCGCAGGGCCGTCCCCCCGAGTTCCACCGGCCTCCGTGAGAGGTTTCCGGCACGGAGCACAGGAGCGTGCGGGATGACGCCGGTCCCGATGGATGCATACAAGGGCAAAGGCCCTCTTCCCGAACCGGCCCGCGAGCCGGCGCGTTCCTACGCCCCCAAGGCGCAGGAGAAATCGCTCGCCAGGATCGCGGGCCCGTGTTTGCACAAATCGGCAACCGCGTTAGGACGGCCTCACGATGAGCGACCGGCCTCTACGAATCCAGGGGGGCCGTGGGCTGACGTCCGGGCGCAGCCAAGGACGCGCCACAGCCCTTCCACCTCCACCTAGCAGCACCCTGCGCGGGTCCCACGGCAGCCGTGGTGCGCTTTCCCAAAAAGCGGCGTGGCGAAGCTGCGTGTCAAGCGCGTCGCGGCCGCCGCCATGCCCGGCATGATGCGCCGCAGGGCATTGCCGCACGGCTGGGCAGAGCCCATTGCCGATGACGTCGCGGTCCAGGCCAGGCCCGTTCGCCAACGCTGCCCGGGTTGTAGGGTCTGACAAAAGCAATGGCGCTTTTGTTAGGTGCGCCTAAGCGGGTGCCTTGGCACGACCGGCGCCGTGCGCTGTGTGGGAAGCCGCGGGTGGCCAGACTTGAAGAGGCATTTTTTCTTTCGGCTGAGACGCCCTGGACTCAGGGCGCGTACTAAAAAAGGTGGCGGTAAATGCCCGCCGGCGAAACGGAAGGTTCTCTCGTCATGTCTGCAGCGTGGTCACAGGCCGCCGAATCCGAGTTCCCCAACCTTCCGCCCGGCGACGCGCAGTTCCTCGAGGCGCTGCGTGCCTCCTTCGACTCGTCCTTCCAGCGCCTCTTCGGCTCCGAGCGCATCGGTGCCTACATGCGCACCACGCTTCAGCTGGCGCGCAAACTGGGGAAGAGCTGGTACGCCTTCGACATCAGCTTCGGCGCCAGGCCGAAAGACGGTGAGGCGCCCGTGCTTCTCACGGTGGACATCGCCTCCGTCGACCAGGCCTTTCTGGTCGACTCCTTCGTCGCGCTCCTGCGCAGGTTCGGACTCGAGCCCGAAGCCTCGCTTCACCCCCTCGTCACCGTGGCCCGCGACGCGCAAGGGGAAATCGTGGCCGCCCAGCGCACCGGAAGCAAGGCTGCCGAGGGCCGGCTCGAGTCATACGTCCACTTCGATGTCGAGGCCCGTCACGCCGATGTGGATCTCGCCCGCCTAAATGACGAGCTCAAGCGGGTATTCACCTCCTTGGCCGCCATCCAGGCCGACATGGATGGCCTCGCGCGCCTCTCCGCTCAGCCCGGCCATGGCCAGCGGAGCCTGCCCGGGGGCATGTTCCTGACCCTGGGAGCAGGTCTGGCGGCCGGCGGCGGCCGCATGGGCATCCTCTCGCCCATGGACGAGGACGAGGCAGAGCTTCTGCGATCGGCCGCCGCCTCGGCCAACGGCCTCGTGCTTGCCCCCGTCTTTTCCCCCGTCGTCTCCAACGAGACCATCGTGGTGGCCACGTCCGCCGAGGGTGGCAGCTTCGTGGCGGGCCTTCCCAGCCGGAACGGCGAAGCCGACGAGGACTCGGACCTGCTCCATTCGCTCGGCGCGAGTCTCTCCATCCCGCCCGAGAGCTACAGCTATCGCGAGCTGGACGAAGTGCTCCACATGGTGCCGGCAATCGAGCTTGCGCTCGTGCCCCAGGATCACCTTTACGAGGGGATTTCCGCCCTGCTGCTTGCTCGGGAGA
Source organism: Actinomycetes bacterium (assembly GCA_021847985.1). Taxonomy (GTDB): domain Bacteria; phylum Actinomycetota; class Acidimicrobiia; order Acidimicrobiales; family Acidimicrobiaceae; genus Acidithrix. The sequence goes on along the minus strand of JAJZNF010000128.1, from coordinate 8,193 downwards.
CCAACCAGATCGCCGTCTACGCCTCGGCCATGAACTCCCCCCAGGCCGTGCGCGTCTACGCCTACATCCCCACTATCCGCTACCACACCGGCATGGATCGCCGCATCCGTGCGGCGCTGGCCGCGCGCTGCGAAGGATGCATGGTGCAGGCGCGCGAGGCCCACATAGACGCCAAGTCCGCGCGCGTGGACGTCGACATCGCCCTTCCCGGGGGGCGTCTGAACGAGAGCGACCTGTTGGCGCTGGTCGACGAGATCGCAGAGCGCGAGGCCCGTACCTGGATTGACCGGCTGGAGGCCGAGCTTGCCGGCAGGGTGGGCGAAGAGGCGGCCGACCACCTTTGCCCCCGCTACGAGTTCTCCTTCGATTCGGCATTCCAGAACGACTACAGCGCCGAGGTCGGCGCGGACGACGTGCAGAGGATCGAGTCTGCGCTTGCCGGGGAGGGGATCTGGGTGGGCTTCACCACCGAGAAGGGGCGCCTCCCCATCTCCTCCATCGAGCCCGGCTCCGGACCGATCCGCCTAAGGATCATCCACACCGGCCAGAAGCAGAAGCTCTCCGCCCTGCTGCCGTTGGTCGAGACCTTTGGCCTCTCGGTTCTCGAGGAGGTGCCCTACCAGCTCGCCTCGCCCGAGGACGGCAGCCCGATCTGGCTATATGACCTTGGCGTCGAGCTCGGCGCCGCGGTCGAGGCGGTTAGCGAGGATTACCTCTCCCGCTTTGCCTCGACCTTCTCCGAAGTCTTCCTCGGTGAGCTGGACGCGGATCTGGTCAACTCCTTGGTTCTCACCGCGGGGCTCGACACCTTCGGAGTGCTGCTGCTGCGCACGCTCGCCAACTACCAGCGCTTCACCGTCGGCGGCTTCTCGCCCGGGGTGGCCCTCGACACCCTTGCCGCCTATCCGGAAGTGGCCAGGGCCCTGGTGGACCTCTTCTCGGTTCGTTTTGCCGGCCAGGTAGCCACTGAGCAGGAGTCAGAGGCGGCCATTTCCCACGCCTATGCCCTTATCGACCAAGTGCAGACCCTCGAGCACGACCAGTTCTTCAGGCTGCTGGTGCGGGTGATCCTGGCCGTGCTGCGCACCAACCTCTACGTGCGCCCCTCTGTGGTCGACCCGGTGGTTCTCAAGCTCGACTCTTCCGAGGTGCCCGGCCTGCCCGACCCGGTGCCCGCCGTCGAGGCCTACGTCTTTGCCCCCATAGTCGAGGGCATCCATCTGCGCTCCGCCCTGGTGGCGCGGGGCGGAATCCGCTACTCGGACCGCAAGGACGACTACCGTACCGAGATCCTGGGGCTGATGAAGGCTCAGGCGGTCAAGAACGCGGTCATCGTCCCCCACGGCGCCAAGGGCGGCTTCGTCCTGCGCACCCAGGCCAACGACGAAGCCACCGTCAAGCGCTGCTATGACGCCTTCATCTCCTCCCTGCTCTCCATCACCGACAACATCGTCAAGGGTCAGGTGGTCCATCCCGCCATCGGCCCGATCTACGACGACGAGGATCCGTATCTGGTGGTGGCGGCCGACAAGGGGACGGCGACCTTCTCCGACCGGGCGAACGCCATCGCCTTGGCACACGACTTCTGGCTGGGCGACGCCTTCGCCTCCGGTGGATCGGCCGGCTACGACCACAAGGAGATGGGCATCACCGCCAAGGGTGCATGGATCTCGGTGCGCCACCACTTCGCGACACTTGGCATCGACCCCGAGACCGACCCCATCGTCGTGGTGGGGATAGGCGACATGAGCGGCGACGTCTTCGGCAACGGGATGCTCCTCTCCAAGTCGATGCGCCTGGTCGCCGGCTTCGACCACCGCAACATATTCCTGGATCCGAATCCCGACCCGGCGGCTTCCTGGGCCGAGCGCAAGCGGCTTTTCGACCTTCCGCGCTCCTCCTGGGAAGACTACGACGCCTCCCTCATCTCGGCCGGAGGCGGCGTCTACAAGCGCTCGGTCAAGGCGATCCAGCTCTCCGAGGAGGCGGCCAGGGCCATCGGCGCCGAGGCGCGCAGCTACTCACCGGTGGAGCTGATGCGGGCGATCCTCTCCGCGCCTGTCGACCTTCTCTGGAACGGCGGCATCGGAACCTACTTCCGGGCCAGCACCGAGACCAACGCCGACATCGGCGACAAGAGCAACGACGCGCTGCGCATAGCCGCTAACCAGGTGCGTGCCAAGGTGATCGGGGAGGGTGGCAACCTCGGGCTCTCCCAGCTTTCCCGTATCGAGATGTCCAAGCTGGGAATCCTGGTGAACACCGATGCCATCGACAACTCGGCGGGCGTCGACACCTCCGACCACGAGGTCAACCTGAAGATCCTCTACCAGCACTCCTCGGGCTTGGCCGGCCTCGACCGCGACAAGCTGCTCAACTCGCTCACCGGCGAAGTCGAGAACCTGGTACTCGCCGACAACATCTGGCAGAACTGGGTGCTATCCATGGCCTCGGCGGAGTTCGCCGAGATGCGCGGCACCTATTCGGAGTTCGTCTCCATGCTGGAGGAGAAGGCGGGACTGGACCGGGCGGTGGAGTTCATCCCCTCGGCGGATCAGATCTCCTCGGGCTACGACCTGACCCGGCCCGAGCTCTCCGTGCTTCTGGCCTACGAGAAGCTGAGAGCGAAGTCGGAGCTGGTCGCCGCGAACTCCGCCGAGGAGGAGCTGCTCTCCGGCGAGAGCCTCAAGTACTTCCCGGCAGAGTTGCTTCCCCGCATCGCCGATGAGGCCCCGTCGCATCCTCTTTGGCCCCAGCTGGTCTCCAACTATGTCGCCAACGAGATCATCAACATGCTCGGGCCCACATATCTGATGCGCAGCGTGGAGGAGTCGGGCCTCCCCCTGCTGGAGGTGGCCAAGTGCTTCTTCGCCGCGGACGCCATCTTCGGCAGTTCGGCCAAGCTGCGGGAGATCATGGCCGACCGCACCCTCCCCTTCGAGGCCTTGATGAAGGGCTTCCTGCAGACGGCGCGTTTCCAGGAGCGCGCCACCAGGTGGCTGATGAGGGATCCCGGGCGTGCCGCCAAGCTCGACCTCGAGCACTACCGGAGCTCTGCGCGCGAGCTGGTGGGCCACTTCACCTCGGTGCTCAGCCCCAGGTACCTTGCCCGCTACCGCGCTGATTCGGACGACCTGGGCGAGAACCCGCTCTTCGACCTGGCCCGGCAAGCCGGGCTGGCGGTGCCCGCCATGGAGGTGATCGCACTGGCCGGTCTCTACCCGGATGCGGGCCTGGCCGGAGTGGCCAAGACCTACTTCGAAGTGGGCGAGGCCCTGGCCATTCCCGACCTCTTGGTAATGGCACGGCACCTTCCGCGCGCGACCACCTGGGAGCGCCAGGTGCGCATCGCGATCCGCGACGACATCGACTCGGTCCACTCGCTCGCCTTCCGTCGCGTCATGAAGCAAGGGGGAACCAAGCGTCTCGAGCGCTACCGCGACTTCGGGTCGAGCAAGATCGCGGGCTGGATCGGTGCGGAGGAGGCCTCCGTGGAAAGGACCCCGAGCGAAAGCGACCTGCTGGCCATGCTGGTGGTCGCCACCCGCAGCCTGCGCTCGATGGTGGAGAGCTCCTAGAGCTGGGAGCCTTCGTGGGCCAAGAGCTTGGCCTTGATGGCGACATCGAAGGCGAAGCCGCCCAGCTTGTGGTCCTTGGTCACCACCCGGTGACAGGGGCGGAAGATCGGAATGGGGTTGTTGGCGCACGCCGAGGCCGCTGCCCGGTGAGCCTTGGGGTTGCCGGCCATGTAAGCCAGCTCGGAGTAGCTGACGGTGGTGCCGGCAGGAATGGAGTCCATTGCGTCCTGGGCCAGGCCGTAGTAGCCGCCGCTGCGCGAGTCCGCCATGCGTTTTACGTACTCCACAGCCTCGTAGTCGCCGGCGTTGTAGGCGGCGACGGCGTTTCGGATCATCTGCGCCATCTCTTCGAGGTCCGCATCCGCTTCGCCCGCCGGCATGGCAGCCGGCTTCTCGAAGGTGGCGGAGGCGATTCCCTCGGCGGTGTAGTAGACCCACAAGGGATATCCGAGCACTTGGGTTTCAAGACACGCTTGGGCGGTGGAATTGCTCATCTTGGCTCCTCGCATAGGGGCGCCAGGCGCCTTCGGAACGGCTTGGCAAACCGACTCTAACCGAGGGGCGGGCGGCGAGCGAGCCGGTAGCGCTGCGGATTTGCGAGACTCCGCCTCCGCTTTTCGAAGTACCTGATCAAGGCCATAAGAGAAAAGCTCGGAGAACAGCCGTCGAAGGAGTGTGAGGCGCGACGGGTCGCGTCCTGGGGGATGTCGGGCATTTCGATTCGCTCGGCAATGCGACCTGCCGATGGCGGACGTATCATTGGTGTTCGGCAGGCCCGCTGATCAGGGCGGGGCTATTGAATCGGGGGATGATGACCACTCAGGCCTACCAGGCCAGGACCTGGGTTTCGGAATCGGTTCTTGACGCCATTGGCAACACACCCTTGGTGGAGGTGGAGCCCGGCATCTTCGCAAAGCTGGAGTACCTCAACCCATCGGGCTCCATCAAGGCGCGCATCGCCAAGTACATGATCGAGCGCGCCGAAGCGGAGGGGATCCTCACCAAAGGCATGACGATCGTCGAGGCAAGCAGTGGAAACACCGGCAACGCGATGAGCATGGTTGCCGCGGTCAAGGGCTATCGGATGATCGTCGTTATGCCGACGGGCCTGAGTACGGAGCGGCGCAAGATCTCGGTGGGCTTCGGGGCCGAGGTGCGTGAGGTGGGGGATTTCCACGTCAACGCCGCGCTTGACTACGCCCGCGAGCTTGGCAGCAAGCCCGGATACTTCAACCCCGGCCAGTTCGACTCGGAGTGGAACGTGGAGGAGAACCGCACCTGGCTCGGCCAGGAGGTGACTTCCCAGCTCGATGGGCGCATGCCCGACGCCGTGGTCATGGGCGTGGGCACAGGCGGCACCTTGATTGGAGTCAGCCTGGCCCTGAAGAAGGTCAACCCTTCATTGCGCGTCGTGGGTGTCGAGCCTGACGAGTCCTGCACGATACTTTGCGGCGAAGTCCATCACCACCAGATCGAAGGGATCTCCGACGGCTTCGTGCCGGGGATCTTCGATCGCTACCGGAACATGGTCGACGACCTGATCCCCGTCACCAGCGCCGACTCCATCTTCGAGATGCGCAGGCTGGCCCGCGAACTCGGAATGTTGGTCGGCCCCAGCTCGGGGGCGCACCTCATTGCCGCCCGGCAGGTGAAGGCCGAGCATCCCGAGTTGGAGACGGTGATCACCTTCTTTTGCGACGAGGGCGAGAAGTACCTGGCCGAGTACTTCTAGACCCTCGGTACAAGCCCGGGCCACCCAATGTGTGGCTCTAACCTGGATTCAGTCGGAATCCAGTGCAAGGTGGGCGGATCTTGGAGAAGGCCGGAGCCGAGGCAGGCGCGGGTGCGCCAGAGGGCGTCAGAGTTCCCTCTGTGAAGTTGAAGCGGCATTTCGAGCGTGGCCACTATGACGCCGAGACGCGCAATGCGATCCTGGACGAGTCTCTGGTCGGTCACCTTGCCGTGGTTCTCGACGGCTTCCCCGTGGTGGTCCCGACCACCTATGCGCGAGTTGGGGAGACGCTCTATCTGCACGGCTCGAGCAAGAATAGGGCGCTGCGCGCCGCTGCCGGCAAGCCCGCCTGCTTCGAAGTCACCATCCTCGACGGCCTTGTCTATGCGGCGAGTGCCTTCAATCACTCCATGAACTACCGCTCGGTGGTGGTTTACGCCACTTGCGAATCCGTTACCGACGAGACAGAGAAGTCCTCAGCTCTCAGTGCCATCGTCGACCGCTTCGAGGATGGCCGCTCCACCAAGTTGAGGCCTGATACCCCCGACGAGCTGCGCCAGACCATGGTGATCAAGCTCCCCCTCGATCACGCCTCCTCCAAGGTGCGAAGCGGCCCACCCGGCGACGACCTCGACGACCTCGCCGACGGCACCTTCGTGGGTGTCGTGCCGCTCCAGACCTTTGCCGGCGAGCAGCTCGCAGCACCGAGGTCGCGTGCCGACGCGGTCATACTTCCCGGTCGGCTGAGGCTCGGATAGCGGGATGCGCTTTACCTGGTACAGCGTGGAAGGGGGTGCCGTTCAGGCGCGGGCCGAGTTCGAAGCGGAGCGCATTCCCGAGCACACGTTGGAGGAGATCGCCGATATCTACGCGACCGGAGGCCTGATGGCGCTGGCCACCGACACCGTCTATGGCCTCACCGCTCTGGTTGGCGGAGCGGGGATCGCCAAGGTCTTTGCAGCCAAGGGGCGCCCGCGAGAGGCCGCGCTGCCGGTCTTCGCGCCTTCGGCCGAGGGAGCCCTTTCCCTCTGTGATCCCCACGACCAGCGGGCGGTGGCCAGGCTCAGGGCGCTGGGCGAAAAATTCTGGCCCGGTGCGCTCACGGCAGTGATAAGGCGATCACCGCCCTTCGCCGCCGATCTCGGAGGAGAGGATCCCACCAGCGTGGGCATCCGCGTTCCCCGCGGGGCGGTGCTGGTGCAGCTGCTGGAGCGGGTGGGGCCGTTTGTAGCCACCTCGGCCAACCTGCATGGCCGGTCGCCGATCCTCGAGGGGCGAGAATTCTTGCTCCCGGGGAACGCCGCACTCTTGAAGCACCTCGATGGGCTGCTCACCGACGCCCTGCCTCCCATCGGCACCCCGTCGACCGTGGTGGACCTGCGCCACGAAGAGGTGCGAATCCTCCGTGTCGGCGCGATACCGGAGGCCGCGATTCGCGCCGTCGTGGGCTGAACTGGCATACGGATGGCCCGCCGAGCTCGTCCTCTCCATGGCGGCCGGCCATGGGCCTCGGGCCCGCCTTGATGCGCACGTCCGACCTGCTCGTCCTGGACGAGCCCCCCTCCCGCTCGGACCTGCTCGTCCAGCATGAATCCGAGAAATTGGCGGGTGAGGTGATTGCAGACGGCAGGACGGACTTTCTCTGCTGCCGTGAGCTCGACAGGTTCCACCGCCTGGCCGACCAAAGGGGGTTCGTCCTTGAGCGCAAGTGATCGCCGTCGACTCGTGTGAGAGCCTGCAGCGCAGCGCACTGCAGCCGGTGGAGGCCCGAGTGTCCGGCCATGTGGACCCCGCCCTCCGTAGAGCAAAGACTTGGGTGCAGGTCCTTTGGGCGGAGGACGATCATCTCGTCCTGCGGGTGACGGGAGGGATTGCCCCGGTTCTTTGGGGGATTGCCGACCGTGAGCCACTGCACCCGCTTGCCTGCCACATGGGTCGCCACGAGCTCTTCGTCAACCTCCACCACGGCCGGGAGGGGGGTGGTGCCGATGCTCCTCGAGGCCGCGCGGCTCGATCTGGGCATCCGCCTGCCGCATCATCGGGTATCTGGCAGGGATGGCGATATACCCTTCACCTTGATGGCGACGTTCCCCGCCTTCAAGCATTCCAAATCTCCCGACAAGCTCACCCAGGCAGCGGGGCTCCATGCCGCGATGTTGCGAACGGCGGACCTGTGCCGACAAAAGGAAAAGGCGGTCTAGCGGGATGGAGTCAGAGCGATGGCGTTACTCGCGAGTCACGCAGGCCGTCAATTGAGCGCGATTTGGCGAGTAGAGATGCTGGTTGGTTGGCCTCAGGGATGCCGTGTGGTTTCCGACCCGGGACTAGAGCGCCATGCTTCGGAGGGGTTACTGCATGAGGTATAGCATGGATGCTGCGAGGTGTCTAACGGGCGTGAATTGCGCGACCTTTTCCTCGAGTGGACGTGGCCGCTATCCGGAGGATTCACTAAATGTCAAACCAGGTTGGCGATGTATACGCAGCAGTCACGACTTCGGATCCTGATCTGGCGGCGATCCTTCAAGAGGAGATTCATCGACAGACCTCTACTCTTCAGCTGATCGCATCCGAGAACTTCACCTCCAGAGCTGTCCTTGAAGCCACCGGCTCGATCCTGACCAACAAGTACGCCGAGGGGTACCCGTCGAAGCGCTACTACGGCGGCAACCAGTTCATCGACCAGGTCGAAGACCTCGCGCGTAACCGTTTGAAGGCGCTGTTCAACGCCGAGCATGCAAATGTGCAGCCACACGCCGGTGCCAACGCCAACGCCGCCGCCTACCTCGCTCTTCTCAAGCCCGGTGACACTGTGCTAGCGATGCGCCTCGACCAGGGCGGCCACCTCACTCACGGGTCTCCCGTCAACTTCTCGGGGCAGTTTTA
>JAJZNF010000022.1 GCA_021847985.1 Actinomycetes bacterium | reverse complement strand
AACCTGGACCCGGTCCTCTCGGCGGAGTAGTCGCCGGGGCCGCTCAGAAGAACGGCTGGAAGACGTGCCACTGCTCGGGCGCCCGCCGGATCAGCTCCTCGAAGCTGTGGGCGATCTCCTGAGTAAGGCGCCTGGCGTCCTCGCGTATCCTCCCGCGCTCTCCGATTTCCAGCGGAGGAAGGACACGCAGGAGGTGACCGCCGTGTGGTTCGAAGTAGGCGGCGGTCGGCAGGATAGGCGCCCCGGTGCGAAGCGCAAGAATGGCCGGCCCCATCGGGAACTCGACCGTCCGGCCGAAGAACTCCACCTCGACGGTGGCGGCATCTATGCTGCGATCGGCAACCAGCGCCACCACCTCGTTGCGACGCAACGCTGCCACAAGCTTGGGCATCGGGTCGTCATCGTGAGGCACCACGGTCACGCCTAACTCCGCGCGCCGGGCCACGAACCAGTCGAAGAGCTCAGTGGGCTCGAGCCGCTCCGCCACTGCGGTCACCTTGTATCGCCGGTGATCCACCCAGGCTGCGGCGAAGTCCCAGTTGCCGAGATGCGGGGCCGCCACGATAGCCCCCTTACCCTCTCTGAGCGCCGCATCAAGATGCTCCAGGCCCTCCGCCCGCCCACGCCCGGCAAGCGTGGAGCCGTCCTCGTAGCCGATCTTGAACGCCTCGAACCAGTACTGCGCGTACGAGACGAAGGCACGTTGCACCATCGCCTCGAGCCGCGTATTCGGGCCGTCCAGCACCGGTTCCAGGTTCCGGCGCACCACCGAGCGCCGCTTGGCGCTGGTGAAGTAAGCGGCACCACCGGCTATCAGCCCGACCACGGGTGCCAGTCCGAAGGGCACCAGGGATGCAGCACGAGAGGCGCCCAGGTATCCCAGGTAGGCGGTCTTGGCCCTTAGGTGGCTAAGCGAATCTTTGGGCATGGCTATGGATGCGCTGCGGCAAATGCCTGAGTCGAAGGTTCAACGCTGAAGCGCAGCCTAAGAACGGGGCGAGAACCAGCTTCGGGAGTTCGAGCGTGCCCTTAGCCTGCGAGTGCGCTGCTCTCCTGGCGCGCCATCACGGTAGCGGTACCGGCGCAGCCTCTCCCCGAGAACCGACTGCTCGCCCCGAGTCCTGCGAGGGCGATAGTTCTGACGAGCGCGCAGCCGGAGACGGGAGTCCCCGCCGGTTGCCTGTATCCAAACCTTTACGAAACGCTGAACCACCGTCAGCGCCGAAAGGACGAACACCACCCAAAGCATCGGCACGAGTATCGGGTAGATGAGTATTCCGGCCGCCATCAGCACCACGCGCTCCGCACGCTCCATAATGCCACCCTTGGCGGAAAACCCCAGCGACTCCGCCTTCGCGCGCTGATAGGAGATAAGCGACGCGGCTCCATAGATGCCCATCGGAAGCATCGCCAGTGTGGTGTGCCCCCGCTGGAACAGGTAGAAGGCCAACCCGACGCTCAGCATCAGGTCGCTGAAGCGATCGGAGACCGAGTCGAAGAACGCACCGCGAGCGGAAGAGGTCCCACGCACCTTTGCCACGGGGCCGTCCAACAGATCCGGCAATGCCGACAGCAGCAGCGCGAAGAACCCGAGTAGCAGGTGTCCGGTGCCGATCAGCAGCGCGGTGACCGCCGCCATGGCCAGGCCGGTGAGTGTGAGCATATCGGCCGTGATTCCGGCGTTGGCCAGTGCTCGGCCGAGGGGCTGGGTTCGCCGGTCAACGTGTGACCGCAGATTCCCATCAAACAAGTCGAATCTCCAATTCCAATGCCGGCGCTACTCGCGCTCCTGGGGCATTTTCTCCTGAGTTCTCCAGCCAATGCTAACCGCTGGGCACCGGTACCGGGCGGGAAGTGGCCTCCCCGGGGCGTCAATGTTGCCAAAGTCCCTATTCGGCAATTTGGCAGACGTCCGCCATTTGATAGTTTCACTCATGAAGCGCCCGCGTGTGCCGGGCCCGTGAAGGCCCCCCAAAGGGGGAGCCTGGTCAGGAGGTGGTGGATTTGAGCGCGATCCCTACTGAAAGAATCCGCAACATCGCCGTGGTCGGCCAGACCGGCTCCGGAAAGACATCGTTGGTGGAGGCGATCCACCATTACGTGCACAAGACGGCCCGCATGGGGCGCATCGAAGACGGGAACACGGTCTCGGACTTCGAGCCCGAAGAAGTTAAACACCGGCACTCGATCTCGCTTTCGATGGTTTCGCTCGAACACCGCGGACACAAGATCAACCTTTTCGACACGCCTGGAGTACTCGACTTCGCCGGCGAGGTCCACGCCGCCCTGCACGCCTGCGACCTCGCCCTGTTCGTGGTTCCCGCCAGCGAGCCGATCAGCCACGACACCGTCCGCATATGGCAACTCGCCTCCAAGCTCGGCAAGCCAAGCATGTGCTTTATCAACAAGCTCGACAAGGAGCGGGCGGACTTCGACGCCACCATCGAGCGCCTGGCCGAGGTCTTCGGACAAGGTCTCGCACCGCTGGAAATGCCACTCGGCCAGGCCGAAGCGCTGCGCGGGGTCATCGACCTCTTCTCGGAGACCGCAATCGTCTACTCCGGCGGAGCGGCGAGCGAGGAGGAGCTTCCCGATGACGTCGCCGTCGGCGAGCACAACGCCCACGACCTGCTCATCGAGGGAATTGTGGTGGCCGACGAGGACATGATGGCCGCATACCTGGACGGGGAGGTGCCGGACAAGGCCTCCCTCGAGGCGATAATGGCCCAGGGCGTGCACGACGCGGTCGTCTATCCCGTTGTGGTGGGCTCGGCGATCCGCGAGGTGGGAATCGACCGACTGCTGGACTTCATCTGCGAGATCGGGCCTCCGCCGGAATGCGATCCCGAGAGCGCGGTGGTACGAACCCTCACCTTCAAGACCATTGCCGATCCCTTCCTGGGAAGGGTCAACCTGATGAAAGTGCTCTCGGGCAAACTCACCGCAGACGCGGAGCTGACCAACACGCGCACCAAGACCGGCGAGCGCCTGCACTCTCTTTTCTCCCTTTCCGGCAAGGACCACAACGCCCAATCAGAGGCTCCGTGCGGCGACATAATCGCGGTTGCCAAGCTGGCCAGCGTTCGTACCGGCGATGTGCTCAGCTCGGACAAGACGGAGCCGGAGTCCGATGACCTCGGCTTCGAGGTGCCGATGCTCAGGGTGCAGGTGATCCCGTCCGCCAAGGGGCAGGAGGAGAAGCTGGCGCTGGCTCTCTCCAAGCTCAACGAGGAGGAGCCCACCTTGAGGGTCGGCCGCGACAACCGGAGCCACAACCTGATCCTGGCGGGCCTGGGCGAGCTGCAGATAACCACTGCTCTCGAGAAGATCGAGCGGCGCTATCAGCTGAGCGCGACTCTGGCTCCGTGCGAGGTGGAGTACCTGGAGACCCTGGCGGGTCCATCTCAGGTGGAGGGAAAGTACAAGAAACAGACGGGCGGCCATGGGCAGTTCGGCGTGGCACGGGTCCGCTTCGCTCCTCTGCCACGCGGGTCGGGAGTGCAGTTCTTCGACGAGGTGGTAGGTGGGGCCATCCCGAGGCAGTTCATTCCGGCGGTGGAAAAGGGCCTGCTGGAGGCCGCCGAGCACGGTGGCTTGCACGGATACCCGGTGGTCGACTTCGAAGCGCACCTCTACGACGGGGCCTACCACAGCGTCGACTCCTCGGAGATGTCCTTCAAGATGGCCGGAAGCCTCGCGCTGAGGGAGGCCATCGCCAAGACCTCGACCGTGGTGCTCGAGCCGGTGATGGAGGTGGCGGTCACGGTTCCCGCGCGACTGCAAGGGGATGTCCTGGGTGACCTCAGCTCACGCCGCGCCAAGGTGACGAGAACCGAGATCGACGACAAGGCGGGAGCGGTAACGGTCGTGGCGCTGGTCCCCGCCAACGAAGTCGCCTCCTACGCCTCCGAACTCCGCTCGATCACCGCCGGCCAAGGCAGCTACGAAGCCACCTACGACCACCACGAGCCGCTGCCCAAGGCCCTGTACAACCGCCTGGCACAGGTGGAGGAAAAGGAAAAGTGATCCCATCTCTAGAGCCGCCCGGATCCGGGCGGCTCTAGACGAACAGGCCCTTGAGCCGGGCGTGTGTCGCCGAAAGCGACTCCGGGAGCACCCGCATGGAAGCCACGGCGGTCATGAAATTGGTGTCCCCGAGCCAGCGCGGCACCACGTGGAAGTGGAGGTGATCGTCGAAGGCGGCGCCTCCGGCGCGCCCGAGATTGGCACCGACGTTGAATCCCTCGGGGTCGTAAGCCTTCCGCAGTGCGCGCAAGGAGATGCGCAGCAGGTCCGTGGTCTCCTGATACACCTCATCTTCCAGGTCGAGAACGTCTCCGACGTGCTGATAGGGGACCACCATCATGTGCCCCGGCGCGTACGGAAAGGCGTTCAACACCACGTAGTTGTGCTTTCCCCTGTGCAGCACGAAGGTCTCGTCGCCCTCGTCGGCACCAAGAGCGCACAGGACGCAGGACTGGACGTTGCGGCCCCCGTCGGTGTCCTCTATGAACGAGCGGCGCCAGCCCGCCCACAGCTGGTCAATCAAGGGGGACCTCCAATGGCGTCGGCTGGAGTTCGTCGGCAAGCCGCTCGACGAATACCTCAAGGGAGACGTCGGTCTCCGGACGCTCCGAACCTCGGGCATTCACGCCGACCGTCCCGGCGGCCATGTCGCGGTCTCCCACTACCAGCACGTAGGGGATCTTTTCGAGCTTTAGCCTACGAATACGGGCGCCCAGAGGCTCGTTGGAGGGCGCGAGGAAGACCCGGGCTCCCAGCGAACGCAGCCTTAAGGCCACCTGGTCGGCATAACCCTCGTTGGCCTCCTTGACCGGCGCGATGGCGATCTGGGTCGGCGAGAGCCAGGTGGGCAGGGCGCCCGCATAGTGCTCGAGAAGGATCGCAAAGAAGCGCTCCACCGAGCCGAAAAGGGCGCGGTGCACCATGTACGGGCGGCGGCGCTGATTGTCGGCATCCACGAACTCGAGGTCGAAAAGCTGGGGCAGCTGCAGATCGACCTGCAGCGTGGAGACCTGCCAGCGGCGTCCGATCGCATCCCGCAGATGGACGTCGATCTTGGGAGCGTAGAAGGCGCCCTCGCCCTCGGCGCGTACGTAGGGGATTCCCGAAACCTTCAGCGCATGTTCAAGCGCCTCGGTTGCGATCTCCCAATCCTCCTCGGCGCCCACCGACTTCTCCGGCCTGGTGGCAAGCTCCGCCTCGAAGTCGCTGAGCCCGAATGCCCTCAGCATCGCAATGACGAACCCAAGGAGCCCGGCGAGCTCGGCCGCAAGCTGCGAGGGGGCGACGAAGATATGGGAGTCGTCCTGGGTGAGCCCGCGCACCCTGGCCAGGCCGTGCAGCACACCGCTGCGCTCGAAGCGGTATACGGTGCCGAACTCGAAAAGGCGCATGGGCAGTTCACGGTAGCTCCGCTGGTGCGAACGGTAGATGAGGATGTGCATGGGACAGTTCATGGGCTTGGGGTAGTACGTCGCACCCTCCATCTCCATAGGGGGGTACATGTTCTCCTTGTACCAACCCAGGTGCCCCGAGGTCTCGTAGAGCGTGGACTTGGCGATATGAGGGGTCCAGGCGAGTTGGTAGCCGTTCGCCAGGTGCGACCGCATCGAGAAGTCCTCCATCAGATGCCGGACGAGCGCGCCCTTGGGATGGAAGACGGGCAGCCCGCCTCCGATCTCCGGCGGGAAGTGGAACATGTCCAGGTCCGCTCCAAGCTTGCGATGGTCGCGCTTCTCGGCCTCTTCGAGGCGGTTTAGATAGTCGTCCAAGGCCGCTTGGCTTTCCCAGGCGGTCCCGTATACCCGTTGCAGCTGGTCCCGCTTCTCGTCGCCTCTCCAATAAGCGCCGGCCACGCGCATCAGCTTGAACGCTCCCAGCCTCCCGGTCGAAGGGACGTGGGGCCCGCGGCAAAGATCGACGAAGCCCTCCGTATTGCGGTAGGCGGAAATCCCGGCCTCGGAGACGCCCTCGTGCTCGTCCTCGCTTTCGCCCTGGGTGCGCACGCCCTGGATGATCTCCAACTTGTAGGGCTGGTCGGCGAAGAGGTCCAGGCCCTCGTCAAAGGAGTGCTCCTCCCGCACGAAGGGCTGGTCGGAGGCGACGATTTCGCGCATCTTGGCCTCGATGCGCGCCAGGTCCTCTTCGCTGAATCGCTCGCCTCCGGGCAGGCGGAAGTCGTAGTAGAAGCCATCGGCCACCGCCGGGCCGATCGCGAACTTCGCCCCGGGCCACAGAGCCAGCACCGCCTGGGCCATGACATGAGCCGTCGAATGGCGCAGCACCTCGCGCCCGCGCTCGCCGGCTGCGGCGATCAGCTCTACATCACCACCCGCAATCGGGGCCGAGAGATCCTGGATGCGGCCCCCCGAGGCGGCGGCAACCACCCCGAGGCGGCCGGCGGGATCCACCTCACGCAGGGCCTCCTCCGCAGTGGAGACGGCAGCAATCTCACGGCTGGAACCATCGGGTAGAACAACCAACATCTTGCCGGGGCACTTTCTCTAGTAGCCCCCTACAAGGGGGCATCGAATTAAAGGTAGACACCAAGCAGTGCGGCGGCCACCGAAACCCCCTGGCCCGCGCGAGCGGCTGCGTCTATGGCCGCCATTGCGCCCCGGGTGTCGAGGTCTTCGCGCAGAGCCTTGCGAACCTCTTCAACCGCCGCCTCCCCGTTGCCGGCCGAGCGCCACAGGGTGAGCCGCTCTTCGGCCTCCTCCAGAGTGGTGGGATCCCACTCCCAGTGGGAGCGGTAGTGGTTGGAGAGAATAGAGAGCCGCACCGCTGCCGCCTCGTGCTCCTTCAGCAAGTCGCCGACGAAGACAAGATTGCCCAGCGACTTGGACATCTTCTGCCCACCCAGATAGACCATGCCAACGTGCATCCAGGTATCGACGAAGGGTTTGCCCGTGACCACCTCGGACTGGGCGGCCTCGCACTCGTGGTGGGGAAAGAGAAGGTCGTAACCGCCGCCGTGTATGTCGATGGTCTCGCCCAACTCGCGCATGGCAAGCGCCGAGCACTCGATGTGCCAGCCGGGCCGGCCCGGACCGTAACGGGAGTCCCATGAAGGCTCGTCCGACAGCGACGGCTGCCAGAGGACGAAGTCCAGGGGATCGTCCTTGTTGGGATCGTCCACGTTTCCACCGCGCTCGGCGGCGTATTCGATCATGGTCGAGCGCTCCAGATGGCTGATATGGCCGAACTCCGAGTACTTGGAGACGTCGAAGTAGACCGCGCCTCCGCGCTGGTAGGCAAACCCGGCGTCGACGATGCGCTGGATCATCAGCAGGATCTCAGCGATAGCCGAGGTGGCGCGAGGCTCCGAGTAGGGAGCCATCAGCCCGAGTGCGCGCATGTCCGCATCGAAACGGGCGATCTCGGTGGCCGCAAGGTCCAGGTAGTGGACGCCCAGTGAGCGCGCCTTCGCCAGGATCGAATCGTCGACGTCGGTGATGTTCCGAACCCATTTCACCTCGTATCCCTCGTCCATGAGCACACGGGAAAGCAGGTCGAAAGTAAGAAAGACGGCGGCGTGCCCGAGGTGGGAGGCGTCATAGGGCGTGATCCCGCAGCTGTACATGGTCACGACCCTGTCTTTGGGCACGAACTCCCTGACGGTGCTGGACGCCGAGTCGTAAAGCCTCATTCAGGACTCCCTAATTCCGGATAGCTGGAGCGACGTTCTGGTCTTGTAACGGATATTCACGTTAATCAAGACGGCGGTCATAGCCTCAATCGCGGCGGCGGCGGAAAGATTCCCGGCCAGCACGCCCCGCGCTCCGGGGATCTCCCCCACCAATGCCACCACACGCTCCGCAGCGCCGGCATCGTCCGAGCAGACCAGAACGTCGGAGTGCAACGGTTCGTTCACCATCCCCAACTCCTTGGCGGGAACGTGGTGGAACGCGGCCACCACCCGTGCCAGAGGCACTGCAGCTCGCAGGTGCTCGGCCACCGAGCCGCGCGGAAGAGTCAGCGCCCCCATGTTGCGACCCTCCCGGTAGAGCGCGTTGGCCATGGAAACCACCACCTTGCCCGCCAGCGCGTCTGCAAGCGGGCGAGCTGTCGCCTCCACCCCATCCCATGGGGTGGCGACGACCACGATGTCGCACTCCGCCGCGGCGGCGTTCTGGGCGCCCTCCAAGCCGGCGAGACCTTCGCCCAGCCGCTCGCGGAGCTCGGCCACCACGCCGGCTGCCCTCTCGGCGTCCCGTGAGCCCAGCACCACGCGGTGCCCGAGGTTCGCATACCTTGCTGCGAGCGAGGAGCCCGCCGGGCCGGTACCGCCGATCACTCCGATGCTTTCGGTCACGAACTCCTCCAAAATACGCTTCCCATCCGACCAAGCACCTCCCCAGCAGGCATTAGCCTGCATGAAGGTTGCACCGGGCCTGTGCGCACAAGGCTAAATGACGGAGGCGGGAAATGGGCATTCTGGAAGACAAGAGGATCCTCATCACCGGCGTCCTCAACGACCAGTCGCTGGCATTCGCAACGGCTCAGGTTGCCCAGGCCGAGGGAGCCCAGGTAATCCTCACCGGCTTCGGCCGCGGCATGTCGATCACTCAACGGGTGGCGCGCAAGCTCGATCCCGCTCCCGAGGTATTGGAGCTCGACGTGACCATTCCGGAGCACTTCGACAACCTCGCCGCCGATATAGCCAAGCGCTTCGACGGGTTGGACGGAGTGCTGCACTCCATCGGCTTCGCCCCCGCCGCATGCCTCGACAACGACATGTTCGTGGCGGGATGGGAGGATGTCGCAGTCGCTCTGCAGGTGTCGGCGTATTCGCTGGCCCCACTCGTGAAGTCGCTGCTTCCCCTTCTCGAGCGGGGGAGCCACCCCTCGGTGGTCGGCCTCGACTTCGACGCAACCGTGGCATGGCCCGGATACAACTGGATGGGCGTGGCCAAGGCCGCCCTCGAGTCGCTCAGCCGTTACCTGGCGCGTGAAGCGGGCAAGCGAGGAGTAAGGGTGAATCTCATCTCCGCCGGGCCGATGCGCACAATCGCCGCAAAATCGGTGCCCGGCTTCTCCGACTTCGAGTCGGTCTGGGACACCAGGGCGCCTTTGGGCTGGAGCGCCACCGATCCGGAGCCCGTCGCTCGCTCGGTCGTGGCTCTGCTCTCGGACTTCTTCCCTGCCACCACCGGCGAACTCATACACGTTGACGGCGGCTTCCACGCGATAGGCGCTTAATCCCGGCGAATAGTCCAAGCCGCCCTGATCAGGCAACTCACGGGCGGGTCAAAAGACGGCGATTGGCCCCATACGGCCCTGGTGGCGGCTGCGGATCCGCCCCGCCCACGAATGACGGTCAGGGCCTCTCGCCCTGCCCTAGTCGCCGCTCCAGCTCGTCGGAGACGCCCATCAGGAAGGCTCGCACCGTCGACTCCGCCATGCGATGCATGATGAGCTTGTCGATACGCTCGCCGAAGGTTCCGAGCGGAGCCCGGTAGCTCCCTCGGAGCTCGATACGCACGTTACCCGGCTCGACCTCGGAAAATTCCACGTCGGCTTCGAGGCGTGGGAAGAGGAAGGGCGTGGATGTGGCGGTCCAGGCCATCGAGACCAGGACGCAGCCCAAAGCACGGCGAACCTGGCCGAGCTCGATCTTGACCCGCTTACTGAGCATGCCGCCGGGCCCGACTTTGCTCAAGAAGGTCTGTTCCGAAATCGCCTGCTCGGCGGCAAAGCCGATCCAACCGGCGTGGTCGACTTCGATCTGGGTGGCGACATCCTCGAAACGTGCTTTCAGATGGACGAAATCGAAGATGAAAGTCGCCGCGCCTTCCAATGCCTCGTCGCCCGCCGATCCAGCAATCTCCTCGATTGCCATGGGGTCTCCCTCGCGTACGCGGTCCTAGTGCAGCCATTCCGCCGCCAAGCGACGCCTCTAATTTCAGTCGCACCCCCAAGCGCGGCAGTGTATTATCGGCTTCGGCGGGGTGGTGACTATCCCAACCGCTGCTTCAACTGCTCATCGATTTTGGCCGAGGCCGGCTGTTCCCGCTTAGGGCATTTGGTCACATTCACCCGTGCCTGCCAGCCCGTCTCTCACGCTCCAACTGGCCCTTGCCTCCGCGTCCTGACCGGGACCTCGATGCAAGTCCATCCGGAGGAGCCGCCATGCCCTTCACTCTTTCACCCGCCAAGCTCCTGACCGGCGCACTAGTGGCGAGTCTCGCCATATTGCCTTCACCTGCTGCCGCCGCCGGCCGGCCCGCCACCGCAAGCGCCGGAAGGGGCAGCTACACGATCACGCTCTACACGGTCTCCTCGGCTTCGGCCCCCGGCAATCCGGGGTCGTCCCGGGTGCTCGTCACGCCCGCCGGAAAGCGGCTTTACCCGGTCATGTTCCCGACGATCACGACCAACTCGAGACTGTTTTCCAACACCCCCTGCATCGCCGTGTTCTTCGTGTACTACAGCACCTCCGAGCAGGCCTCGGCTATGAACTTCGCCCCGCAGCTCCTTTTTGTCCTCAACCGTCACTATCCGCTCTGCGCCTACCGAGCCGTACGCTCCACCCGTCCGCCAACCCGTCCCGTCATCAATCAGGAGGAGATCCGCTCAGCCGTGACGAGGCAGCTCCCCGCCCCTCTGCCGTGGATGGATCCGCGTTACGGGGTGGCCGGGCTCGCCGCATTCCTCACCACCCAGGCCCGCCTCGCTGACACGATGCAGGCCTCCTCTGCCGCGGGCAGCGTGCACGCAAACGCGGAAGGAACCGTCACGGTCGACTGGGGCGACGGCTCGCCCGTGCTCGGCCCCACCACCGCCGAGGGCGGCCCATGGCCGGCGGGGAACCTTCGCCACCAGTACGTGTCACCGGGCTGCTATCGCGTGACGGTAACGGTAAATTGGCTGGTGCGCTACAGCGCGGCCGGCGAGACCGGAACGCTGAACGGCATCCAGACCTCGGGCGTCATCCCGCGATATTGCGTCTACCAGGTCGCTTCCGTGATGCTCCGTTAAGAATCGCCTACCCGGCCGGCCCCCAGGGAGTCCAGGTATTCGCCGATCAGCGACTGAAGCTCCTGTGGGTCGGCCGGGGGGCACTCGATCTCGCGGTAGCCCTCCTCGCTGACGAACAGGAACGTCGCACCGGCCACCGTCAGCGGTGCCGCTGCGCGCGATAGGGCCATCTGGTAGACACCCCCTTGCACCCGGTAGGTCCGCATGCGCTCCTCGGCACGGGCCATCCCGCCGGAGGTGACCACTTTGTAGTCGACTATCCGCAGGCCCTGGGGAGTCTGGTAAGCCAGGTCGATAACCGCGTCGAGCATCGCCCCCTCGTCAAGGCGAACGCTTGCATGGAATTCCCTCAGCGGGTTGGCGGCTGCCCGGACGCAAGGGGCTTCCAAAGCAACCTTCAGGCAGGCGAGGGCACGCCGGCTCACTGACGGAGAAGCCAGCTCACGCTCCAGTCTTGCGCGCGCACGCTCCAGAGCTTCCCCGGGCGCGGAGATGTCGAGTTCCGCGAGCAGGCGGTGCACCAGGCGCCCGACCTCGATGCCCTCTTCACCCGCGCCCCCCGCATACTCCGCCGCGACCTCGGCATCTCCGCGCCCGGCGGCCAGGTGAGCCATCAAGCCGGTGGCGGTGACCGCGGGCATGGGTGTCGCGCGCCGGAGGGCTTCCAATCGCCGCGCCAGCCATTCCTCCGGATCCGTAAGTTGCCTCTTGCCCTCTCCGGTCTCCGGTGGCACCGGCTGTGCGGCGCCGGCTATCGAGACCGCCTCCGGCTCGACCGGCGAAAACGCGCTGATCAAGCCGAAGCCGCTTTGGAAAGCCTTGCGCAGGGTGGAGGAATCCCATTCCCCCTCGAGCGCCGCCCGCCCTTGGTCACTTGCCGCCCTGGCATCGTCCGGTGCAGCCGGGATTGTCACCACCAGGTGATCGCGCGCGCGAGTGGCTCCCACGTAAAGGAGGCGCACCGCCTCGTTCCAAAGCTCGATGGCCTCGCCTTCGCGTGCCGCCACCGCCCCTTCGGTCCTGAGTTCGCCCCGGACGTCGACCTCCACGCCGTCCGCGCCGCGATAGATGCCCGGGGGCTTCGGCGTGCCACCGAGTTCCCCGTTCATCCCGGTGAATACGACCACCGGAAACTCGAGGCCCTTGGCCGCGTGAACCGTCATGATCCGCACCGCGTCGACCTCCAGGTCGGCCCCGTCGGCCTCGGTCACTTTCGCGCTGTCGGCTCCGCTGCGGTAGACGAAGTCCAGGTAGGCGTGAAGACTGGGCGACACCTCGGAGGCGAAGGACCGGGCCTCCTCGGTCACCTCCTCCAATCTCCGCCACACCGAGTCCCTGCCCTCGTCCAAGGTCGCCCGCTCGAAAAGGCGCATTCCCTCCAGCGCCAAGGCGGTCAGCTCGCCGCAGTCAAGGCTGGACCGCTTGGCCTGAAGGAAAGTCATCAGCGCCAGGGGCTCGGCCAGTGAGCCGGGCACCGACGGATGGCGCCCGTCCCGAGCGGCACGAGCCGCCTCGGCCAGGCCGCCAAAGGGAAGCGAGAGATCAAGGAGGTCCTGCGAACCCACGCCCAGCGCGGGAGCGGAAAGAGCGTCGAAGAGCGCCTTGGCGTCATGTGGCCGCGATACCGCTCTCAGGAGCGCCAGGAGATCCCGTACGAGTGGCTCCGAATAGAGCAGAGTCGTGTTCGAGTCGGTGTAGGGGATTCCCCTCCGCTGCAGCTCCGTGAGAAGGAAACGCAGCCCGATACGTCTGGGCATGAGAACCGCGATGTCGCCGTACCGCGCCGGCCGGACGACCCCATCATCCTCCACTTGGTAGCCACCCGTCACCATCTCCTGTATCGATGCCGCCGAGAGCGCCGCCTCGGCACGCATGCGTTTTTCGGAGGAGTTGAGAGAGACCGACCCGGCCGGCACGACGAGCCGGACGGCAGGACCAGCCAATTGGGGTTCCCGATGCGCCACCAATGCGGCCGACTCCATCGTCGCGTCCCGCTCCAGCAGCGCACCGAACGTCGCGTTGACCCAGGACGTGATCTCGCGACGCGAGCGGAAGTTCACAACCAGCGGCACCCGCTTTTCCTGGGGTATGGTCTCGGCAACAGCCAAATAGGTGTTCACGTCGGCTCCGCGGAAGCGGTAGATCGACTGGCGCGGATCACCGACGAAGAAGAGGGGCGCGATGCCGCCGTCGAGCGAATCCGGCTTCGCGCCAACGCCGGTGAGAGCTTGGACGAGTCTCACCTGTTGCGGGTCGGTGTCCTGGAACTCGTCGACCAGTACCACACGGAATCGGCTGCGGATCTCCTCCAAGGTCGGCTCGTCGGCGTGCTCGAGCAGCTCGATGGCCCCCCACAGCAGGTCGTCGAAGTTGAGCTCCCCGGCAGCGATGCGCTCGGCGCGGGCTCCGGCGACAAAGGCGGCGGAGAACCTGGCGGCCGAGACCGCGACCGAATGGCGGAGCCGCTTGAAAAGTAGCTCGATCTCCTGGCGAGCGCGCTCCACCTCGTCACGGATCTGCTTTATGTCGCATCCGGCCTTCGCCCAGTCGTCGCGCTTGCTGAGCCTTCCCACCTTCATATTCGCGACCGCGCTCGCCAGCTGGGCGAGCGTTCCGCCGACGTCGCCGCTCTCGGCGCGCTGCCGTAGCACGCGCGCCATGTCCTCAAGCTCCCGCAGACGGGTGGCGAGCGGGTCGCCGGATGCCAGCAGCTCCTGGTAGCCCTCCCGCGGGGGAAGCGGCGCGAGCCTGTCCGCCAGGGATCTGGCCTCGCCGAGCACAGCCTTTTCCGTGGGCAAGCCGCCATCGGGAAAGACCAGAGACCCGGCTCGCGTGCCGGCGGCACCGTCGATGGTCCTAACCAGCGCGGCGAGATCGTTCGGACCGCCTCCGAGGTCCGCCAGCCACCCGAAAAGGGTCTGGACGTCCTCGGACTCCACGGCCGACTCGACATATGAAGACCACGATCGCTGAAGGTGCACCTCGGAGGCGACGGTGTCCAGCACCCTGAACACCATGGGCAGGCCGATCACCCCGCCCCAACCCTCCAGCAGAGTCTGGGCGAAGCCGTGTATGGTGCCGATGCTTGCGCCCGGAAGCTGTTCAATGGCCGCAGCGCAGAGAGCGGATGCCTCGCCATGCGACCGCTCAGCCCGTCCCTCGAGCTCGCTGCGGATGCGGATGCTCAACTCGTTGGCGGCACGCCGCGTGAAGGTGATCGCCGCTATCGACTCGATCGGCACCCCCGCCTCGACTAGGGATGCGATCCTGGAGACCAGTGCCGTCGTCTTCCCCGTTCCCGCCCCGGCCATGACGAAGAGGGTGGCGGACACTTCGTTGGCGATTCTGCTGCGCTGGGCCTGATCCTCAGGCGTCCGCATGGCCGGCCCTCTCCGCCAGGGCCGCAACCCTCAGCCAGAAATCCCGCTCGATCGGAACCCCGTGATCGCTGCCCGGCTCTTCAGTGCCGAGCGACTCGCCAAGCTGCCGACGTCGCCATGGATTCTTTCCGGCCAGCGGGTCGCAGTACATGCAGGGCCTGTTGAAAGCCAGGGCGTGCGCTCCGGGCGGGAACAACCCGGTCTCCATTGCGGCTATTGCCGTGCCCGCCACCTCCGTGAGGTCCTCCATGTCCGCCGCCGACACCGACAAGGTCGAATATCCCTGGAGCTCCGAGATGAACCAATAATGGCCGGTGATCACGCCGGCTCCTCCACCAAGCTCGTCCTCGGGCATGGCCCTTATCAAATGCGCGTACAGAGCAAGCTGGACTTTGTGAGGCTCCGGCCGCTTGTCGACCTTGTACCCGTTCGACGAGCCGGTCTTGTAGTCGATGACCGCGATACCGTCGGAGGTGCGATCGATCCGGTCGATCTTCCCGATCAGCCGCACCTCCGCCTCGCCACCGGCCAGCCCCGAGGCGGTGAAAAGCCGCTCCAGCTTGCGCTCCAAAGCCAGGCTGCCTCCACCCTGGTCGACGAACCTCGCATCCATGAGCACGAATTGCGCGACCTCGCGCTTGATCCTCGCCAGGTCCCGCTCCAGCCAGAAGCGCCGCGTCGCCGACGCGCTGCGCGCGCGCATGCGAAGCGGCGCCAGCTCCCGTTCGGCCAGCTCGTCGGCCCCGGCAGTGGCGGCAGGCAGGTTCGAAAGAGAGGCGTTGCCCTGCTCGCGAACGATCACCTCCAGCACGGCATGCATCAACGTGCCCCGCTCCAGCGGATCCAACGAGTGTTTGGCCTCGGGCTCGATCAGCTCCTCGACGCCGAGCACCCGGCGGGCAAAGTAGGCATACGGGCATTTGAGCCAGTCCTCGACCGAAGTCGTGTTGACAGGGCGGGGCTCACCCGAAGGGAGGCGAGCGCGCGTTGCGGCGCGCATCTGTTCCACTTCGGATATGCGACGGATCCGCGGCAGCGGCATGAGGCGGCGCCCCTCTTCCAGCTTGGCCGGGCACCTCTCTGATTCGGCCAGTGCCAGGGCCCTGTTCAGATCGTCCAGCGAACCAGATGCTCCCGCCGACTCCGCCAGGAAAGAGCTGCGCGAACCCACGGACCTGCTCCGGGCCGGCACTCCGTTACCCCCGCACAGATTCCGGGCCAGCTGGATCGCCGGCGATGGGAAAAGCGCCTCCGCCCGTCGGCTCGCGGAGCGCGGCCTGCAAAGGACCACGCGCCTGGCCAGGCGGAGCTGCGCGTGGAACGTCCACTCGGAAAAGGCCGACCTTTCCGAGAGCGAGAGAAGACCCGCCAGACGCCGAGCGCCTTCCGAAAGCAGGCCGCGCGCCGGACGCCGCGGATACCCCTGCGCGTCCAGCCCGACCATCACCACCAGCTCATAACCCGCCGGAAGGTAGGTGTCGATCGAGGCGATCCGCACTCCGGCCGGATCCGGCCGCCACTCCGCTCGCCCCTCCGACATCAAGTCCAGGTTCATGAAGAGCGCCGCCTCGCTGGGCGGCTCGTCCAGCCCGTCAAGCACACGAAGGTTGCGCAGCGAATTCACCAGCGGGGACGACCTGTCCTCGCGGCCATCCTCTCCGAAGATCAACGGAAGGTCGCGGACCAGCTCGCCGTAGAGCCGGCGCGCCGCGAAAGCCACGCTTTCCCAGCTCCGCCCGGCCAATGCCTCCTGCAGATTCGCAGCGGAGTCACGCAAACCGACCAGAAAGGATGCGAGCTTCCGCAGGTCGCTTCGCTCGGATGGGCGCCTCAGGAAGCCGAGAATCGGCGACGCGTCATCCGCGCCCGCTTCGGCGCCAACCGCATCGGCCCAGGCAAAGAGGTTGCCGGTCAGATCCGCCCGCTGGGTGAGCTCCTCGACGCGGTCGGACCTCAAGCCCAGCCTGGAATCCTCCAGCTCGACCAGCGAGGCAAGCTCCACCAGGTCCACGCGAGCACCGGAGCGCACGAAGTCGAGGGTGCGCTCGATGACGAGCACCGCGCGATCGCGCACTCTTGCGCGAGGTGCGGCTGCGTTCACCGGCACCAGCGCCTTTGCGCAAGCCCGGATCAGCCGCTCCGCGTACTCCGCTTCGTCGGAGACGAGAACGGCCATCCTCTCGAAGGCCACGCCCCCCTCTGCGGCGGCAAGCACTTCCGCAAGTGCCACCTCAACCTCCCCTGCGCGATCGGGGCAGTCGACCACCTGCAGCTCCGGCCATCCCGTCATCCGCAACCGCACGGCTCCCCCACCCGTGCCAGTGGAAGAAGGATGCACGCGCTCGTCGACGTCTGGAACACCGACCTCCAATTCGATGCGCCGCAGGGTGGTCATGCCCGCAAGGAGTCCGAAGAAGGCCTCCGCCACGGGGGGCAGATTCAGCAGGCTGAAAAGTATGACCGGGCCGGATCGGGCGACGCGCTCGGCTGCTCCCGCGCTATCCAGGCCACGCAGGGCCGCGGAGAACATCTCGGTCTCCAGCCCGAGTCCTCGAGCGGCGGCCTGACGCCGGACCCCCGAGGCAACGCGAAACGCCAGCCGCGATCGCGAATCCGCCGGGCGCAAGCTCATCCAGGAGTCGTCCGGCGCGGCCGCAAGCTCGAAGATCGCCTGAGCGAGGGCCGAAATCAGGTTTGCGTCGGCCCGCGGCGGCGGCCCCTCCCCTTGCGGCGGCCACGTGGCAATAATTCTCGCCAATTCCGTACGAATCAGCGAATCCAACTCGAGCCGGGTTGCGGGCCGCCACGACTCTTCGGGCAGCAGGCTACCCGCAATCCTGCTCGCGAATGCGAGGGGCGTGGTGAAGTCGACCAGCAGCAAGGAGCCGGCCTCCATGGTCAACCGCCGGCGGAGCACGACACCGGAAGCGAGCGATGGGGTTACGACCGTGACCGGCGTGACCGGCGACCCACCCTTCAGATCCATGATCGCGGCGAGCAGCGCAGCCAGCCCGGCGTCGGCTCCCACGATTTCGGTGATGCCGGACTCAGCAGCCAACCTTGACCCCTCGAGACGCCTTTCGCCGGACGCGTTGCCTCATACTAGGTCCCGCCTGCGACGCTCAACGGGCTCAGAGGGGGTAAACGGCGCCGTCCGCACCGGCGAACCAGTAGCCGCCGCCGCTAGGGGTACCCTGCATGGCGACCACCGGCGAAGGAAGCTGCGCGGCTCCGGTGCTACCGTAAAAGCCGGCGCCTCCGAAGCTGAAGATGCCGCCGTCTGCGGCGACCATCCAGTATCCGCCGCCATCAGGCGTTGAGGCCATTCCGACCACCGGCTTGTTGAGCTTGGTCCCTCCCATTGAGCCGTAGAACGGAGCATTGAACGAGAACACCCCGCCGTCCGCGGCGACCATCCAGTATCCGCCCGTGGCCGGGTCCGCCGCCATTCCGACCACCGGCTGGTTGAGCTTGGTCCCTCCCATTGAGCCGTAGAAGTGCGCGTCGCCGAAGCTGAAGATGCCGCCGTCGGAGGCCACCAGCCAGTATCCGCCGCCATCAGGCGTTGAGGCCATTCCGACCACCGGCTGGTTGAGGGCTATGCCACTCATCGAACCGTAGGATCCCGCATCGCCGCTGGTAGAGAGGAAGTCGGAGAGCTCCTGGGTCCAGGTGAAGACATAGCCGGAGGCCGGCAGCTCGGTGTCCGCGACGATGACCGCGGCGTAGGAGGCGAAGTAGCCGGCTGCGTTCAGCGCCAACGCTGCACCGGCATCGAGGTTGGAGGAACTCTGATCCAGGATTATTTCCCGATGCTGCCAGCAGCCGCTGGTGTCGCTGGTGGTACAGCTCACGTTGATGGAGGTCCCGTCGCTGTTCAGACCGTCGTAGTACATCCAGTCGTACATGGCGGCGAGCGGGTTGACCTCGTTGCCGGCCCAGATCGAAGAGCTGTAGCTATAGCCGGGAACGTTGACATCGCTTCCCTGCCCGGCACCCGTCTCGGCATACGAATTCAACGAGGCGGTCATGCCGGTCAGCGGCGCCAGCCCTCTGGCGATGCGCTCCAGGTTGATGAGGACGAACATCTGCTCCCCTCCGGTGAGGAGAGAGAAGTTGACGGGCAGCACCATCGGCGGGAGCGACTCCTGCGCTCTTGCCTGGTTGATGTCATAAAGAATGACCGAGATGCACGGGCCCGATTCGTTGTAGGACCCGCTACCGCAGGCCGCACCCCACGGTTCAGCCGGCGCGATGTTGTAGGGAGGCGTGTAGGTGGCGCTTGTGGCCACGAGGCTGGTCCCATCCAGCTGCCTGACCGGACCTGTGCCGCGCATTCCTACGCCTGCCAGCAGGCCGGCAACCCCCAGCGCGGCGCCAAGCAGGCGCGACGATCTTTGCAGGGCCCTAAGCGGCATTCGACCCCCCTTGCGGTCCGGATCCTGAGCGGATTTTTGACCAGGCTAGCGGGTGGCGCCACTCCGCCACGGACCATCCTGGACTAGGCCCCCTCCCACCGCCGCGCGATGGGGATTCGCGGGGACCCGTCAGGAGGTCATGATCTCGCTGCCGACCGGTCCCATCCCTGACAAAGCCCCCCGGGAACGCCGAGCGTTCCTCAGGAATCTCCCTTTTGGCGCCTGCGTCGCAGCAAGCGGGGAGACACCACCCACAATCCCAGGTCGGTGGCCATCAACCACAGCGCAACCAGCACCGACGCGCGCTCGGCCAGCACTACGGCTTTCTCTATGTCCTCGGGTCGTACGGTCCTTGGCGGGCCGAACGGCTGCCGCCCGGGCAAACCGGCCGAGGTGCTGCCGGCCGCCCCCGGGCCCACCTCGAGAGCACAAGCCATAGCGGCCCGGACCAGTCCTGTACCCGGGGAGGGATGGGCAAGCGATTCCTGCCGCGCGCGCAAATAGAGAGTCCTCGTGTCACCGTTGGCGGAGCTGCAGATCGCCAGCGCGGCCAGCCGCCCGGGGAACCGGCCCAGGATCTCCGACAGACGCATTGGTACGGCTCCGAATCGTGCGTAGGCGCCTTGGCGCCGTTGCGCCTTGCCACTCATCGTGCCGACGGCGCGGTAGGCGAGCGCGCCGGACGCACCGGCAAGATTCAAAAAGACGAGCGGGCCGACCACCTCCTCGACGAGCTTGGTCGCGATGGTCTCAATCGCCGCCTCGACGACGCCGTCAAAGGAAAGCTGCGGATCGCCGGTCTTATCCGAACCTCTGGCCCAGGCAGCCGCAGCCGCCAGATCACCTCGCCCGAGACGATCGACAACTGTCAGCGCGCTCTCGCGAAGTGAGCGCAGTTCGACACAAGCGGACCCCGCGGCGGCATCGGCCCCAAAGCCTCCAAGTGCGAGCCCCGCCAGCTTGCCGGCCAACAGAGCCGGCAGTGCGCCTGCGAGCACGAACCGCAGGCCTCCGAAAAATGTGTCGGTCCAAAGTATCTCCTCGGCAAAGCCGATGGCCCGCTCGAACGAAGTCATCGGATAGCCGCCGAATGCCGTGCCACCCGCGAACGCATCCGCCACCAACGCCGTCGGCACCGCCCGGAACCGCCTGCCCCACAAAGATCTCAATTCCACCCCTGTAAAAAGAAGCACATCCGGCCCGCCGGCACCAACTTTGGTCAACTGCACGCCGGCCCCCCAAAGACACCGGTAATGGCACAAATGCCAGGAAATTCCCCGCAATCCTCAAGGCATCCCACCTCAAGGCCGAAATGTGAGAGGTACGTGAAAGTTGGATTCTAGGGTGCACCGCTCCGAGCACCTGGTAAACCGTCAGCGCGGCGGCGCACCAGAACCGTCTCGGCGAGCCCTTGCGACTTATTGGAAGCTGGTTTCACAGCCATGAATATGGGAGATCCGAAACGCTGGCTGTTGGGCGGGGGTGTCACTCGCTGGCTTTTCGATGCCCCAACCGCGCTGCCGCTATCGACGGGGTCCATGGGCATGTGGGCGGCAGCCCTCTGCCTGACCGGCGCCCTCCTGGGCCTGGTGGTCACGCTGCTCCTTGCACACGCAAGCCAATACCTCCTCAACCTTGCCGTTAATGGACTCCTGAGCGTCGTAGGCCTGGTCCTCGTCTTCAACTCCCACAAGATCGGCCGAGTCGGCGCCAACACCATCATGGCTGTCGGCACCTTCGCCATCACTCTCCAGGTCGCCACCGGGCACGGCATGGACCCCGCGATCCTCGCATGCCTGCTATACGCCTGGATCGCCGTGTACGTCTTCGCCTTCCTTTCCACCGCGGAAGCCATGGCGCACACGGGCCTCATAGCCGTCTGCTACACGCTTGCGCTTGCCTTCGGCCAAAGGCCGAGCGCGCCGCTGGCGGACTGGGTACTGACAATTTCCACAGTCCTTGTCACCGCGGGGGCCGTCGGCTATCTCAGCTACCAGCTGCGCAAGCAGGCGGTGACGGACAGCCTCACGGGCATCCCCAACCGCAAAGGTTGGGAGGTTGCTTTCGCGCGGGAGATGTCCCGGGCCCGGCGATCCGGATCGGCAGTCGTAATCGCCATCTTCGACCTGAACGACTTCAAGCAGATCAACGACCTCTACGGACACACGGTCGGCGACCGCGTGCTGGTCGAGACCGGCAGAGCCCTGCGCGACGCGCTGCGACCATATGACCTGGTGGTCCGTTGGGGCGGTGACGAATTCGTCGTGCTGGCTCTACTCAACCATCCCACGGACGGCGGCCCTCTCATCGACCGACTGGTGCGGAGCGTGCGGACCAACTCCTCGCTCAGCTGCGGTGCCGTTGTCGCCTACCCGGGCGCCGGCAACGCCGAAGACCTGTTGGCGCGTGCCGACCAAGCCCTTTACCGGGCAAAGGACAACCCCGAGGTGGAGTACCTGCTCGAATCCATCAGCACCTCCTGAGCCACGCCGCGTCCCCTTATTAACCGTTGCCTCCTGCTGCCGCGCGGCTGCCCTGGCTTCCGGGTGTCTTTGCCACCTCGAGCATGGACTTCCCGCTGGAGGAGCAAACATCCAAGGGCTTACCATGGATTGGTCGAGCGGTTCCGCACCTGCCGATTGCGGGCGCCCCCTGGCGCGGCTGCCATAGCATGGAGACCGGGCCGTAAGCCTTCGCCGCACGTAAAGTGCCGGTTCCAAGCAGCCCCGGGGCCAACTCCCTCCCTGGTGCCGACCGGCTCCGGCGGGACGAGAAGTGCGGCTACCGGTGAGGCAAGGTTAGAACTGAGCCGCCGATTCGTGAACGCTCGCCCGGTCCGGGCCAATTGCTTGGGCCGAACCGTGAACCGCAAGCCTGAGTGCTCGCCCCGGTAAGGCTCGCGTCGAGGCGGGCCAATGGGCACGCCGGGCGCAAGTGCCCGGTGACGGGAGCGGGTTCGACGTGGAAAGGGAGCGTGAAAATGCAGGAGCCGGGTGGGGCAAGGCTGGAAGATGGCCAGGTGGCTGAGTACGCACGCTCCTTGGGAATTCCCGGACTGATCGACATCCACGTGCATTTCATGCCGGACAATGTGCTGCGTAAGGTCTGGGCGTACTTCGAAACCGCGGGACCCCTGATCGGATCGAGCTGGCCCGTCGCCTACAAGGTGTCCGAGCCGGAGCGCCTCGAGCGGCTCGCCGCGTTCGGGGTCATTCGGCACGGCGCGCTCAACTACCCCCATAAGCCGGGCATGGCCGAATGGCTGAACCAATGGTCCCGCGAGTTCGCCGATGCGCATCCCTCCAGCTTCCGGTGCGCCACGTTCTATCCCGAGCCTTCCGCGCAGCGCTACGTGAGCGACGCGATCGAGAGCGGCGCCCAACTATTCAAGGCCCACATCCAGGTCGGCGCCTACGACCCTCGTGACACCTACCTGAAGCCCGTCTGGGGCATGCTCGCTGAAGCCGGGATACCGGTCGTAACCCACTGCGGCTCCGGGCCCGCGCCCGGCGCCTATACCGGCATCGGGCCGATCAGCGAGGTCATGGAGGCGAATCCCGATCTCACCATGATCGTCGCCCACCTTGGAAACCCGGAGTACGAGGAGTTCCTCGATCTGGCGAAACGCTACCCCAGGGTCCACCTCGACACCACGATGGCCTTCACTCCCTTCACCGAGAGCCAGTCCCCCTTTCCTCGGCACTTGCTTCCCCGCCTAGCCGAACTCGGCGATCGGATCCTGCTGGGAAGCGACTTCCCCAATATCCCTTATCCGTACTCCGTTCAGATATCCGCTTTGGCCGAATTGGGCCTTGGAGAAGAATGGATGCGCGCCGTTTTGTACGAAAACGCGTCGCGCCTGATGGGCGTATAGCCCCCTGGGTGGACTCCGAGCGCCCGCACCAGGGTTTTACCCTCACCTGGGATAAGATCTCCTAATGATTTGGTCATTTCCAAACTCGGCCGAGGAGTTAGATTGGATCGCTCAAGCCCGCTTCCGCTGTGGGCACAGCTTTTAGAAGATCTGCGCGAGCGGATAAACGCCGGCGAATTCGCCGAGCGTTTTCCTACCGACAAGGAAATGATCGAGCGGTATCAGGTCTCCCGCCAGACGGTGCGCGAGGCGGTGCGACGCCTCGAGCAGGACGGAGTCGTGGTGCGTCGGCGCGGTCGCGGTACAAGCCTGACCGAAAAGCGCTTCTATCAGCAGCTCGGCACGGTCTACTCGCTCTATCGGGAGATCGAGAAGATGGGCCACGTGCAGGGATCGAAAATACTGGCACAGGGGACCATCCACGACGCGGCACTCGCTCGCGAATTCGCGGTACCCGACGATCACCCGTTCTTTCACCTGGAGCGGGTCCGCTTCGCCGACGGCGAGGCCGTCGCGATCGATCGCGTCGTCATGCCGATGAAATTCGCGGCCGCTCTTGCCGAAGCCAACTTCGAGCACACCGGGTTGTACGACGAGATGGAGAGGCGCGCCGGCATCGTGCCGACGACGGGCGAGGAGCGCCTAACGCCCGTCATACTCTCCAGCGAGGAGGCAAGCCTCCTCGACTGCAGCGAGCCCACGGCAGGGATGCGCATCCAGCGCACCACGTACTACGGCGGCGAAAAGCTGGAGAAGCGCGAGACCGTGGTGCGAGGGGACCGCTATTGCTTCGTCTCGGTCTTCGACTCCTCAAAGAACGAGCAATCCTCGAACATCACCGCTGCCGAGTACGACGCGCGACAGGCCTGAGGACGAGCGGCGTCTCAGAGCTGGCCGAAGGCCTCGGAGTTCTCGACATAGCGCTCCATCCTCCGCCTGCCCCGCTCTCCGAGCTCGGTGCTTACCAGGGTGATCATCGCCTCTACGATCGCAATGGTGGGAACCATGCTGGAAAATTGCGACGGCCCCCCGATCGAGGCGTGAAAGACTATCTCCGCATTGCCGGCCGCGGGTGAGAGATACGGATCGGTCAGCAAAATCGCCGTGGAACCCTGCTGGGAGGCTATCCGCACGAACGTCACCGTGTCAGGCTGATAGCGGCGGAAATCGAAGGCAACCACGACATCGCCCTTGCCTGCATCAAGTAGCGCATTGATCCTTTCGGCGATGCCCTCGCCCACGTATACGACGTCGGGGCGTAGTACCTGCAGTGACCATGCAAGGTGTTTGGCCAACGCGGACGAGATTCTGCCGCCGATTACGAATACGCGCCGCTTGGGGTCGGAGAGCAGCCGCACAGCCTTGGCGAACTCCGCCTGATCCACCGAGGCCAGGGAACGCATCATCCCCTTGGTCATGGTGTTCGCCATGTCCATCAGGCCGGACGCCTCAGGCGAAACAGGCACGATCGCAGTAGGAGGCAGCAGTCGCTCCTGCAGCTCTCTCTGCAAGGCGGACTTGAAGGACGCAAAGCCGTCAAAGCCGAGTTTGGTGACCAGCCGGGTAATGGTCGGCTCCGAGACGCCCGCTGCGCGGGCGATTGTCGATATGTTGCCAAGACCCGCCACCGGGTAGTTCGACAGCAACACCTCAGCAACCTTGAGCTCCGCCTTCGAAAGGCTGGAGCGCATCCGGTGCAACGAGGTGGCAACCGTCGTCTGCCCGTTGTCGTCGATCATCCCCGCCCCCTCCGGCATTGCCAGGCACCTGCCGCCCAACATCTTCCCACACGGTGAGGCGGCACCACCGCCCTCATCACCCTCAGATACAGGGTTTCAATTCCCGGAGAGGGCCCGTCAACGCCTCATACGGTCGAGGTTCACCTTCCGTAAGGACATTTACCTCCCGTACTAAATCTGAAACCCCTGTAACATGTAATTGGCGACACATTGCCGGTCGCCCTTGCCGATGGCCCGGCCGCTGCGCCCGTTCTCACTGGAGCGCCGCGCAAACCGACGGGGCCCTTGGTAGGGGTTGGCACTGTGCGCCCGGCCGGACCGTCCGCGCGCCCAAGGCGCGGCCCGGCCCCGGTGGTGCAGGTTGGGCATAAGACGCCGGCCGCAATGGCGGAGCCGGCGGGGAGGAACCGTTGAAGCGAATCGGCATCACCTTTGGACTTTCGGTCGATCACAAGTATTCACTGCACATGGGATACCCGGGCGCGATCATACAGTTGGGTGGCATCCCGATGATGTACGTGAGCGTGACGGCGACGCCCACCCTTTCTCTGGGCTCCGACCTGAGCCTCGACTCCCTCGTCAAGGAGTTCGTATCCGAAGTCGATGCGCTGCTGGTCTCCGGAGGCTGGGACGTCGAGCCAAGCCGGTACGGCCAGGAGCCCCAGCCGGAGCTCGAGGATACGGAACCGGTGCGCGACATCTTCGAGTCCGCAATGATCGAAGAGGCACGCAGGCAGGGCAAGAAGGTTCTGGCCATCTGCCGCGGCGTGCAAATACTGAACGTCACCATGGGCGGCACGCTGCATCAGGATCTGGTCACAGCGGGATTTGACCAGCACCAAAGACCAGACCGCGAATACCAGACGAGCCATAGCGTGATCTTCGAGCCCGGCTCGGTGCTCGCAGAGCTGATGGATGGCGCTACCGAGGTGAATACGCTGCACCACCAAGGAATTGACTGCCTCGGCGAAGGCCTCCGCGCGGTCGCCTACTCGCCCGACGGCGTCATCGAGGCGGTGGAGGGCGACGGAATACTCGGGATCCAATGG
Organism: Actinomycetes bacterium; assembly: GCA_021847985.1. Taxonomy (GTDB): domain Bacteria; phylum Actinomycetota; class Acidimicrobiia; order Acidimicrobiales; family Acidimicrobiaceae; genus Acidithrix. Next base: position 5,479 of record JAJZNF010000022.1, on the reverse strand, counting down.
CACCCGGAGCGGCTTTACCAGTCGGATCCCCGCCACTTGGCGGGCTTCCGTTGGTTGATGGCCGACTAGGCGACATATCCTCGCGACAAGTCTCCAAACCGCCTCCAAAACCTCCCTTGGCTCGGCCAAACTTATGGAGGGCCCGAAGGTCGGCCCAATGCCGGCATCGGATGGCATCAGGGGGAACACATGACAATCATGGACACGCAGCTCAATACCTGGCGTCTCCTGGCACACGCCGACCGCCACTTTGCTGACGTAGAGATAGTCACCGAGGAATCCCCAGGTTCCAAGCACCGCTACACATATGGCGACTTCGCCGAGCGGGCTCGCGCACTCATGAACGTGCTCGACGGCTTGGGACTGGCGCAGGACGCCAAGGTTGCGACACTCTCATTCAACACCTATCGCCACCTGGAGTGCTACTTCGCGATCCCGTGCACAGGCCGCGTGCTGCACACGCTGAACGCCAGGTTGTCCCCCGAGGATCTCTCCTTCATCATCAACGACGCCGAGGATGAGGCGATCTTCGTGGCTCATGACCTGCAGCCGGTGCTGGAAAGGATCGCCGACCAGCTTCCCTCGGTGAGGGCCGTGGTGGTCATGGGAGGTGAACCGCAAGACGTCCACAACGGTTGGCTGCACTACGAAACACTGCTGGCCCAGAGCCCGAAGGAATATGCGGAACGCGAGATCGACGAGAAAACACCGGCGGGACTCTGCTACACGTCCGGCACCACAGGACGCCCCAAGGGGGCCGTTTACACCCACCGCTCCACCTACCTGCATGCCATCAACTGCGCCTCGCCCTCGGGCATGAGCATCTGCGCCTCCGATTGCGTCCTGCCTGTGGTCCCCATGTTTCACGCCTCCGCTTGGGGCATGGTCCACGCGGCGATAGCGACCGGCGCCAAGATCGTCTTCGCCTATCCGCATCTCGATCCCAAATCTTTCGTGGACCTCCTGTTCGACGAAGGCGTGACGATAACGGCAGGAGTCCCGACCGTGTGGATCAGCATCGAGGACGAACTTCGCTCTCGCGCTACACGCCCGCCCCTGCTGCGAGAGATCGTCAGCGGAGGGTCTCAACCGCCCAAGCCGCTGATCGAGCGATACTGGCGCGACTTGGGAATCACAGTCGCCCAGGCGTGGGGCATGACCGAGACCTCGCCCCTTGCCTCCGTCGCACGGCCCAAGCACTCAATGCTTCACCTCTCCCCCGAGGAGCTGCTGGAGCGCGTCGGTAGCCAGGCGGGCCTGCCTGCGCCCGGGATCGACATCAGTCTGCGCGACGACGGCGGGAACGAGGTTCCCTGGGACGGCACCAGCATGGGCAACCTCTATGTCAGGGGACCATGGGTGATCGACTCCTACCTGCACGGACGGGGCGCCGACTCCTTCGAGGACGGATGGTTCAAGACCGGGGACGTGGCGATCGGCTCTCCTGATGGGTACTTCGTGATCGCGGATCGCACCAAGGACCTGATCAAGTCCGGGGGTGAATGGATCTCATCCGTCGACCTTGAAGGCGCCCTGATGGGCATGCCGGGGGTTGTCGAGGCAGCAGTGGTGGCCATTCCCGACGACAAGTGGCAGGAACGCCCATTGGCATGCGTGGTTCCGACGCCCGGCGCCGAGGTTTCGCTGGAGGCGGTCCGAGAGCATCTTGCGGCTCGAGGTTTCGCCAAGTGGCAGCTCCCGGAACGCATCGAGATCATCGACGAGGTACCGCGCACCAGCGTTGGGAAATTCGACAAAAAGGCGCTGCGGGCCAAGTTCCCCCACTGACTTCGGGTCGCCACCTGCACGAAGGCTCAGCTAGCGTGGAAGCCAATGGCCGTCCACCCTGCACTGATCGACATCGCTGAGGACTCCCCCATTGCCCTCACTCCATACGCGGAGGGAAGGCTCTTCCATCTCGAGCGGACCCTCGGGCTCGCCGACTGCGGCAGCGACGGCGTGTTGCGATTCGACGCCGCCGCCCGCATCGCCCAGGACATAGCGGCCGCCGACTTGGCGGACTCGGGCCTGGAGGACGAAGGGGTGTGGGTGGTTCGTCGCACCCACATACGTTTCTTTGGCGCGCCGCGCTACCGCGAGACCCTCTCGGTCTCCACCTTCTGCGCCGGAACCGGACGCTCGTGGGCACAGAGGCGCACTTCCCTTGTCAGCGAAGGCTGCCGCGTGGAGATTTCGTCGCTCTGGGTGCAGACCGACCCTTCGTCGCGGTCTCCCAAATCGCTCTCGTCCCGCTTCTTTGACATCTTCGGGGCCTCCGCACAGGGAAGGCGCGTCGGGACCCGGCTCGAGCTGACCGAGGATCCCGATTTCGTGATAGTCCCTTGGCAGCCGCGCGTCACCGACATCGACATCCTCGGGCACACGAACAATGCCGCCTACTTCGAGGCGGTCGAAGAGGTCGCACGACGTTCAGCCATGCCCAGCGCGGCATCCGCGGAAGTGTTCGCATTGGCTGAATACCGCGACGGGGTGGAGGACGGAGAGGCGGCCGAGCTGCGCCTGGCCGCTATTGGCCCGGACGGATTCAGGCTCGACTTCCACGCTCAGGAAAAGCGCCAGTGCTCCCTGGCGTTCGGTGCCAAGATCTAGCTCATACCGACCATCCGCAGTGCCAGTTCGACATCCTGGCGCCGAGGCCCCTGGCCGTCGCCTGGCGTCTCGAGGATCACATCCGCCTGGGCGAGCGGTGCCTCGCAGATAAGGGCTGCCAGGGCGTCTATCCCGATTTGACCGGCTCCCAGGTTCTCGTGCCGATCCAGATGCGCCCCCGCTTGCACCTTGGAGTCGTTCAAGTGGATGGCGCGCACGCAACCCGAGGGCAACTCGCCGGCTAGGCACCGCGCCGCCGCCCCCGAGGATCCCCGGTAATCGCATCCGGCGGCAAAAAGATGTTGGGTGTCCAGGCACACCCCTACACGCTCGGGCTCCTGGACCGCTTCGATGATCGCCGCCAGGTCGGCGAAAGACGAGCCGACCGAGTCGCCCGCACCCGCGCTGTTCTCGAGCAGGAGCGCGACCGAGCGGGACCCGGAAAGCGCGAGGTCGATAGCGTTCCTTATTGCACCGAGGCGCGCGGACAAGCCCGCGCCCCGATGGCTGCCGACGTGCAGGACCGCAGCGCTAACGCCTATCTCGCCGCAAAAGGCGAGAGTTTCGCACAGCACCCTGAGCGACTTCTGGTATATCTCATCATCGGGTGACGCGACGTTCACGAGGTAGCTGACATGGCTCACGACCCGCTTCACGCCCGTGGCGGTCGCCTCCATTGCCTCTCCGAATCCGGAGAATCCTGACAACGAGACAGGTGTGGCCTTCCAGGAGCGCGGCGAATTGGAAAAGATCTGGATCACCGAAGCGCCTATGAGGTCCCCACGTTCAAGGGCCTGCCTAATGCCCCCGGCAGACGATACGTGACCTCCTACCAGGCGCGTCAAGCAACACTCCGAGCAAAATTCGCGTATGGGCTCAACCCACCACCTCTTCACCGAGGTCGAACGATCGCCCACCGAACAGCTCGCGCATCTGGGTCGAGCTGAGCTCCACGACGGAATTCGGGGAACCAGCGGAAACCCAAACCGCGTCGAGCTCGAAAAGGGCCTCATCGACGTACAGCTCAACGCCATCCGGAACCACAAGTGGGCTGACTCCGCCGACCACGTAACCGGTGCGCTCCGTCACCGTCTCCGGGCCCGCGACCTTCAGCCTCGGGTCTCCGGCCACGATGCGCAGCTTCTCGCGGGAAACCCGCTTGGCCGCGGATATGAGCACCACTGCGGTGCGATGGCCGGAGACGAAGACCACCGACTTTCCGATCCGGGCGACCTCCGACCCGACAGCCGCCGCGGCCTGATGACTCGAGGCGGTCGAGTCATCGGAAACCACGATCCGGGCACCGGGCAGCTTCACCGAGACAAAGTCCGCCACAGCCTGGTTGAGCATCTTTTCTGCGATACCTTTCGCGGAACTCGGCCACCGTTGCGGCTACCCAATAGGGCACCCGATGGCTTTATGCTAACCCTAGGCGTCCTGTGCCAATCCGTAGCATGTCACGGTCGACAGGCGCGCCCCATACAAGTTCAAATTGGAGATTCGGAAGAGAATGTCGTCGCGACTGGAATTGGAGCTGACAAGCGAGAGGCCCGACGGGACCTGGACCTGGCGCAAAGCCGGGGCCAAGGAGCCGAGGGGTGTCCTGGCAGGTTCGCTGCTCTACGACGGAGCCAAGGTAGGGGACGTGGTCCGCGCCGAGGTCAGCTTTGACATAGACGGCATCACCGTCCTAACGGTGCACCCTCCGCAGAAACGTGACGAGCAGCGTCATCAGGTCATAGAGATAGTCCCGAGCCCAAGACCCAGGCAGGACCTGACCAACATCGAATACGCCAAGCGGCCCCGAGGTCGCGACAGGCGCGAAGAAGGTGCGGAACGCAAGGGTGGACGGCGCCGCGAAGGGCGCGAAGGGCGCGAGCCCAGAGAGCGCACCGAGGGCCGGACCTCGGAAGGGTCCGCCCCCCGTGGCGAAGCCCGGCGCACGCGCCGTCCCGAAGATCAGCGCCGTCCCGCTGCGCCGCGCCCTGAGGCAAAGCCGGCGGCTCCCCGCTTCGCCAAGCTAAACCCCGGGCGCAAGCACAGGAACGAGTTTCTGGCGGGCGTCACCGAGGAGCACAAGGTGATCGCCGAGCAGCTCATGGCCGGAGGTCTGCCCGCCGTTCGAAGCGCGATTGCCGAGCAGAATCGCGAGCTGGCCAAAGAGGGAAAAGTGCCTCAGGCGGCGGAGCCGATTCTTGCGATCGCAGAGGGGCTGCTGCCTGCGCTCGAACGCGCCACCTGGCTCGACCGGGCCGAAGCGGCGCTTGGCATCGCCGAGCGCGTCGGACTCCGTGACCTCAAGGCCGTGGTGTCGTTCGGCGAGCGCGTGGCTCGGACCGACGAAATGAAGGAGACCCTCGAGAAGCTGAAGGAATTGCTTGCCAACCGCAGCAACACCCTTGAAGGCGAGTGGGTCGCCTCGATCGTCGAGGCGCTCGAGGAGGGAAAGAGCATCAAGGCGGTACGCCTTTCGACCAGGCCCCCGGATGTTTCTTCCAAGCTGCCTGACGATCTTCTCGGGAAGCTCACGGATGCAGCAAGCTCGACACTCTCACCGAGCGCGTCGCCAGACCACTGGATGGCCATGCTCTCCGCCCTTGAGACCTCGCCCGTGCGCAAGACGGTAACGCCAACCGGCTTCCCGCCCAACGCACCCGCCGAGCTACACGCTCTTGCGCAGCAGATGAGTGGCCGTATTCCCAACCTTGCGTCTCTACTGGGAATCAAGATGCCGCCGCCGCCGCGTCCACGTAGGAAGGTTGGGGCACCCGCTGCCGAGACCGTGGTCGAGGAGGCACCCGCTGCCGAGACCGTGGTCGAGGAGGCACCCGCTGCCGAGACCGTGGTCGAGGAGGCACCCGCTGCCGAG
>JAJZNF010000254.1 GCA_021847985.1 Actinomycetes bacterium | reverse complement strand
GCGCCCGAGCTCGGCAAGCATTCCAGCAGCCCGGGCAGCGGGAATCCCCTCGCCCGTCCACCATCTCCCCTCCACCAGCAAAAGCCACCCACCCGGGGCGGAGTGGCTCCACCCAGCGCCGCGCGCCTCCAGCGGGCCGGCGAGCGCCCACAGCAGGTGCCTACATAGGACGGCGTCGAAGATACCGGGCCGGAAGGGAGGATCCGCGGCGTCACCGAGGCAGGCCTCCACCTCCACCCCGAACCGGGAGGCCTCGGCCCGCGCCACCTCGGCCATGGCCATCGAAGAGTCGAGCCCCACCACCCCATAGCCGCGCTCGGCAAGCAGGACCGAGAGCGAACCCGTCCCACAACCCAGGTCGGCCAACCCGTGATCCGGCTGCTCGTCGAGGGTCGGCCAGGGAGTCCCAGCCGCCGTCCATTCCCCTGCTCGCGCTCATGCCCTCAAAACAGAAAGAGACCAAGGAAGTCACGGGCGCCCATGGAGAGCGCCCGGCCGGGATCCCCCGTCACCGCCATGACATTCTCCTGCACCCGCGGCAGCCGTTCCAGGTTCGCACTCAGCTTGGCGGCGACCGCGGCGGCAGCCTCGTCGCGCCGGCGCGGATGCCCCAGGGGATACTCGACCGAAAGCGTCTCGGTGGAGCTCCCGTCCACAAAGTGGACGGTCACGGAATTGGCCACCGAACGCTTGGCGGGATCGAGGTAGTCCCTCGAGAATCCCGGATCCTCCACCACGCGCATCTTGGCTCGCAATGCGTCGATACGTGGATCGGCGGCCGCCTCGTCCTCATAGTCGAGGTGGGAGAGTGTCCCCTTGATCAACCCGATCGCGACGATGTACTCCAGGGAGTGGTCGCGGTCGGCGGGGTTGTTGAGCGGACCGGTCTTGGAGATGATCCTCATCGCCGAGCGCTGGGTGGTGACCTCCACCCTCTCGATCTCCTCCAGGCGTCCTGCAACCTGCGGGTGCAGGGCCACCGCCGCCTCCAAGGCGCTCTGGGCATGGTACTCCGCCGGATATGGCACCTTGAACAGGACGTTCTCCATTACGTAGCTTCCCAGGGGCTGCGCCAACTCGAGTCGCTCGCCTCCCAGGTAGGAATCCGAGAAACCCCAAGTGGGCGCGCTCACCGCGCGCGGGTAGCCAGGCTCGCCGGAGACGGCCCTGAGCAGGAGCTCGAGTCCCCGAGCGGTCTGTTCCCCCGCAGCCCAGGACTTGCGCTCGCCGGCGTTGGGGGCATGCCGGTAGCAGCGCAGCGTCGTACCGTCCACGAAGGCCTGGCTGACGGCGTTGGCGGTCTCGAGCACCCCGGCTCCCATGAGGCGGGCCGAGGCCGCGGCCGAGGCGATGCGCACGTAGGCGACGTGATCATATCCGCGCTCGTTGAGAGCGCATGACATGGAGAGCACGCCCTGGACCTCGTGCGCCACCACCATCGCCGCGCAGAGATCGGCCACCGTGACCCGTCCGGAGCGGATCCAGGCGGCCGAGAGGATGGCACCCAGACTGTCGGAGGGATGCCCCCACTCAAGAGCCAGGAAGGTGTCGTTGTAGTCGAGCCAGCGCACCAGGGTCCCGTTGGCAAAGGCGGCGCGCAGGGCGGGAAAGCGGAGGCCGGTGCCGATCACCGGCACCTCCCCCGGCGCCTCGCCACGCAGAAACGGGGGATCCACCACCGCCATCGCCCTGCCCACCCCGCCGGCCAGCACCGCACAGCCCAGTGCGTCGGCGAGAGACAGCGCCGCGGTACGCATGGCCACTTCCGATGGTTGCGGCCCCGCCGCCGCGTATTCGGCAATCTCGGCGATCACCCCGTCGTATCCGGCCAGCTCCACCGCTCGCACCTCTCCCCCTTCCCGGCAAGCCGGCTACCTGAAGCGGCTCTCCAGCTCGTCAAACTCCTGCTTGTGCACAAGTGCCTGACGTTCGTCCCAGCGGGCCAGCGAGACCGACTCCGGGTCGAGCACGCCCTTTTCCTGCAGTGACACCAGCACTTGGCGCATCCCGTGCACCGCCCCCTGGAGGGCGGCGTTGGCGTAGAGGACGAAGGTGAATCCGCTCAGCTCGTCGATCGGCACGAGCGGAGTCTTGCCCCCTTCCACCAGGTTGGCCACCATCGGCACCCCCGGAAGCAGCCCGGGAAGGGCGATGAGATCCTCCTTGGTGCTGGGCGCCTCGATGAAGACCGCGTCGGCCCCTGCCAAGACATAGCTGCGGGCGCGCTCCACTGCACTCGCCAGCCCTTCGGTGGCCGCAGCGTCGGTGCGGGCGATGATGACCAGGCCGGGATCGCTTCTGGCCTCGGCCGCCGCCGCAATCTTGGATGCCGCCTCATCGGAGGATATGACCTCTTTGTTATCGAAGTGCCCGCAGCGCTTCGGGAAGCGCTGGTCCTCGAGCTGGATGGCGCTCGCGCCCGCGCGCTCAAGGCGGCGGACCGCGCGCATCACGCCGATGGCGTTGCCGAAGCCGGTGTCCGCATCCACCACCAGCGGCAGCTTGACGGCGTCTGCAATTGCCTCGGTGTGGGCCACCAGCTCGTCCAGCGTGACGAGGCCGATATCGGGAACGCCTAGAAAGGTGTTGGCGATGCCGGCCCCGGTGACGTAGACCGCCTCGAAGCCGCACTCCTCCACCACCCGGGCCGCGAGCGCATTGGCCGCGCCGGGAAGGAGTATCGGACTGCCCGACCGTGCCATCCTCGCGCGCAGCCGCAGGCGCATCTCACCGGCTTTGCTGTCGGCCATCTCCCCCCTCTTTCGGCTCTGGGCTTTCGGGCGAGCTTACTCCGGGGTGTCGTCGGCCGCCCAACGCGCCCCTCAGTCCCAGACCGCCTCCAGGTGCCACTCCGACCCCTCCACCAGCACGAGCACCATCTCTCCACCGCCGAGGCGGAGCCGGAGACGGGCGAGGCGGCGATTGCGGGCCGGATCCCACCATCTCTCCGACATCGGCCAAGGGCCGGCGAAGGAGTCCACCTTCCTGGCGGGGTCGAAGAAGCCCGGCACCAGCAGCAAGGCCGGATCCGCCGAGAGACCTCCCGAGGAGGAGACCGAGACCTGCTGGCCGTCCTTGCCCAGCAGAGAGGCCGGGAGCGCCGGATCGAAGACCTGGGCGGGGGCGGATCCGCGCAGCCTTCCCGGCCAGGGAGCCTCTCCGAGCCGCGGCGGGGTGGACGAGAAGAGATCCATCCTCCATGGAACCAGGCGGAATTGGTCGCGCGGAGACCGCCCCTCGGCGGAGCGGGGCACGCGCACCGAATCCGGGCCCAGCCTGGCCCGCACCCGCTCCACGGAGCGCATGACCCTCTCGGCCGGCCGCGAAGGCAAGGAGTAGAAGTCGAGCTGCTCCGAGGGAGAGGTGGTCGACTGCAGCACAACCACGTCGCAGCGGATCACCCCTGCCGAAGGCGGCTCACGCCCGGCTCCTGGGGAGTGCGTCGTCCACGCCTCGAGTTGCCAACGCGCCCAGGCGACAAGGAAAGAGAGCGAAATCGGCGTGTTGCTGGACCAGACGCGTGAGATCGACTCGGCGTTCTCGGTCTCGAAGGAGATCCGCACCGAGAGCGGGTACTCCCCTTTGTGTTCCAAGGATGCGAAGAGATCGCCGGCGCCTGCCCGCACGGCGAAGACGATGCTCTCGGCCAGGTAAGCAGGCGGGTCGAGCTCGATCGCCGTGCTCGCTTCCTCATGGGCCTCCCGGGCGGCAACCCGCCTGGGATCCACCCCAATGGCCAGGTCGAAGGCGCTCATGCCGAATGTGCCGAAACGCTCGGCCAACAGCCTGCGCGGAAGCGCAGCCAGGTCGCCGACCCGCTTTATCCCGGCATCAGCCAGCGTGGCCACCTCCTCGCTCGGTCCGAAGACCCCGATCGGGAAGCCGGCCAAAAACTCCTTCGCAGCCCCGGGGGAGACGGACACGCCGTAGCGGGCGGCAGCCTTGGCGGCAAAGGAGCCGTCGGCCACCCCCAGGGAGTACCAGCGGCCCGACAGCCCCTCGGCACACACCCCCGCCAGTTTGGGACGGGCCGGGAAAGCGGGGCGCCAGTCGTGGAGGTGGGCTCCCCCCTCCAGCTCCAGCGAGTCCAGGGCGGCCAGAACTTTGGCAAGCAGGCTCTCCTCGCCACCGAAGTAGGCAGCCGGCCCGCGAACCTCGAAGGCGCAGCTGCCGCCCGGGAACACCTCCACCTCCGGGCAAAAGGTCTCCAGCAGCGCGGCCACCTTCTCGAAGGCCCTGCCTTCGGCCTCCGGATCCTCGTCGATCAGGGCGAGACCGGAGGACTTCTGCAGGGCGGCAGGCACCCGCTCCCCTGTCGCCACCCCCGCCTTTGCGGCCGCGACCGTTGCGGCCGCGACCCGGCCCCGGCTCACCACCGCGACCTGCGCTTCGGGAGGGATCCCTCGGGAAATAAAGGGCCAGGCGGGGGAAAAGAGAACGAGCGTGCGAGGGGAAGGCGCCGGGGCGAAAAGCTCCCCCTCCCCAGTGGCCCGCCGTCGGCGCCCGCTCATGACGCAGCCAGGCGCGCGGTCCGGGCCGGCCCCCTCTTGCTCGCCCCCACCTCCACCGCCATGCTGCGGGACCCGAGCGCATCCAAAGGCCCCGGAGTCCAGAGTGAGCCGCCGGCAAACAAGGAGAAGTCACTCCGCTCCGGCCAGGCCGGGCGGCCGGAGCGGGAAAAGACGATCAGAACCGAGCGCTCCCTTCTCGCTTTCTCCGCAAGCCTGCGCGCCCGGACCGAGTCGCGAACCGGCCCGATCACCACCAGATCGAAGCCGTCCAGCATGACCGAGGCCGCATCGACGGCCTCCTGCGGCAGACACTGCACCGTGACCACCCTGCCCAGATCCACCCCTAGGCCGGTGGCAGCGGCATAACCGAGGTGCTCGAGCCCAACGATGGCAGCCCAGCCACCCTTGGAGGTCGGCAGGGAAAGGAGGGAGAAAAGGAGCGTGGTCGCCCCGCAGCCGGGCCTGCCGCCGATAAGCCCCACGGAGCCACGGCGCAGATAGGATCCCGGGAAGAGCGGCTCCAGCCGGGAGGAGATCTCCATGGTCTGGCCGGCCGAAAGCGCCTGGGGGGTTGTCATCGACCCGAGATCGGCAAGAGCCAAGTTCCTCATGGCCCAATTATATCGAACATATGTTCGATTCCCTAGGACCCGCACAGATAAGAAACGAGGTGCGGTTCCCGACCCCCAGCGGCCCGCGCACGAAGAAGCGGTCGGCCCCGGGTTTCCCCGGAGCCGGCCGCGCCTGGTGGAGAGACTATCGCCGCACTAGTCGGCAGCCATCGCCACGATGGGCTGATTCAGCCTGGTCCCGCCCATGGATCCCATGAACTGCGCAGCACCGAAGCTGAAGATCCCGCCGTCCTTGGCGACCAGCCAGTAGCCCTGTGCATCGGGCACGGTGGCCATGCCGACGACCGGAGCGTTCAGCCTGGTCCCGCCCATGGATCCCATGAACTGCGCAGCACCGAAGCTGAAGATCCCGCCGTCGGAGGCGACCAGCCAGTAGCCATTGCCGGAAGGCGTGACCGCCATGCCGACCACGGGCTGGTTCAGCTTCATGGCCCCGGTGGAGCCATAGAAGGTGGCGTCACCGAAGCTGAAGATCCCGCCGTCGGAGGCGACCAGCCAGTAGCCATTG
>JAJZNF010000124.1 GCA_021847985.1 Actinomycetes bacterium | reverse complement strand
TTCGCCTCTCCCCCTCCACGGCGGGAGACGATGTGAGGTCGGTGATGTCGTAGAAAACCAGGCAGTAGCCCTCGGGCCCATTGGCTCCCATCAGCCGTTGCACTCGCAGTTGCAGCACCGTATCGGGAACGTTGATGAGCATGGAGGCGTAGTCGAGCGTCTCGCCGCTTGTTGCCTGGGCGAGTAGCCAATCGATCTTTGCCCGTGACGATTCGTGGTGAATGGAGTGGATCGTCTTGCCAAGCGCGGAGCGCAGCTCCTCCTCACCGAAAACGCCGCAGGCTGACTGGGAAAAGCTGATCAACCGATATTCATGGTCGAGGACGGCTATTCCAAGGGGAAGCTTGTTCAGGATGTACTGCTGCTGCATCAGCTCCTCCCGCCCGCGTGGCGGATCCCCCCACTCGTGAACGCATTCCGCCGCTCGTGCGCAGCTCCCGTTGCCGGCCGGGCTGTGTTGTTACGATTCACCAGACATTAGCACCGGGCATCCAGCGCGCTCGGCAATGGGAGGGGAGGGTCATGCAGAAGGCCATATTCACCTTGATGGAGCGGTGCGTGGCGTGCAAGAGCTGCGAGATAGCTTGTGCCGTGGCCCACTCCAAATCCGGAAAGGTCGCCACGGCCCAGTTCGAAGAGCCCCTTCCGCGCTCTCGGGTCAGGATCACCTCAGCCGGGGCCTACTCCTTCGCCTCGCGATGTGTTCACTGTGAAGAAGCGGCCTGTATAGCGGCGTGCCCGACCGGGGCGATGCATCGCGAAGGCCGGACGGGCGTGGTCGCCGTCGACGAGGACCTTTGCATCGGATGCTGGATGTGCGTTGTCACCTGCCCCTTCGGCGCGGTGACCGCCGATCCGGGAACCGCGAAGGCCCTCAAGTGCGACCTATGCGCCGCACGAGGCGCCGCGGGACTCGGCCCCGCGTGCGTGGACGCTTGCCCAACCGGCGCGATGGTTTATGCGACTCCGGATGAACTGGCCGGGATGCGTCGCTTCGCGACCGCCATGGCATCGGTCGGGGTCGTCGACGGAGTCGAGGAGAGCGTGGCACTTTGGAGGAACCTCAAGGGAGGACGGTCTATATGACACTTTTGAATCAGCCACCGGTCGAGGCGGCGCTCTTGCAGGTCGCTCGAAGGAAAGGGATGGAAACCGGCAGGGACCGTCTTGCCGAAATGTCGCCCCAGTGCGGCTTCGGGGAGCTGGGTACCTGCTGCCGCACGTGCTACATGGGCCCGTGCCGCATCGACCCCTTCGGGGACGGCCCAAAGACGGGGATCTGCGGAATAACGCCGGACGCGATGGTGGCCAGAAACCTGCTGCGGGAAACCGTCGGCGGGGCGGCGTCCCACGTGGGTCACGCCCGGCATGTGCTCCTGACCCTGAGGGACGCGCTCGATGGGAAAGCTCCCTACGAGATAAAGGGTGAGGCCAAGGTTCTATCGCTGGCCAAGGTTTTCGGCGTCCCCACCGATGGGCGCGAGATAAAGGACGTTTGCCGCGATCTGGTCGACATCGCCCTGGAGGACTTCGGTCGCCAGGACGAGCTTCCCAACAACTGGGTGTCCAATCGGGCGCCCAGGGGCGAGCAGGAGATGTGGGCGAATCTTGGGCTGATGTACTCGAACCCCCACAACGAGATCGAGACGGCCATGCATGCCACCTCCATGGGCAACGATGCCGATCCCGCATCCCTAATGATGCGGGTCCTGAAAATGAGCCTGATCGACGGGTGGACGGGCTTGGCGCTTTGCGTCGACCTTCAAGACATCCTCTTCGGAATCCCCGAAGTGTCGGTGACCGAGGCCGCGGTCGGCGTCCTGGACGAGAAGAGCGTCAACGTCGCCGCCCATGGCCATAACCCCGTCCTGTCCGAGAAGATTCTCGAGTGGGCATTCAAGCTCGAGGACGAGGCCATAGCCGCCGGGGCGGACCGGATCAACGTGGTGGGAGTCTGCTGCACGGGCAACGAACTCTCAATGCGCCATGGCGTCAAGCTGGCGGCGCACAACTCCCAGAGCGAGCTCATTCTCATGACAGGCGCCGTTGACGCGATGGTCGTCGATATCCAGTGCATATGGCCCCAGCTCGCCCAAGTCGCCAAGTGCTTCGACACCGCCTTTATCACCACCGACCCCATGGTCCGCATTCCCGACGCGAGGCACATGCCCTTCGAGCCTGAGCATGCCGACGAAACCGCGCGAGACATAGTGCGGGCCGCGATCGCCGCTTTTCGCGCTCGAAAGGGCAAGCCGGTCGACATACCCCGACTCTCCACCAGCGCCATGGCCGGCTTCTCGGTGGAGGCGATAGTCGGAGTTCTCTCCAAGGTAAATGCCGAGGATCCCATCAAGCCCGTCATCGACAACGTGGCCAATGGCAACATCCATGGCTTCGCCGGGATCGTCGGCTGCTCGTCGATCAGGTTCCGGGACGGGGCGATGACCGAGGAGTTGGTAAAGAATCTCATTGCCCGGGACGTTCTCGTGGTGACCACCGGCTGCACCGCTCACATTTGTGCCCAGGCGGGGCTGCTTACTCCGGAGGCGACGGAACTCTACGCGGGCCCTGGGCTGAAGGCAGTTCTGGGCGCGCTTGGACAGGCTGCCGGTCTCGGCGGCGCGCTTCCACCGGTTTGGCATATGGGCGCTTGCGTCGACAACTCGCGCATCGTTGACCTGCTAGCCGCGGTGGCAGACCGCCTGGGAGTCAAGATAGGTCAGCTTCCCGCCGTGGGCTCGGCTCCGGAGCTTGTGCAGGAGAAGGCAATCTCCATAGGCGGCTCCTTCCTGGCGCTCGGTGTATCCACCCACATCGCCCCGGCTCCCCGCATCCTCGGAGGACCGATGGTGACCAAGCTTCTCACCGAGGACCTGGCCGATGTGACCGGCGCGGTGGTTCACGTAGAGCTTGAAGCCAAGCAGGCGGCTGACTGGATGGTCGAACACATCTCCCAGAAGCGTGCCGCACTAGGGCTCTCCTGAGCGAACCAAGATGAGCGACCTGGTGATTGTTGGGAACGGCCCGGCGGCGGTGGCGGCTATCGAGCGGTTCAGATCCCTGGACAGCCGCTCCAGGGTCACCCTTGTTTCGAAGGAGGAGGTGCCCTTCTACTCGCCTTGCCCACTGGCGGAGTATGTGGAGGGGAGTGTGGCCCGGGAGCGCCTCTTTTTGAGGCCCGCGTCCTTCTACGACGACCACGGTGTGGAATTCCTGGCCGGCGCGACCGCCGTCGGGCTGGACCGCGGGGCTCTCGTGATCAGCAGGGCGGGCGCAGTCCGCAGTATCGCTTGGCATAAATTGCTGGTGGCGACAGGCGCGGTGGCGGCGAGGCCCCCCATAGAGGGCCTGGAGGGCACCGCCGGAGTCTTCGCCCTCAAGACGTTGTCTGACGCCGAAGGAATCATTGCCCTGTCTCAGCGCGCGCGGCGTGCCGTGGTGATCGGTTCCGGCTTCATAGGCCTGGAGGCTGCTCAGGCGCTCAGGCGGCTAGGGCTGGATGTGACGTTGATCGAGGCGCTGGACCAGGTACTACCTCAGATGCTCGATGTGGATCTCGCTGAAATCGTCCGGTCTCGGCTCGAGGCGAACGGTGTGAAGGTCCTTTGCTCGGCCCTTGTGCGCGCGATCGAGTCGGAACACGGAGCGGTCCGCGCCGTGCGACTCGACACGGGGGTGATTGCGGCCGATCTGGTGGTCATCGCCACTGGCGTGCGCCCCGACCTCAGGTGGCTTGCCGGTTCCGGCATCGCAACGGATCAGGGAATCCTCGTCGATGCATCGATGGCAACGTCGGTGCCCGGGGTCTGGGCGGCTGGAGACGTTGCTCAGGCGCCGGCATGGGACGGCCGACATCGTCTTATTCCAACTTGGCCGAACGCCGTTTCGATGGGAAGTATCGCCGGAGTGTCGATGGCGGGTGGGGATACCAGGCACGGCGGTACGGACATCGTCAACGTGGTCCGCGTATTTGGCATGGCCGTCGCCTCGTTCGGCGAGCGCGGCAATGGCGAGTCGCATGACTTCGCCGGGGCCGGCGCCCGGCGAAGGGTCCTGATCCGAGATGGCAGGATCTCAAACGGCCAGTTCATCGGCGACATCTCCGGAAGCGGAGCTCTACTCGAAATGATGCGCAAAGGAGTCGATGTGAGCCGGCTGGGGGACAAGATCGCCCGACCCGGCGTCGGACCGGCCTGGTCGATGCCTCGTCCACCGAAGCCAGGGCGTCATGCGGCTTGAGTCCCCGTTACGTCCGTTGCGCATCGCGGTGGCGGGAAAGGGCGGGGTTGGGAAGACGACCCTGACCTCCTTGCTTGCGTCTCACTTCCTTGCCCAGGGAAGGGGTGTGCTGGCGATCGACGCGGATCCCTCGCCGTGCCTTGGACCCGCTTTGGGTTTCACCGCCGACGAGCTCGCCGAGGTGGTCCCTCTGTCTGCCATGGAGGGGGTCCTGGACGAGCGGTCGGGGGGCCGGACGGGAGTATTCCGCATGAACCCCACTGTGGCTGACCTGCCGGACAAGCTCACCGTGGCCAAGGGCGCGTTGCGCCTCTTGCTGCTCGGGTCGGTCGAGCACGGTGGCGGGGGATGCTTTTGCCCCGCCAGCTCGGTATTACGCGAACTGGTTCGCCACCTGATGCTCAAGGAGGGCGAGGTGGTGTTGCTCGACCTTTACGCAGGTGTCGAGCACCTGGGGCGTGCGACGGCTGATTCGGTGGATGCCATGCTCGTCGTAGCGGGCCCCAACCCGCGATCGATCGCCACGGCCCATCAGGTCCGCCGCATGGCACAGGAGGTGGGGATCGAGAGGCTGCTATTGGTGGGAAATGGCATCCGTGGCGCGGAGGACGCCGCTTACCTGATGGAGGGCGCGGGAGACTTCGAGATTGCGGGGATGATCCGTTTGTCGGCCAAGGCCGGCCCGGCCGAGAGAGCCGGCAGGGCGCTGTACGGGGTGGATCGGCGAGCCGCGATGGACGTGGATGTGGTGGCGGCAGCGGTCGAGAGGTCGCTGACCTCGTGACGACCGCCTGACCTCCGCAAGGCGCGGGCCGAGTCCGGCCGGTGCCGCTGGATACGAAGGGTCCTTGGAACCTCCGAGGAACGGTGGGCGGGGAGAGGGCCACCGGAAAGGAGCAGCCACGCCCATCACCGGCTCGTTGGCTGGACGCCAGTTGTAATCGCGAGCCTCGAATCCCGGAGGTGACTACCGGGACGAGCGCTCGCAATGCCGGCGGCAAGCGATCGCTCAGGGCCAAACGCGCAATGCCGGGCGTGAAGCGAGTAGGATGATCCCGCTGAATCGTGGGCCAGTCCCACCCGCCCTGTTCCCCGCACCAAGGCGGGGGACCCCCGGGCTTTCCCGGGGTCCGTAGGAGGAGATGCATATTGTCGCGTCCGTATGAACTCATGGTCATACTTGACTCCAAAGTCGCCGATGCCGACGCAGAAGGGGTCGTCACCAGGGTTTCCGATCTGATAACTCAGGATGGCCAACTGCACGAGGTGAACCGTTGGGGTCGCCGCAAGCTGGCGTACGAGATCAACAAGAACCAGGAGGGCAACTACGTTGTCTTCGAGTTCTCCGCCGGCCCCGAGGCCGTCTCGGAGATCGACCGCGTTCTATCGATCGCAGATCCCGTCATCCGTCACAAGGTCGTTCGTCTGC
>JAJZNF010000027.1 GCA_021847985.1 Actinomycetes bacterium | reverse complement strand
TCCGGCGGGGCCGGTTCGCCCTCGCTGGAACTCCGCCCTCAACCTCACCCTCCTCGGCATCGCGGTGGTTCTGGTGGTCGCGGCCGGAGTGCTGGGCTTCCAGGTACTTTACTTCCGCCACAGGACTGCCGTCCTGCACGCCGCAGCGGCTGCGGCCAAGCCCGTCACCAAGGAGTCAGCCTCCGACGTGCTGCCGCCCAGCGGCAAGGGGGTGCTCACCTTTTCGGGAACCGGCGCACGCACGTCCGAGGTGCACGTCCTGGACTTCAGCTGGGCCGGCGCGTGGAGCGCCAATTGCGGGGACGAGTCCGGCGGCCAGGTGCTGCGCATAAGCCTCCACGCCTATCCCTCGGGCGCCCAGGTGGCAAGCTTCTCGTTCCCGGTCAGCGGATATCAGTCGGGTTCGCTGCCGGGTCGAAGCATCGCCCGTGGCTACTTCGTGGTCTCCTCGGCCTGCGATTGGAGCCTTACCGTGGTGAACACGGAGCTGCCCTCTCCCTAGCGGTGCCGCCCGGGCCTGACGACGGCGAGCACCAGCCAGACCAGGAATCCCACCGCGGCCACCTGCAAGGCGACCGAGATCAGTGACCCGAAGATCATGTTCGCCGACAATGTGACCATTCCAGCGAGCGCGGGCAGGAAGAAGAACATCGCCAAGGCGATTAACAGGAGCCTTCCACGGTGGCGCGGCCGTCTCACACCCGCCACCGCCATGCCGGCGGGAGCGACGAGTCCCGGCTCCGGGCGGCGGTGGCGCGCGGAGATCTCCCTGATGACCTGCTTGCCGCCGGGAATGTCCTGCACCAGGGGAAGCAGGTCCGCGTAGGTCTTGGAAGCGTTGAGCTTGCCGAGGCGCTCGGCCAGCTCGCTGGTGTCGATGTAGCCATGCTCGAGCGAACCCGACAGGAAGATCGTCACCCGCTCGCGGTCGGCGTCGCCGGCGCGCAGATAAATCTCATCCGCCATGCCCCAAACATATCACCACAGCCACAAAAGCGCACTAGTAGGCCCCAGGCTTCAGATGAGGAAGCGCTCCATGTAGAAGCGCCGCTTGGCCTGCCACTCTTCGCGGGTGATGGCGAAGATGGCGTGGTCCTCCCAGATCCCGTTGATCTCGATGTAGCGTTCCGCGACGCCTTCTTGCCGAAGTCCGAGCTTCTCCACCACCCGCAGGCTGGCCGAATTGCGCGGAACGATGCTGATCTGGATCCGGTGCAGGCGGAGCTCCTCGAAGGCGAAGCGGAAGATGGCCGCGCATGCCTCCGGGGTGATTCCCTTGCCCGCCTCCGCCATGTCCACCCAGTACCCGATGTTGGCACTCTGCACCGGCCCGCGCTGAATGGCGGAGAGGTTGGCCTCGCCTACGAACCGGCTCCCGAGGAAGACGCCGAAGGCGTAGGCGGTGCCCATGCGGGACTCCTGCTCGCGGGAGACGCAGCGGGAGATGAATAGTCGCCGTCCGTTGGGGTCACCGTAGCCCTCCGGTGGCAGCGGCTCCCAGCGCGTCAGCCACAGCCCGCAGCGCGTGCGAACCTCGTTCCAGGCCTCGAAATCCGACTCGCGCAGGGGGCGCAGCGTCACCCTTTTCGCCCGCAGAATCAGCGTCATCGACCATCAAGCTAATAGAGTCCCGCGCCGTGCGCCTGCACCCCGGCGACTCCTATCGGAGGCGATGAAGGTGCAGGAAGATTTGGTATTGAATCCAGAGGCTGGACTTCTTTGCTAGCTTTAGCCTCGTTGTCTTCGAAGCCAGCCATAGGGGGGCCGTATGCAAGTGACAATGACGGTTAACGGTCAGACCGTCTCGCGCGACGTCGAGCCGAGAACTCTGCTCGTCCATTTCCTCCGCGACCATGTAGGGCTGACCGGAACCAACGTGGGTTGCGACACATCCTCGTGCGGTGCGTGCACGGTGCACGTCAACGGCGAGTCCGTGAAGAGCTGCACCATGTTGGCGGTACAGGCCGATGGGCAGGAGATCACCACCATCGAGGGTCTCGCCAGCCCTGAGGGCGAGCTGCATCCCATGCAGAAGGCCTTCCAGGAGAACCATGGCCTGCAGTGCGGCTTCTGCACTCCGGGCATGGTGATGGCGGCCACCTCCTTCCTCAAGGAGAACCCGCATCCCACCGAAGCCGAGGTTCGCCTGGGCCTGGAGGGGAACCTCTGCCGGTGCACCGGATATCACAACATCGTCAAGTCGGTCCTGGCAGCAGCGGAATCCATGGGGGAGTGATTTGAGATGACGACAACCGAGACCACCAGCGGGTCCAAAGTGCTCGGCCAGCGGGTGCTGCGCCGCGAGGATCCCAAGCTATTGACCGGGGAGGCAAAGTTCTCCGACGATCTGGACATCCCGGGCGCACTGCACATGGCCGTGCTGCGCTCCACGGTGGCCCACGCGCGTATCACCTCCATTGACACCTCGGCCGCGAAGTCGCGCCCGGGCGTGGTGGCGGTCTACACCTACGACGACCTCAAGGACGACTGGGCCGGGCCGATGCCCTGCGCATGGCCGGTGACCGCCGACATGAAGAACCCGGCGCACTTCCCGCTGGCCAACGGCAAGGTCAACTACGTCGGTGACGGCGTGGCGGTGGTGCTGGCGCATTCCAAGACCGCCGCGGTCGACGCGCTCGAGGCCATCGAGGTCGGCTACGAGGAGCTCGATCCCGTGCTCGACCTGGAGGAGTCACTCGCCGACTCGAACGTGATCCACTCCGAGATCGGCACCAATCTCAGCTACACCTGGGAGCTGATACCCAACAAGGAAGCCGTGGACGACGCCTTCGCGAAGGCGGCCTACACGGTGTCGGAGCGTTACATCCAGCAACGCCTGGTCCCCTCGGCTATGGAGCCCCGCGCGGTCGTTGTGGTGCCGGCGCCCTTCGGAGGCGACTACACCGTCTACTCGGCCACCCAGGTGCCCCACATCCTGAAGGTGATGCTGGCCCTGACGGTGGGCGTGTCGGAGACGAAGCTCCGGGTGGTGGCGCCTTCGGTCGGAGGCGGCTTCGGCTCCAAGCTGAACGTCTATGCCGAGGAGGTGCTGGCGCTTGCGCTGGCGCGCAAGCTTCGCCGGCCGGTTCGCTGGACCGAGGAGCGCTCGGAGAACGCGGTTGCCACCATCCATGGTCGCGGGCAGATCCAGAACATCGAGCTGGCCGCCGACGCCGATGGCAAGGTGACCGCCGTGCGAGTGAACCTGGTGGCGGACATGGGGGCCTACCTGCAGCTGGTCACCCCCGGCATTCCGCTGCTCGGCGCCTTCCTCTACCACGGTGTCTATGACATCCCCAACTACTCCTTCACCTGCCGCTCGGTCTTCACGAACAAGACTCCCACCGACGCCTACCGGGGCGCCGGGCGCCCGGAGGCCACCTACGCCATCGAGCGCGCCATGGACGCGCTGGCGCGCAAGGTGGGGGTGAGCGCGGTGGAGATCCGCAAGAGGAACTTCATCCCGACGGAGAAGTTCCCCTACAACTCGGCGGCCGGGCTGGTCTTCGACTCCGGCGACTACCTGACCAACTTCAACAAGGCCCTCGACATGATGGGCATGGACGAGCTGCTGGCGGAGAAGAAGCTTCGCATCGACGCGGGCTCGCGCAAGCTGCTCGGCATCGGTATCTCCTTCTTCGTGGAGATGTGCGGCCTGGCCCCCTCGAGGGTGCTGGCCTCGCTGAACTACGGCGCGGGCGGCTGGGAGGCGGCCACGGTGAGGATCCTTCCGACCTCCAAGATCCAGGTGGTCACCGGCACCGCCCCGCACGGGCAGGGCCATGAGACCGCCTGGTCGATGATCGTGGCCGAGAAGCTGGGCGTGCCCCTCGCCGATATCGAGGTCCTGCACTCCGACACCGCCATCGCCCCCTACGGCATGGACACCTACGGGTCCCGCTCGCTGGCCGTCGGAGGCTCCGCCATCCACATCGCCACCGAGCGGGTGCTCGACAAGGCCAAGGCGATCGCTGCGCATCAGCTGGAGGTGGCCGAGGAGGACCTCGACTACGCCGAGGGCGTCTTCACCGTGAAGGGCTCCCCGGACCGCGCCTTCCCGCTGGCGGCCGCGGCCCTCGAGGCCTTCACCGCGCACAACCTCCCCGACGGCATGGAGCCGAACCTGGAGGCCTCGGTCTCCTGGGACCCGCCGAACTTCACCTTCCCCTACGGCAGCCACATCGCGGTCGTGGAGGTGGACACCGAGACGGGCAAGGTGGACCTCGTCCGTTATCAGGCCGTGGACGATTGCGGAAACCGCGTGAACCCTCTCATCATCGAAGGGCAGGTGCACGGCGGCATTGCCCAAGGCGTGGCCCAGGCCCTCTTCGAGGAGGCCTCCTATGACTCGGCGGGCAACCTGATCAGCGCCACGCTGGCCGACTACCTGGTGCCCTCCGCGGCGGAGCTCCCCTCCTTCGAGCTGGGCGAGACGGTGACACCGAGCCCCACCAACCCCCTCGGGGTCAAGGGCATCGGCGAAGCGGGGACCATCGCCTCGACTCCGGCGGTGATGAACGCCATCGTGGACGCTCTCAGCCACCTCGGCATCGAGAACATCGAGATGCCGGCCTCCCCGGAGCGTGTGTGGCGGGCCATCTCGGCCGCGACGCGCAAATAAGGACTTGGACAGGATTAGACGAAGGGATTTTTCCAGATGTTCCCATCCACATTCGATTACGTGCGCGCCGGCAGCGTCGCCGAGGCCATCTCCATTCTTGACGGCTCGGATGACGCCAAGCTGATCGCCGGCGGGCATTCGCTGCTGCCGCTCATGAAGCTTCGCCTGGCCGCACCCTCCACGCTGGTGGACATCGGCCGGCTCTCGGAGCTCAACTACATCGAGGACCGCGGCGACCACGTGGCGATCGGGGCCCTGACCCGTCACCGTGACCTGGAGACCTCGGCCGTGCTGAAGCATTCGGTGCCGATCCTTTCCCATGTAGCGGGGGAGGTCGGGGACCCGGCGGTGCGCCACAGGGGCACCATCGGCGGCTCGATCGCCCACGGCGACGGTGCCTCGGATCTGCCTGCCGCGGTGCTGGCGCTGGATGCCACCATGGTGGTGCGCAGCGCGTCCGGGGAGCGGACGGTCCCGGCGGCCAACTTCTTCAAGGGCTTCCTGGAGACGGACCTGGGCCAGGGCGAGGTGCTAACCGAGATCCGAGTGCCGAAGGTCTCCGGCGGCTGGGCCTACAAGAAGTTCAATCGCCGTGCCCAGGACTGGGCGATCGTCGGTGTCGCTGTGGTTCGCAACGGTTCAACTAGAATATCCCTGGTAAACATGGGATCGACGCCGCTGCGCGCGTCAGCCAGCGAGAACGCCATCAACCAGGGAGCCTCGATCGAGGAGGCCGCTAACCTCGCCTCAGAGGGGATCGATCCGCCTTCCGACCTGAATGCCTCGGCCGAATACCGCCGTCACCTGGCAAGCGTGCTCGTACGCCGTGCACTGCAGGAGGCGTCCGCTTAGGTCTGGAGTGGCATTGGCCCAAAGTGGCAAGTTGACCGAGGAGCGCTCCGAGGAGCTGCCCTCCGTCTGTGCCCAACTCGGAATTGGCAGCCCGGCCGAGCTGGCCGGGCGCCTGGCCGAGGCCGACTACATAGCTTCGGAGTCGCTGGCGACCTCGATCTTCCTGGCGCTCGCGCTTCGCCGTCCGCTTCTTCTGGAGGGGGAGGCCGGGGTGGGCAAGACCGAGGTGGCCAAGACATTGGCGCGCC
>JAJZNF010000075.1:3259-5730 GCA_021847985.1 Actinomycetes bacterium | reverse complement strand
GCTCAACAAGCCGATAGTGGGGATCGGCGGGTAGAGTCGAACAACGGAGCACAGGCCCGCACCATCCGTGGGCAGGACCGGAGCGCCAAGGGGACGGGCTGCACCGGCAACCGATTGCAGTGCGATATCCACAGCGGCATGCCCGCGCCGGAGCGCCCCTTTGGCGTAAACTCGCAGTTGGTAGAAGCTGCCCGGCACCCGTTGGCGCGGCCAATGCGTAGCGCATGGCCAAGGTCGGGAATGGTGCCGCCGCCACGAGCGACAAGTGGGCATCGCCTCACACGGAGATGTGATGAGTCAATCGAACAAGGCGGGCTTCAGCTCGCTTCAGGACCGCTACCTGCTTAGCCAAGGGAGCGTGCCCCTCTCGGGGATCCAGGGGATCGTAAGAGCTCTTCTGGACTCGGCTCGCGCCGACGCCGCTGAGGGGCTGAACATCCCGGTCTTCGTCAGCGGATATCAGGGCTCCCCCCTTGGTGGCCTCGACACCGAACTCGAGCGCTCCCGCGCGGTGATCGAGCCCGGCAACGTGGTCTTCCGCCCGGGCCTCAACGAGGAGCTCGCCGCGACCGCGGTGGTGGGCACACAGCTGCTCGAGGGATGGCGCAAGGAGGGGGTCGACGGAGTCACCGGCGTCTGGTACGGCAAGAGCCCGGGCGTGGACCGCGCCTCCGATGCCATGCGCCATGGCAACATCATCGGCACCGCCCCCACCGGCGGCGCTATTGCGCTGGCGGGCGACGATCCCGCCGCCAAGTCCTCCACCGTTCCGGGCTGCTCGGACGCCAGCCTGGCGGCTTTGGGCATGCCGGTCTTCTTCCCCGGCAACACCTCCGAGATGATCTCCCTCTTCCGCCACGCGGTGCTGCTTTCGCGCGCTTCCGGCCTTTGGGCCGGCTTCAAGGTCGTCACCAAGGTGGCGGACTCCACCGGCGTGGTTCGCCTCGCCCCCTTTGTGGAGGCGGTCATTCCCACCATCGAGGTGAACGGACGCCCCTACCGCCATCGCCCCAACGCCGAGCTGCTCGGGCCGAACCTGCTGGCGCTGGAGGAGACCATGGTGGGCGTGCGCCTGGAGCTTGCACGCGAGTACATCCGCCTCAACGACCTCAACCCGGTGCACGGCTCGCCCTCGGCGACCCTGGGCATCGTCGCGACCGGAACCACCTACTTCGACCTGCTCACCGCCTTGGCCGAGACGGGACTGGCCGACTCCCCCGGCATCCGGGTCATGAAGGTGGCCGCTCTTCATCCCCTCGACCCCTCCTCGGTCTTCAAGTTCGCCCAGGGCCTTCGCGAGATCCTGGTGGTCGAAGAGAAAGGCCCCTTCGTGGAGAGCGCCATCAAGGAAATCCTCTACGGACGCGCCGGGGCGCCTCTCGTCACCGGCAAGGTGGACGACAAGGGCCTGGCTCTGGTCCCCAAGCACGGGGCGCTCGAGGCCGACGACGTCACCCGCTCGCTGGGCAGGCGGGTGCTGGCGCACTTCGAGGCGCCCGGGGTGGAGAAGCGCATCGCCGAGCTCGACGCCATCGCCGAGCGCAAGATCGAGGTTCTGGAGCAACGCACTCCCTTCTTCTGCTCCGGCTGCCCCCACAACACCTCCACCCGTGCCGGGGACGACACCGTGGTCGGGGCCGGGATCGGCTGCCACACCCTGGTGCTTCTCAACCCCTCGCACCGGGGCAAGCTCGCCGGGGTGACCCAGATGGGCGGCGAAGGCGCCCAGTTCATCGGGATGTCCCCCTTCACCTCGGCCACGCACTTCGTGCAGAACATGGGGGATGGGACCTTCCACCACTCGGGCTCGCTCGCCATCCGCGCCTCGGTCGCGGCGGGCACCAACATCACCTACAAGATCCTCTACAACGACGCCGTGGCCATGACCGGCGGCCAGCGGGTGGAGGGCCGGCTCTCCATCCCCGAGATGATCGAACTCCTCTACCTGGAGGGCGTCTCCAAGGTGGTGGTCACCGCCGACGACCCCACCCGCTATCGCACCGTCGACCTGCCCCGCCAGATCAAGGTCCGCCCGCGCGAGGAGCTCGCCGAGGTGGAGCGGGAGCTGGCCCAGGTGCCCGGAACCACGGTCATCATCCACGACCAGCTCTGCGCCATCGAGAAGCGCCGCCGCCGCCGTGCCGGCAAGCTCTCCACCCCCAAGGACATCGTTATCATCAACGAGCGCATCTGCGAGGGCTGCGGGGACTGTGGCGAGAAGTCCAACTGCCTCTCGGTCGAGCCGGTGACGACCGAGTTCGGGCGCAAGACCAGGATCAACCAGGGCTCCTGCAGCCACGACCGCTCCTGCCTGAAGGGCGACTGCCCCTCTTTCCTGCTGGTCGAGCCGGGCAAGGGCAAGGCGAAGGGGCACGCGCTCCCGGCCCTGGGTCTCCCCGACCCGGAGATCCGGGTGCCGGCCCAGGGGACGCGCATCCGCATGGTCGGCATCGGCGGCACCGGAGTGGTCA